>JAFZFQ010000067.1 GCA_017555825.1 Bacteroidaceae bacterium | reverse complement strand
CTAGTGTAGATAAAAAGTATTATGAATTGCCTATTTTTGATTTTAGCAATTTGCGATGAGCATTACCCTAAAACCGCATTCAGTTTCTTTGTTAAAAGTTTATTGGGACAGCAGTGTACCGTTGGTACGTCCCTACCTTCGCCCGCGCGCGAGCGTTTTCTCCCTCTGCAGTTTTTATGACAAAAGAACAAAAGAAACAAAAGCTTTAGTGATAGAAAAATATGTCCTTATGTTCTTCTGTCTCATTAAAAAACACCAGGCGAGGCTTATGTAACTTATGTATTTATGTTTATAAAATATTCCTCGCCCGCATGCGGGCGTTTTCTCCCTCTGCAGTGCGTAGCACTGATAGGGGGAGTGGCTGTAAGCCGAGGGGGTTGAAAAATCTCGCAAAAACACTTAACCCCTCCGGTCTGCGACCACCTCCCCTATATTTTCATGCGAAAACACAGGGGAGGAGTATTGCGTGTAGTCACGCTTCCCCGCACTTCGTGCCTATCGGCACTCGTACGGGGTTATCCATATTCGTGGCATAAATGCCGCTCAACATGTCTTTCAGACATCTTTGCGCACGTTTCTCTCGCATATACCATTCGGACGCACCGTTGGTGCGTGCCCTACCTTCGCCCGTAGGGCGCACAATCCCCTCGTGCATTTATGCGCGCACGTAGGGGCGTACCAGCGGTACGGCCGGAATGTGTCAAATTGGGGTTTGTAACAATTATTCGATTTTATTTTTCTACTACAACATCATATCGCAATACGTCGTATTGCACCCTGTAAGGCACACCTTTGGCGCGTTGTGGTGGAGTAGGGAAGTAGTAGTATCTGCTATCTTTGTCGAAGCTCTTGATAGCGATTGATTGCGTTTCACCGGGGCGAATATCGCACTCGATGGTCTCATTGCGACGATATATCTCGCGTCCGTCTTCGAGTGAATATACAAGTTTGAGCACGACACGCGATATGCGGTAGGTATGCGTCTCATTGCGCAGAATAAAACTCTCGCGAGCATCGCCAAGTCGCTTGGCATAGCCGTGCATAGAAACTGCTCGCGAGGTAAATGGGATGTCGGGGGTATAGAGCGTGTCGACCCATTGGGGCGGCGGGAGTAGGTTTCGATCGACCGTCTGCGTTGTGCTCGCCTTGTGCAACATGGTCTCGACACTGCTACGACGCCCCGTGAGTGCACTGCTTTGGGCTTGTGCAAGCAGGGGCATGGTGAGCAATATGAGGGCAATGAGGCGACGCATGTATCACGAGGGGGTCAATATTTGTTGTAACCTACTACCTTATCGATGTGTTTGCGTTTCTTTTCGCGCAAGGGCTGGGTAGAGTAGCCCAATACAATGTCGAGCAAGATGCGTTTGCGTGCAGGTATGCCGAGCAAGGTGCGCAACTTTTTCTCATCAAACCAACCGAGTATGCACGAACCCACACCCTCGTCGGCTGCAGCAAGTGTAATGTGGGCTGCCACGATACCTATGTCGATGTAGGGGAAGTGCTTGTCTTTGACAACGGCGCCTATACCCGATGTAAAGTTGGGATTCTCCTCGACGATAATCATGTGTACGGGCGCTTGCTTGGTAAAGTGATTCATGCCCAACACTTTCGACGAAGTAGTATCGGCCACTTTGTTTTTCAACACGGGGTCGTCTACAACTATAATCTTATAGGGCTGCGCATTGCACGCCGATGGGGCAAGCTGTGCAGCCTCAAGTATACGGGCTATCTTCTCGGGCTCGATAGCGCGTGTTGAGTCGAATGCACGGTCGCTCTGACGGCGACCGGCAAGGTCTAAGAATCGCTCCATAGAATATACTTATTTGTCGGCAAAGTGCATCATACGCGAGAGGTACTTGCCTATGATGTCGAACTCGATATTTACAACCGTGCCGGCCTCGATTTGACAGAAGTTGGTGTGGTCGTGAGTATAGGGTATAATAGCCACTTGGAAGGTGTTGTCGGTGGGGTTGCATACAGTGAGGCTCACACCATTGACAGTTACCGAGCCTTTGTCGACGGTAAAGTAGCCACGTTGTGCCATCTCTCGATCGAGCTCATACTCGAAGGTGTAGTACCAACTGCCATCGGCCTCTACAACCTCGCGACAACGAGCTGTTTGGTCGACGTGACCTTGCACTATGTGACCATCGAGACGGCCATTCATCACCATGCTGCGTTCGAGGTTTACCAAGTCGCCAACCTTGAGCAAGCCCAAGTTTGAGCGTTCGAGGGTCTCTTTGATGGCTGTTACGGTATAGCAATCGCCATCGATACTCACTACTGTGAGGCACACGCCATTGTGTGCTACACTTTGGTCTATCTTCAACTCATTGGCAAATGAGCAACTCAATGTCAAATGTAAATTTCCCTGCTCGGTACGCAATGCTCTTACCGTTGCAGCCTCTTCTACTATTCCTGAAAACATAATTGTCGTTTTTTTTCGGATGTAAAGATAGTCATTTTTTAGAATTTCATTAACTTTACCACATAAAAGTGGTTAATAAAAACGAACTCATCACATACAACCGGATATATAAACATCGTGTAATGTTTATAGTTTATAGATAAGAAAGGTTTTTATGCTGTCAAAAGAAATCATAGAGGCGCAACAATATATTTACGACGCTTTGCAGCATCGTCACTTGCAGAGAGCCTTTGCGCGCTTGCGCTCTCTATTGGGTGTACTGCAAGAATGGGATGTAGAAACCAAGCTCAACGAGTTGGAAACTTCATATCGATACATGATACAATACATGCTCGACGGTGTCGACGACCCTATCCGTCCACAGGTATACAATCGCCTTGTTACAGCGACCTACAACCTCACTGACTCGATATGCGACAAGTTGCGCAACAACAGCGATATGAGCCTATACTACTCGACAAGAAAGTCGCATCGCATAGCCAACAAAACGCTGTCGCAACTATTTGCATCGCTCGACAATAGTGTAAACGAGCTCTCGCTGGCCGAGCTCATGCCCGGTAGTGATGCGATAGTGACTATGCGCAAGGCTGTAGAATATGCGGCCATAGATTTCTTTGACAAAGTATGGACCAACTTCCCAGCCACTGCCGACGACTATGCCACATTGCGTGAGGCCTTGCAACCCCACCATCTACCCGAGTCGGTGTCGGCACTTGTGGTGTCGGCCATTACGCTCAATATAATCCATGCTTTTGACGAGACAAAAGTAGATATTCTCATAGATGCATACCTGCATCACGATAGCCCCGAGGTACAGATAAGAGCTCTATGTGGTATTCTCATAGTAATACTGCGCTACCGCACTCGTCTCTATCTATACAGCAACCTGGGGGGCAGGCTGTCGCTCCTGCTCGACAACGAACAGTTTACGACCGATACCCGCAACATTCTCTTCCAGTTTATACGCAGTCGCGATACAGAAAAAATCTCGCGCAAAATGACCGAAGAGATTCTCCCCAAAATGATGAAAATAAGTCCATCGCTCTACAAGAAAATAAAAGAGGACGATGCGCTACACGACATAGAGGCACTTGAGCACAATCCCGAGTGGCAAGAGCTCATAGAACAGACCGGTGTAAGCGAAAACATCATGGAACTGAACGAGTTGCAAATGCAAGGCGCCGATGTGTTCATGAGTACCTTTGCACACCTCAAGGGCTTCCCGTTTTTCAGTAGCTTATCCAATTGGTTTATGCCTTTTGTCATCAATCACAGCGCCGTAGCCGAAGCGTTGGGCAACGAGGAGTGGGGTAAAAGATTTGCCGATATACTGCGCACATCGAGTTTCCTATGCAACAGCGATAAGTATTCATTCTGCTTGTCATTGGCTCATGCACCCATGGAGCAACGTCAGATGATGGCCTCGCAATTTCGTAGCGAAAATGCCCAAATGGAAGAGGAAGCCAAGGCACAGCTCTACCGTAAAAGTCGCGAACGAGAAAGTATATCGAACCGTTACATACAAGACCTATACCGCCTCATAAAACTCCATCCGCGACGCAACGAGTTGTACGATATATTCGGTATACCCCTCAATGATCTACTACAGATAGAGCACTTCTCTCCCATAACGCACGACGAGAAGTTATTGCGCACATTGAGCGAATACCTTTTTAAGAACGAATACTATAGTAATGCCGCACAAATATTCGACAAACTGTCGAAAGAGAACTATACCCATAGCGAACTATACCAGAAGTGGGGGTACTGCCATCAATCGTTGGGCAACTACGAAGAGGCTTTAGAGCTATACCTCAGAGCCGACCTTATCAAGCCCAACCATGTGTGGACACTACGACACATAGCCGTGTGCTACAGAAACCTTAAAAAAATAGAGATGGCTCTCGACTACCTCCTGCGCGCTGCTGATATTGAGCCCGAAAACTTGTCTATCAATCTCAACATAGGACATTGCTATCTGGAACTGAAGGAGTATGAGAAGGCACTCGGCTACTATTACAAAGTAGACTTCCTCGACAAGAAGGGTACAAAAGCTCGTCGACCTATAGCTTGGTGCTCGTTCCTTGCAGGCAAGTACGATCAAGCTGCAAGTTGGTATCAAAAGATTCTCGACAACACGCCCCGAGCACTCGACTACCTCAATGTCGCACACGTGGCGTGGGTGCGAGGCGATTTGCGCCAAGCCATTGCACTATATCAGCAAAGTATCAAGAGCGACAAGGGCGATATAAAACGCTTTGTGCAAAACTTCGAGAACGATATACCCGAGCTCAAAGCAGCCGGTATCAAAGAGGATGATATATCGATAGTTCTCGACCAGATAATCTACCAATACAGCGAAGGAAAATAACGAAACAGTATCACTACAAAATAGTATCCCGTGGCAGTAAATCTATCTTACAGCCACGGTTTTTTTTATCCTGCCACAGTATCATGAACCACGACTGAGGCTATTGTGGCAAACAATATATGCGTTACTACCGCAAGTACAACCTTGTGCTACAAGGGGGTGAAAAAAACAACGCCCTGGCTCGTTGAGTCGGGGCGTTGTTGTGTTATGGAGTCTTTTTCTTGCTTATCGAGTCAACAAGAACTTCTCGCCGTTGATGATGTAGATACCTTGGGGAAGGTTCTTTACAGCATCGCGGTTGGTGGTGTAGAGCACGAGAATACCTTGAGTGTTGTATACGGTAAACTCGGTAGTCTCCTCGCCAAATACCTTGTCGATAGCAGCGTTGCCATAATAGTAGTCGGCTACAATGTCTTGGCTGTGGTCGATACCATCGGCAGTAGTAAGGTTGTTGAGTGATACTTTGATGTAATAGTCGCCCTTAATTTCTTCGGGAACAGGTACGTAGAGAAGAGAAGTACCCTCGAAGTCGGGGTCGGCTTCTTTGGTGATAAGACCATTCTCTACAACTACTTGTCGGTCGAGGTTTTCTTTCTCTGTGCCATATTGGAACAACACACCGTCGTAGCTCAACTTGGCTTCGTCAGTAATCCAAATTTCGATTTCGGCTACACCATCGAGGCTTCTATTGGGAGCGGGAGTAAACTCGCAGAGCACGTCGGCTGTTACTACCAACAACTCGTCGTAAGTGAACGAGAAACCACCGATAACACCGTCTTGAGCCGAATATACATATTGACCGGTAGTATCGAGGACTTTATTGAACGAAATGGTTACGTTGTTGTAGTTAGTACCCGATGCAACCATCTTTTCGGGAGTGCGAGTCTTTCCTCGGAGGTCTACTGTGATAGTGTTGCCTTCGATAGTAGGTGTAAGAGTTTCGGTGTAATAGTCGCCCTCAACGTCGAGCGAACCGAATGTAAGTGAAGCCAAAGCTGTTGAAATCTCGCCGTCGAATTGGAGCTTAACGATACCTGTGGGATCATTCTCCATATAATACGACTTGAATGTGCCGGCAGTATTTTCGGTAGCAGTGAGCATAACAGGCATTGAGCCAATGATATATTCAATCTCTGCTATGCCATCAGTGCCGTATTTTTGCGAAGCATCGTCGGCAGCAGTAACGTCGAATATACGGATTGAGAATTTATCGCCACCCACCAATGTGCCGTCGGTGAGCCATCCCATGAGTATCTCTTTAATTTCCAGCGAGTAGATGTTGGCTTGACCGTTTATTGAAACCGAAACCTCTTTCTCACCGGCAATAACGCGAGCTTGAGGGTTGACGCTTACGGCACGGTTGAATTGTACCGATACCAAGCCACCGCCCGATACGCTGAATACGCTACCCTCTTCGGGTGTGCATTTGGCTATTTGTATACCCTCGCCGGCATCCATTGCAAGACGGAAGGTAGATGAGTTCATTGAGAAATTGAGGTAGAAGTAATAGGTAGTACCTGCCGTAACATCAAAGTGATATTGCTTGTTGCCGTAGTAGTTGTCGTAGTTTACTGCGATGTGGTTACCCTCGGTTTCCATATTGTCGAGTTTGGCTTGGTAGGGTTCAAGCACAGTAGAGTTGGTACCTGTGGCAATAAGTGTACCGCTTAAAGGAGCAGTAAATGTGCCTATATAATCGTTGAAGTCACCTGCAATAGAGTAGTCGGTGTCCAATTGCAATTGACCCAAGTCTATGACTTTGGCATTTGCACCAAGAGCCACAATGGCAAGCAAAAGTGTAAAGATTTTTTTCATAAAGCTTTGTGAATTATAGGTTTGAAATAATACCCCTCAAGCCTTTGTGTTGGCATGAGGGGTATGTGATTGTGTGATTATTTTACGAGAACTTTTGTTACAGTTGCATCGTTGCCTGTAATTACTCTTACAACGGCTACACCGGCAGGAGCGTCGATGCTTGCTTGGCCATTGCCGTAGGCAGTGCCAATGAGCATACCGTTGGCAGTGTAGGCCTCAATGCGAGCATTGTCGGTAGTTGTAACAACAATCTTACCGTCGGCAGTAGTTACTGTTGCGTTGGCATTGTTGCTGATGTTGTTGATGCTTGTAAATGTGTTGCTCATAGCTGCATTGATATATGCACCGGTGTTGGCGTCAATCAACATTACGACAACCTTGCAGTTGGTAAAGCTTCCCAATGTAGCGGGCACTTTGGTGCGCACTTCGGCTGTATATTCTTCGCCGGCTACAATCTCTTGGGGGAGGTAGCCACCTGTACCGTTGAATGTCAAGCCTTCGTATGAGCGACATACATCCATCAACTTATAGTCCATTACGAGGCTTTGGCCGTAGATACCACCTTTGCCCCACTCGCCAAGGCTCTCTAATGCGAGCGATGAGAAGCCATTCTTTTGCATGCTCGATACATAGTCTTCCATCACAACTGTAAAGAGGTTGAGGTTGCAATTGTCGGAGGTCAAGGCATACTTAACAGTGCAAGGAATAACAATCTCGTTGGTCTTGGGATCTACTGTCATTTCGCCTACGTTGATGTCGGCCTCGGTAGGAATTTGCAACTCGTCGCCTACAACATCAAGCCACAACTTGTCGCTTGCTACGGGGAGTTGTGTGTTGCTGAAGTAGTAGTCGTTGTTGTATGAAACAGCAGGGAAACACATGCTCTTGCGGTTGATAACACCCGAGGGAGCCGAAGAAAGACCAAGGAAGTCGGTGTAGTCGGTGAGACCGGCACCGAGAGGATCTTGGAATGTGCGGATACAGATGGGGATGAACAAGTCGCCATACAACTCATGAATCTTGTCGATGCTGAGGAAGCCGAGAGGACAGTTTTGGCAGCCCATACCCGAGATTTCTTCGAGCACTACGCGCTTAACGGGGTTGAAGGCAAGGTTGGTGATTTTGCCATCGATGTCGTAGTGATTGTCGTTGCAAACGACTGTGAGAGTAAACTTGTTGACGATACCTGTTTCCAAAGGAAGTGCGTTGGCAAAGGCAAATTTGTAAACGTTGCCTTTTTTGAGAGAAAGGCCATTCTCGCTGATGGTTTCTATCTCATTTCCTTCGTTGTCGGTGAGTGTGAGGCTTATAGACTCATATACGTCGGTGTCTGAGTCGATAGACAATGCACCGGCAATGAGGATGCTTTCGCGAGCTACCACAGATGTCTCGTTTGTGAAAGCCACACGGAAAGGCTTGTTATGTGATACCATCACATCGTCGATAAATACAGCGCTTTGTGCTTCGTTGTCGTTTACAAAGGCGATGTAGATGTTCTTACCGGCATAGTCGGCAAGGCTCAAGTAGTTTTCGGTCCAGTCGCCGGCAAGAGTGTTGTCGTCGCTACCGGGCGATTGCAACTCGTTGTATACCAAGTCGCCTTCTTGGGCAAAGCGTGCAACCAACTCGTCGCTGGGCATAGTGATAACCTCTTCGTTGGCCCAGATGTACACTTTCAAGTAGTCTTTGTAACCTGTCAAGAAGCTTTGCGACAAGAATGTGAGGGCACACTTCTCATCGGGGATATAGATTTGGGGCATGATGAGCCAGTCGTTACTTTTACCTGCGGGCTCGTACATAGAGTGTGATGAGGCTGCAATGTTGCTGTCGTTGTCGTCCCATACGATAGCCCAGCCATAGTCATGACGGTCGAAACCAATAGCTTTGGCAGTAGCGTTGGGTTGGAGACGGTCGGCATCCCAAGGCAAGCAGTTGGCTACACCCACGGTGTTGAAGTTTTCAATGAGCAATGAGTTGTCGTCATATACGATTTCGCGCTCGTAGCTACCGCGGTATTTTATCACGATTTTCTCGTTGGCACCGTTTCCGGCAACGTCGGTTACCGAGCCGGGCATTACCTCTACACGGTAGTTGTTGTCCTTAAAGAGGTATTGAGTAGTGTTGGGGTATACGGCTACCACGCTACCGCTGTAGGCCATGAGCAAGGTTGCAACAGGCTCAACTTCGGCTTCGTTGTAGAGGTAGGCAATGGCCGAGTCGGGCAAGAATACGGGTACATCGAATGTGAGCACGATGGGGTTGGTGTTGTTGTCAATCTTGGCAATAGCACTCTCCTCGCTGGGATAGATGTTTGTGAGTTTTACGGGAGTATTGGCGCGACCGTTGTATGCTATGTCGATAGCTTTGTTGCTCATAGCCTTGTCCATAGCCAATGCAACAGCACCTGCGGGTATGTGCAAGGTGTATTTTTCGCCTTCGTCGAGTGATGCATTGCGGTATGTGATAGTAGCTTTCTTGCCATTTGCAGTGAAGCCAATAGAGCTATATACAGTCTCGCCTGCAGCGTTGCGTATCTCTACACAATTCTTGGCACCAACGATTTGGATATCGTGGTCGAATGTGATTGTAATCTCTTTAAGACGTGAGATTGTAGCACCTTCGCGGGGGTAAACGATGTATGAACCGAGCAAGTCTACACCTTTGCAAGCCTCGCTAAATGTGGTGGGGAGGGTTACAACATACGAAGAGTAGGGGTCGACCATCACTGTGGCACGCTTGTTGTCGTCGCTGAGGAACATGGGTGTACCGGTGTTGTCGAACAAGGTCTTGGCATAGAAGTCGTAGCCATATTGTTGCTTCAAGATTTGGCTGAAGGGGAACCAATATGCACCGTTGCGCACGCTCCACTCACGAATGGGAGTACCGCTGGGGGTAGCTGCCATGGCATTACCTTGGCTGTCGATGGCGCTGGCTACCAAGTCGTGGTCGAACGACGTGTCGTAGAGTTCAAATGCACCGCTCTTCACGTTGTAGGTATATGATGTCTCGTATTGGTTGCCAAATTGGTTGCCTTCGATAGCTTTGTACATATAGGCACGACCTGTTACCCACTCGGCATTGTTGCTGAAGGTAGCGCTGTTGATAAAGAGAATACCATCGACAACGGGAGTGAAGCGTTTGTTGCTCTCGGTGAAGCCTATGGGAGTGTAGGTCTCATTCTTTACATCGTAGATGTAGTAGAATTGGTTTGATATATAGCTATAAGAGATACAGCCCAAGATGAGGTTGCCGTCGGCCGAGATTTGGTTAAACCAGTTTTGGTCTTGGCTTTTTCCGGTCATGTCATACTCGGGTACACCGGGAGTCTCCATGAGCTTGCCTGTAGTCATATCCCACATTGCGGGGAGCGAGTAGAAACCATCTTCATCGATAGATTGGCGACCTACAGCATACTTGCCGTCGGGGGTAATAGCTTTTACCTCACCGTAGTATTCGCTATCTTCGCAGGGCAATTGAGTCCATTTACCGGTAGCCTTCGACCAATAAGCGGGCTTGTGGTTGAGTTCGCCCACTACAATGCTACCATCGTTGGTAACGTCGGTAGTACCCATCGAAGCAAATGTTCCGTGGTTGGCTGTCAAGTCAGTTACCTTTTCGGTGTCGATTTCAATAAGACGTGCACCTTTTTGAATCAGTGCATCTTCGGCATCGAATGAGTTGGCGCAAGCATATTGGCCATTGTCTGACATACCATTGATAATAGCCGAGTCATCAAAGATAAATTTTTGAATAACAGGACCTTCTTGTGCCCATGCCGAGATAAAACTCAGCAATGCACACATGATGATGTAGTGTGATTTCTTCATAAAGATATTGTTATAAAATGATTTGTTTCCTATATCTACTCACAATAGCATAATTTGGCTGCAAAAATACGAAATGTTTGTCAATTACAACTGTCTTTTACTGAGAAACTTTTGCCCTTTTTACATTAAGTAACAGTTGCGTAATGGGCTGCTTCTTACTGTTGATGCAAATGCCTCTTTTTGCCCTTTGTTGCATCGGATGTATATAAACATTGCGGGTTGCATCGTGATGCAACCCGCAATATGCTATCTTGTGTGGGTGTGTTTCTTAGAATGACTTGAAGCCCATTACTTTGCGCACCTCGTCGAGAGTGCGTGCTGCGCTTTCGCGAGCTCGCTCGGCACCTTGTGCTACCACACGGCGCAGATACTCGTCGTTGCTGCGTATGTCGAGGATGCGCTCGCGTATGGGTGTGGTGGTCTTGAGTATATCCTCGGCAAGTTGCTTCTTGAGGTCGCCATAACGGATAGAGCAGTTGTTGTATTGCTCGTCGAAGTAGCTCACTACATCGGGGGTAGATACAATCTTGAGCAGGGTGAAGAGGTTTTCCAGGGGCTCGCTCTTGGGCGAGTTGGGGGCTTGGGGACCCTCGTCGGTAACGGCGCGCATTACTTTTTTGCGCAATACTTTCTCTTCATCGCAGAGGTAGATGCAGTTGCCCTCACTCTTGCCCATCTTGCCACTGCCGTCGAGGCCGGGCACTTTGATGCTGGCTTGACCAAAGTTGTAACTGGTGGGCTCGGGGAAGAGTTCTACGCCATATACCGAGTTGAATCGGCGTGCAAATCGGCGGGTCATCTCCAAGTGTTGCTCTTGGTCTTTACCCACGGGTACTTTGGTAGCCTTGTGAATGAGAATGTCGGCGGCCATGAGGGTAGGATAGGTGAGCAATCCTGCATTGACACGATTCTTTGATGAGTCGCTTATAATCTCTTTCTCGATAGCTTCTTCGCTCTCGTCGGCGCGACTGTCGAGGTGTAGTTGCTTGCGGGCTTTGTCTTTAAACGAGGCCGTACGCATCAACTCGCCTATACCTACATGCATGTTCATCAAGAGGTAGAGTTGCGATATTTCGGGTACGTCGCTTTGTATAAAGATGGTCGATTTCTCGGGGTCAAGACCGGCTGCCAAATACTCGGCAAGGATGTTTTTTACATTCTCGTGGAGCGAGGCGGGGTCGGGGTGTGTGGTGAGCGCATGCAAGTCGGCGATGAAGAAGTAGCAGTTGCTCTCGTCTTGCATCTTGACAAAGTTGCGTAATGCACCATAATAGTTACCCAAGTGTAGGTTGCCTGTCGAGCGGATGCCGCTCACTACAATATCTTTCATATAGTTTATTCGTTGTTTTTAATGCGAGTGCGAAGATAGCAAAAAGTTGATACATAACCAAACGACCATCGCTTTTGGACATAAAAAAAGCAGGTGAGCCGGGAAGTGAAATAACGTTGCTTAGATAAGCATCTGATAGAAGTAACTTCGCCGATAGCCTGCTTATATGGTTGCGACCGTGGGGCCGGGGTGCTGTATCGTTGTGTGCTACAAATTTAGACTAAATATTTTAAACACTCGGTATATTGTGTTGTGAAATTTTCATAATCCATTACTGTGTCGGCCTCGTTGGCAGTGTCGACAAGTGTGCCTCGCATCATGGCATGCCATTGTAGCAGGGTGTACATGTCGAGCGCGGGTGTGTCGGTGTAGAGGCGTATGAGCAGTGTCATGAGTGCGGTATCGAGATATGCTACGGGTAGCGATTGGCTGTCGATGTCGAGCACAATATACTCCATCTTCTCAAGGTCGAGTATGACCATGTGTACACCTTGTGCTTCAGACGAAAATCGGAAGCTGTTGGCTGTCGTTTCGGGCATCCATGTTGCGTTGGCCTCGGGGTGCTCCCGCTCCATGTAGCCAAATGCCGCGTCGAGGCTGTTCATGGGGCGTCGCTCGAAGTTGTTGGCTGTAATGACCACGTAGCGAAACTCTTTGCGAGCCTCTTCGAGTATCACATCGATATACTCGGCGCAGTCGCCTTTGCGGTGGCGCACATCGCCCGAGTGTATGGCGCATTCGTTTTTGAGGCCTGTAGCCCACGAAATGGTCTCTATGTTGTTGTCGCCTACAAAGGTTGCCGAAAGGTCGAGGTCTTCATGCCCATGTGGGTCTATCCAATGCAGATAGAAACGTACTACGCGAGCATCAGGGTTGTTCAAGGGTACGCGTGTGCCCCTGATGAGTGTTTTCAGAGCCGGATTGAGTCCTCGCATCTGCATGGGTGCGGGTACTGCTTTCAGTCGCTCGTCGATGTATACCTTGCCCAGCGTCTCCATTGTGCTGTAGCGTCGTTTCAGCTCGGCTTCGATTGGGGCTATAAGGCGATTGCTCAAAGCCTCGTCAAAGGCGTCGTTGCTTTCGAGAAATAGGGGCGTGCGCTTGTGCTTGAGCAGTATAGGTCGCACCACATCTTCTTGCCTGCGGCGCAAGAAGTGGTTGTATAGCTCATATAGAACCTTGCTCGATGCGTGGGGTAGAGCTTGTGTATAGGCCTCGAAGATGGTGTTCACCTCGCTATCGCTCTCGGCCTCGCGCACCATGCAGTCTATGCGGCGCAATAGTTCGCCGGGGCGTTGCGAGAGGATGTCAAGGCGCTCATTGAGGCTTTCGCAGGCATCTACTTGTGCATACCAGCTACGGGCATAGTTGCGCACAGCACACAGTGCCTCGGCGCTGCGCGGGTAGCGACGTGCATACTCACCCACGTGTAGTATCTCGCCCAGACGTTTCCAGCGCTCGGCTCGCAATACCATTTCGGAGGCATCGCACGACGACTGTTCGAGGTGAGCAAGCAACATGCGGCGCTCGGCTCGGCTGAATTTCTTGAAACGGAATTTTCTTGCCGCCTTGTTCTCAAACTTGCGATCTACGCCATTGCAGTTGATGATATGATAGGAGGGCGGAACGGGGGGCAATGAAATGTCGCCTCCCGACATGTATACGGCCAGTCGCAACACGTCGGTAGCTGTGGCCAATCGTATGGGCATGCCCTCGGCTGCAAGCATACACATCGTCTCTTTGAAGGGTACTTGCTTGGGCAGGAGCGTTTCTACACCCGGATAGTTGTGCACATACCACAATATATTGTTGCGACTTTGTGCCGTGAGCGATTGGCTACTTGCGCATAGCGTGGTAAAGAACGACTCGAACTCGGCTTGTGTAATGCATCGCAACATGGTGTAGTGTGGGTGCTCGAAGGCTTGCGGACGCTCGCCCTTCCATGCTTCGGGCATGAAGGTACAGTTGCTCCAATAGTAGAGTAGCTGATTGATAAATAGTTCGGCATGGCTTAGCTCCATGACCTCTTGCGGAAAACCCTCATAGAAGGGCTTGAAGTTGCCCGTATCGCCCAACATCGTGCGCAGATACTCTATTACCTCGTGATGAAAGCGCACAGCCTCTTGGCGCGGAGCATGCTCTACGCAACGATAAGCCTCGCTATCGAGCATATATCCCGCTTGCATCAGTTCATATTGAATGGTAGCTGCCAAGCCATTGGGCTCGGAGCCTTGGGCTAACATTACGCCACCATATTGCAGGGCAATGGTATGTTGAGTCGTGTTCATAAAGCCATATTCATGTATGTCTTACAAATATACGCATAAGCGAGCGAGAAATATCAAGTTTACTTGAATATTTTTCACAGCGAGCGCAAGAATATTCGAGGTTTACCTCAACGATACCATTTACGATACCATTTATTTGACGAGATAGGACAATTCTTTTGATAAAAAGTGATACCTTCGCACTCATGGAAGATAAAGGATTATACAAGATACTCTTTGTGTGTCTCGGCAATATATGTCGCTCGCCGGCGGCCGAGGGTATTATGCGCCATATCGTGCGCCAACGTGGTATAGAACATTGTTTTCATCTCGACTCGGCCGGTACTTACGGCGGTCATGCCGGTGAGTTGCCCGACCGTCGCATGCGCAGTGCTGCTGCCGGACGTGGATATTTGCTCGAACATCGGGCACAACGCTTCAAGGAGTCGATGTTTGCCCAATTTGACATGATTGTGGCTATGGACGACAGCAACTATTACGACTTGCAGTCGATGGCCCCATCGCTCGACGATGAACAGAAGATTGTGCGTATGGCCGATTATTGCCGACACTATACCGCCACACACATCCCCGACCCTTATTATGAGGGTGCTGAGGGCTTTCAATTGGTGCTCAATCTACTTGAAGATGCTTGCGACGGACTCTTGGCAGAGCTGGGTTATAAATAAAAAAGTGTTAAAATACACATTCTTTCGTGAAAGAATGTGTATATTTGTTCGATAATGCTTTTGAAATAATCAATAAACAATCTGAATATGAAAAAAATATCAATTTTAGTATTGGCGTTGGCAAGTTTTGTAGCCTCTGCAAATGCGCAGTTTGGCTTAATGGCCAACAAACTCACAGATATGCTTACACCTGCTCTGTCGGGTAGTTTCAATTATAAAGGTTTCTTTGATGTGGCATATCTTGCAGGTTTCGATAGCCCCGATATTTTGGAGTTTACTACTACCCACGGTTTTAAGTATTCAACATGGTGCTTTATGGGAGCCGGAGCCGGTGTTGACTTGGCATTTCCTCAGTCGCTCGAACCCGCTATCCGCAACGATGTGAGTGTGTTGGTTCCTCTTTATGCCGACTTCCGTTTCAATATAGGTAATCCTGCCAAGGTAGGATTCTTTATAGACCTGAAATTGGGTGCTATATTTTTGCTTGGTGAGGGCCGTTATTACACCGACCTCAGTTATATGGAAAACGATCCCAGCCTCTATCTCAAGCCTTCGCTTGGTTTCCGTATACCTATAAATGGTGGTAAGCAAGCGTTGAACCTTGCAGCAAGTTATCAGCTCATGACTCCCCGCTTTTCTAATGGTTGGCTCATCAATTTCAACAACTTAGGTGGTACAATAGCCTTTGAGTGGTAATAGAACTTATACACACAGTGCGATATAAAAAATGCCGGCGGTTTCACAATCGTCGGCATTTTTTCGCTTAGTTAGATTTTAAACGCTTGAGAGAGAATCAAATCAGAAGTATGTCTTTATCAATCGTATGACTTGCAGCGCAACAAGTATCACAGTACTTATCATTGCGGTGTATATAGATAACAAAGAGATGGTGATATTGTTCTCTCGTGGCATTAAAATATATTGGGGCGATAGATACAACAGTACGCCACATAGCACCACTGCTATGAGTGTAGCCACGCACATAACTATCTTGCACGCACTCGATGTATTGTCGGGTAGCTTATTGACTACTCGTTGTGCAAACCACTTATTGGGGCGTGGCTCGTGCTTGTGAGTTGTAAGAAATTGTCGTATCGATTTCTCGTCGTTGCGAGGTGTTGTATCGTTATTCATATCCGTTGTTTTTAAGAAATTCGGCCAATTTATTGCGCCCGCGCGATAGATGCGACTTGACAGTGCCCACAGGCAATTGCAGTATCGAGGCTACATCCTCTACCTTGCGGTCTTCTATATAATAGAGTGTTATTGTGGCCCGCTCGGTGGGGTTGAGCTGTTGCATAGCACGGTTTATATCCATTTGTGTGTCACAGTGCGGGGTTGTCGCTCCCTCGGGTATGCTATCGCTGCTTTCTGTTGCCTTGTTGCGGCGCAAATAGTCTTGAAATACGTTGTAGGCTATGCGGTAGAGCCAGGTAGAGAAGTGCGACAATCCTTTGAATTGCTTGATAGAGTAGTAGAGTTTTATAAAGGTCTCTTGAGCCAAGTCGTCGCTGAGCATTTCGTCGCCCATCGTTTGGTGCAGGAAAAAGCGCCGTATAGCGGGTTGATGCTGCTCGACGAGTGCGGCAAAGGCACGGCGGTCGTCGAGCAACATGACCCGAGAAACTAACAACATATCGTTTTTGTGGCGCATACCTCTATGGTTGGGTGAGTTTATTCCTCGTCGTTAATAGCCGCTGACGTTGTTCGAGACTCATCGGGAGTGTCTTTTGTGCTATTTTCATGCCCCTCGATGCGTAGCTGTTCACGGCGCTCAATAAAGGTTACAACCAAGTACCCCAATCCTATAATGCCTGGTATTGTGGCTATTGATGTAATCTCTTCTACACCGATTGTCTCACCAAATATTGCCAAGCCGATACCTATGGCAATGAATACAATGGCTTGTCTCAAGGTTGCTGTCCATTGTTTACGTCCCTTCTTGGGCTCGTCAAAAAGTCCTTCGGGGATTTCCTGCCCGTTTTCGATAGCCTTTTCAATGATGCGATAGCGGTCGCGTTGCTTGCGATATGATATGTGACAGCATATCCACACAATGAGTATCACAAATAGGAAAAATGAGATAGGAACCATTAGCTGTACGACCTCCTCTGTAGTATTGCTTGCTATACTCTTGTTATCGAGTTCTTGTTGCAGTGAGTCGCAGTACATATCATACTTTGTCTCGATGGCAGCCTTGTCGAGTTCCATGCGCATGCTGTCGAGAATAAATTGCTCGCTACGTGTGAGGGTCGAGGTCCGATTTTGGGCATGAATGCCTGTGGCAAATAGTAGGGCAACTATGGCACTACACATCATCATTACAATACGTTTCATATTATTGAGTTTTGTAGGTTTATAATTTGTTGTGTGCATCGATGCGGTTTTCTATGCGTTAGACGTACGATTGGCACGAAATGGTTGCAATAATACGAAAAAAAAGTATAAAAAAACCTCCTATCGCATTGGATAGGAGGTGAAATAGAGTTGCTTGGGTGTGTGTGCCTATTAGATTTCGTAGTCGACACAGGCGCGTGAGGCAACCTTGCCTTTGAGCAAGCCGGCAGCGGCTACGTGCTCGGGGTGAGTGGCGTAGGTGGCTACATCGGCAAGTGTGTCGAATGTTGAGTTGAGGGCTATATCGTATTGCTCGGCGGGGTTGATATTGCGCGACACCTCGATGTGGCGTATCACGTCGATGTGTTGGGGCAATGCCATGATAGCGTTGCAAAAATCGTTGATGAGTTGTGAGCGCTCGGGCTCCTCAACGTTGAGCTTGAAAAGTACAATATGCTTTACCATAGTGTTGTTATATAATTATAGGTTAAACGTTGTACATGCGTTCGCGAGCGGCTTTTACGCGCTCATCGGTGATATAGTCGTCATACTCCATTATCTTGTCGATAATGCCGTTGGGGGTGAGCTCGATGACACGGTTGGCTACGGTTTGAATAAACTCGTGGTCGTGCGAGGCAAATAGTACCACGCCCTTGTAGGCTGTGAGCATGTTGTTGAATGCTTGTATCGACTCAAGGTCGAGGTGGTTGGTGGGTGTATCGAGTATGATAGTATTGGCATTGCGCATCATCATACGGGCTATCATACAGCGCATCTTCTCACCACCCGAGAGTACCGATGCCTTTTTGAGTACCTCTTCACCCGAGAAGAGCATTTTGCCCAAGAAGCCTTTGAGGTATATCTCGCTCGAATCGTCGCTAAATTGTGACAACCAATCTACGAGGTTCATATCGGTGTTGAAGTAGGCCGAGTTGTCGAGGGGGAGGTAGGCGGTAGTGATGGTTTGTCCCCAGTCGAACGAGCCTGCATCGGGCTTCATGTTGCCGTTGATAATCTCAAACAGAGCTGTCATGGCGCGGGGGTCGCGCGAGAGGAATACTACCTTATCGTCTTTCTCGATGGTGAAGTTTACATCGCGGAAGAGAGTAGTGCCTTCGATGCTCTTTTCAAGTCCTTTGACCTCAAGAATCTTGTTACCAACCTCGCGTTGAGGTGTGAAGATAATTCCCGGATAGCGACGTTGAGAGGGCTGAATCTCCTCGATGTTGAGTTTTTCGAGCATCTTTTTGCGGCTGGTTGTTTGCTTACTCTTGGCCACATTGGCACTAAATCGACGAATGAACTCTTGCAACTCTTTGCGCTTCTCCTCGGCCTTCTTGTTTTGTTGTTGTTGTTGACGCAACGCAAGCTGGCTCGACTCGTACCAGAAGCTATAGTTGCCGGCAAAGAGCTGTACGCGGCTGAAGTCGATGTCGACTGTGTGTGTACACACCGAGTCGAGGAAGTGACGGTCGTGCGATACGACAAGCACTGTGTTCTCGCAGTTTGAGAGGTAGTTTTCGAGCCACATTACGGTCTCAAGGTCGAGGTCGTTGGTGGGCTCGTCGAGCAACAAGTTGTCGGGGTTGCCAAAGAGTGCCTTGGCGAGCAATACGCGCACCTTCTCTTTACCGCTGAGGTCGCGCATATACATATAGTGTTTGTCTTCTTTGATGCCGAGGCCACTCAACAATTCGGCTGCATCGCTCTCTGCGTTCCAGCCTTCAAGTTCGGCAAAACGCTCTTCGAGCTCGGCGGCGCGTATACCGTCGGCGTCGGTAAAGTCTTCTTTGGCGTAGAGGGCATCTTTCTCTTGCATGATGTCCCACAACACAGTGTGTCCGCGGAGTACTGTCTCGATAACAGTACACTCGTCAAACTCGAAGTGGTCCTGGCTCAATACCGATAGACGCTCGCCCGGAGCCATTGATACTGTGCCGTGTGTGGGGTCGAGCTGACCACTGAGGATGCGCATAAGTGTTGATTTACCGGCGCCATTTGCACCGATGATACCGTAGCAGTTGCCCGGTGTGAAGGTGAGGTTTACATCTTGAAACAACACCCTTTTACCAAATTGAATACCTAAGTTGTTTACTGTAATCATTCTATATATAAATCTATACTGTTTCTATAGCAAAAACAAGCCCCTCGACGCATATTTCATGCGCCGAGGGGGATATTGTGATAGTCGTTTTTACTTCTCCTTCATGAAAGGAAACTTCTTGCTTTTCTTTGTTTTGTTGTTCTCTTCACCATAGCCATAGCTGCCGTAACCATAACCGTAGCCATATCCGTAGCGACGGTATGAGTATGTGCGAGTAGTCATGTCTACTGCATTGACGCAGAGGTACAACGACTTCAAGCGATGTGTTGATGCAAGTGTGTTAATGGCCTTGACGTGACTCTTAGAAGTATACTTAGATCTTGTTACGAACAAGGTGGTGTCGATAACACGGTCGAGCAAGAATGAGTCTGATACCATGCCCACGGGAGCCGAGTCGACAATAATAACATCATAACGGTTGCGCATCTCGGCAAACAACTCATCGAGTTTGTTGGTGAGCAGCAACTCGTTGGGGTTGGGAGGCACGGGTCCGCCGGGTATGATGTCGAGATTCTTCACCTTGGTGGGATGGATGATGGTGTTGTAGTCAGATTCTTGCGACGAAAGGTAGTTTGTTATACCCTTCTTGTTGTCATATCCGAAGTGAATAGCTGCCATGGGGCGACGTATGTCGAGACCTATGATGAGCACCTTCTTGCCAGTGTGGGCATAGGCTAAGGCAAGGTTTGACGATACGAATGTCTTACCCTCACCACTTACCGACGATGTTACCATGATAACCTTCTTATCGGGCGATGTGAGTGTAAATTGCAAGTTGTTGCGCAACAGACGGAACAACTCCGATGCAGTATTGTTGCTCTTCTCCTTGACAACAAAGAACTCGTCTTTGTCGCACTTGGGCAACTCGGCAAGCACAGGGATGTTTGTCATCTTCTCCAACTCTGTCTTGTCGTGGAATGAGGGGAATATCAAACCCTTGACATAGATAACGCCGGCAGGAATTATCATACCCAATACAAGAGCAATGAGTGCTATTTGTGCCTTCTTGGGAGCTACGGGGTAGGGCAGTGTTGTGGGCTCATCAACGATGCGAGCATCGCCTACAGCCAAGGTTTGAGCCAAAGCATTCTCCTCGCGCTTCTCCAACAAGAATACATAGAGGTTCTCTTTGATGCGTTGTTGACGCATGATGTCGGTGAGCTCGCGCTCATATTGCGGCACGTTGCGTATCTTGCGCTCGTTCTCGGCATCTTGGCGAGCAATGTCTTTCTTGCTCAACTCAATGCTCTTGCGAGTAGAGGCGATACCTTGCAATACTGTGCTCTTGAGAGCCAAGATGTTTTGCGAAATCTCCTTGATAACGGGGTTGTTCTCGCTCGACGAGTTCAAGAGTCTCTCGCGCTCGGCAATGGCCTTGTTGTATTCGGTAATGAGTGTGCTCAAGCCACCCTCGTTTATACCCAAGATGGGTATGGGAGCATAGAGGTTGGCAGGGTCGCCCAAGAAATTCTCTACATATTCGATAAGGCTCAATTGTACATCGAGGCGGCTTTGCTCTTTGTCCGACTCGCTTGTTTGTTTGAGATATATCTCGGCCTCAGACGAAAGGTCGGTAAGACCGCGTTGTGTGCGATATTGCTCTACGTTCTCTTCAACATCCGACAACTCTTGTTGTATAGATACAAGGCGGTTGGTGATGAACAACTCGGTGTTGGTAGTAGCCAAGTTTTTCTCGGCAACACCCTCTTCGTTGTAGTAGTACACCATACGATTGATGATGTCGATACCCTTTTGAGGTATGGGTGTTGTGTATGAGGCTGTTATCAACAGCGTCATCTTGTCGTATTGTGCAAGTTGAATTTCGCCCGAGAGGTGGTAGGCAACCAAGTTGGGGTTGCTTATATTCACCATCAAAGTCTTGTCGAGAGGCTCGTAACCTATTACTTGCTCAATGACAAATGTACCTACTGTGGGCAGGTAGAGTGTATAGGGCAATTCTATGTCGGTGAGGTCGATTTCCTTCTCTTCGGGATCGGCGCTGGTGGTATTTACAAAGTATTTACCCTCGATGTTGTAGGCGTTCTTGTCGGTAGGACGTGTAATAGAGAGGTTAATATCGGTCTGCAACAAGTTGAGGTCGGTAGTAGAGTCGGGTCTTACGACGATTGGTGTGTTGTTGTACAAAGGAGCATTGCGCAACTTGCCCTTGTAGAAGTATGATGTGTGCAAGTCGAGGTCGTCGACAATCTTTTTGGTAATGGTGCGCGAGCGCATGATTTGCATCTCGGTGATGACGTTGTCGGCACCGGCGGTGAGACCCAAGCTTTGTGTCAATACGTCGCCTTGGCTCTTCGACCACTTGTCTATTACGAGTATGAGCGAATCTACCTTATATTGGGGTACTTGGCACAAGATGTAAAAACCCGCCAAGCCTAACACAATGAAAATGCTCAATGCAAACCATTTCCATTTAGAGAGGCACTCAAGAAGAAATAATGTGATGTCAAAGCCTTGTTCCTCGCTTTGATCGTTTGTGTTGTTTAAGTTTATATTTTCCATTATTTGTTATTTTGAGTATGTCAAGATGGTGATGATAAGCGATGCTGCCGACAATGCAACGCTGGTGGCGCTGATGGCGATAGACGCTGTGGGGGGTACTGAATATGCGTTGGCTGCCTTCGATTGGTTGGGCTCTACATATATAATGTCGTTTTGTTGCAAGTAGAAGTAGGGCGACATGATGAGCTCCTTGTCGTTGAGGTCGATGCGAGCTGTTGTGCGCGAGCCGTCGGCGTTGATGCGCACGAGCAATACATTGTCACGACGACCGGTGATTTGGAGGTCGCCTGCCAATGCGATGGCTTCAAGAAGGTTTACGCGCTCGTTGGGGATGGTGTATGAGCCGGGTCTTACTACATCGCCGATTACCGAAATACGGAAGTTCTCAAAGCGTACAGTTACTGAGGGTACTTCGTGGATGTATTTGGGGTAAATTTGTTGGCGAACATACTCCTCAAGCTCACTCTTGGTCATGCCTTGAACCTTGATGCGACCGAGCACGGGCATATCGATACAACCACTGTTGTCTACAAGATAGTAGTTGAGCTCCTCTTGACCGTATGATGTAGATGAACGTACGGTCATCACATCTACCACGCGGCGGTTGAAGGGCTGTACAGATGTACGGTCGGTAGCCATGACGGTGATGTCCAGCAAGTCACCGGGGCGAATTATCTGCTCGGCAACAACCGGCGCTTCTGTAAATACCTCAATAGGTACTTCGTCGATTTGTTGCATGTAGGGTACTTTCTTTGATAGCTCGCATGATGTTGTCAGCAACAACGCAAACATGCTTATAAGTAATATCGATTTTTTCATAATCATTATGATTTGGAAAATGCTTAGATTGGGGCAAAGGTAATATTTATATTTTATGTATACAATATTTATGTTTGTATATTTGTAAATAAGACGTAATTTTATTCATGACTCTCTATTTGTGAGTCTTCTTGTTGTGAATTTATATTGATTATTTCTACCTTTGTCGCAAATATCAGTATAGTGTATATGGAATCGATAAAAAATATATATAGAATTGGTTGTGGCCCATCGAGTAGTCACACCATGGCGCCCCGTCGTGCGGCGCAAGAGTTTTTGAATCTTACTCCCGATGCGTCGTCTTATAAGGTTACTTTGTATGGTAGCCTTGCGGCTACAGGTCGTGGTCACTTGACCGATGCTGCTATTACCGATGTCTTGTCGAAGGCGGCGCCAATGACCATCGAATGGCGTCCTCAAGAGGTGCTGGCCGAGCATCCCAATGGCATGAAGTTTGAAGCATACGACGAGCAAGGTGCTGTACTGCGCTCATGGACTACCTTCAGTGTAGGAGGTGGCGCGTTGAGTGACGATGTGCATGAGGATGTAGCGCTGTATGACAAAACAACAATACGCGAAATATTGGAGTGGTGTCAGGAGCGTGGATATAGCTTTTGGGAGTATGTAGAGCACTGCGAGGGAGCCGGAATATGGGAGTATCTTGCCGAGGTGTGGCGCGTGATGCAAGAGGCCATCAAGCGGGGTCTTGATGCCGAGGGTGTACTGCCTGGTGGGCTTGGTGTGCGCCGCAAAGCCGGTGATTACTATATACATGCGCAAAACTCTGTAAAACAGCTATATAATCGTGGTTTGATGTACTCGTTTGCGCTGGCTGTGATCGAAGAAAACGCTTCGGGTGGTACTATTGTTACAGCCCCCACATGTGGCTCGTGTGGCGTATTGCCGGCGGTGCTTTATTATATGAAGGAGCAGTTTCATCTTCCCGACTCGCGCATCTTGCGAGCTTTGGCTACAGCGGGTCTCTTTGGTAATGTAGTCAAGAACAATGCCTCTATTTCGGGAGCACAGGTGGGCTGTCAAGGAGAGATTGGTGTGGCGTGTGCTATGGCGGCTGCAGCTTCGTGTCAGCTCTCGGGTGGCTCTATTTCGCAGATTGAATATGCTGCCGAGATGGGTTTGGAGCACCACCTCGGACTCACTTGCGATCCGGTGTGTGGATTGGTGCAAATACCTTGTATTGAGCGCAATGCCTTTGCTGCAACGCGAGCCTATGATGCGGGTGCATTTGCTATGTTTTCCGACGGTCGCCACCGTGTGCCATTTGACAATGTTGTGAGTGCTATGCGCGAGACCGGTCATGACTTGCCAAGTCTTTATAAGGAGACTGCCGAGGGCGGATTGGCCAAAACCTATCAGGATGCACATTCGGCGCAGTAGTGTGTAATGGGGCTGTTTTGTAGTTTAATAAATAATAAAATTGCATAATCTTTGCGTTGTTGTAAGAGACTTTTCTTATCTTTGCACTGAGAAAGTGGCTTTTGGCAGTTTTTTAATAACGTTGAAAGAGAGAGTTTGCTTTTGATTTGTGAGTTTTATTAAGTCGATTAAACCATCTTGTTGGTTTTGAGTCTTAATGTCAAAGAAATAGTAATTAATATTAATGAAATAAACACATTGTTATGAAAAAATTTTTGTTGGCCGTAGTGGCATTGTTTTTGAGTGTATCGGCATTTGCTGAACTTCCTTCTGTACAATTGAAAGATATCGATGGCAAACGTGTCGATACTTCTAAGTTGAATAACGGTGGCAAGCCCTACATTATCAGCTTCTTTGCTACATGGTGCAAGCCCTGTTTGCGTGAGCTCGATGCAGTAAACGAGGTGTATGCCGACTGGCAAGATGAGACTGGCGTAAAACTTATTGCCGTTTCTATCGACAAGGCTCAAGATGAGTCAAAAGTGAAACCTCTTGTAAACAGCAAAGGTTATGAGTATCAAGTGTTGCTCGACCCCAATGGTGACTTCAAGCGTGCTATGGGTGTAAACATGGTTCCCACTGTGTTTATCATCGACGGCAAGAACAATATTGTTGAGACTCGTACTCAATACACCGACGGTTCTGAGGAGCACCTCATTGAGGCTGTAAGAGCTTTGCTCAAAAAATAATCTATAATATTACAAGAAGAGAAAAATAGTCTATGAAAAAACACATAGCACTCGCATTGATGGCGTGCGCAAGTCTCGGTATGTATGCCGTTGACTTGGGCACGGCTACTGTTACCGGTAGTATACAGAGCGACATGCTCGTGCCTCAACAGGACGATGTTATCGGAACAGAGTATACCGGTGATTTTAACACCAATACCTATCTTACATTGAACGTACACAGCCAATACATTTCGGCTGGTTTGCGTGCGGAGTTTTTGGAATTCCCTCTCCCTGGTTTTGAAGACGCGTTTAAGGGCTGGGGTGTGCCTCACTTCTTTGTAACAGGTAATGTGGCCAAGACCGAGATTACTGCCGGTACGTTCTATGAGCAATTTGGTAGTGGCTTTGTCCTCTATGGTTATGAAGAGCGCTCGTTGGGTGTCGATAACGCTATCCTGGGTGGTCGCGTTAAGACTTCTATTATCCCCGGTGTGCGTTTGAAAGCTCTTGCCGGTATTCAACGTCATTATTGGGAGTGGACCGATGCTGCCATTATGGGAGCCGATGTAGAGCTCGGCTTTGAAGAGTGGCTTAAGCCTCTTGCCGAGAACAACATCCGCATGATGTTGGGTGCATCGTATGTGTCGCGTCATGAGGGCGATGAGGTTATCTATGCAACACCTCAATACCGTCTCAACCTTCCTGAGAATGTAGGTGCTTTCGACGCCCGCTTTAAACTTGGTGCCGGTGGCTTCGATCTCTTGGCCGAGTATGCCTATAAAGCCAATGACCCCACAGCCAGCAATGGTTATATCTACAAGCCCGGTCAAGTGGCTATGTTGTCGGCTTCTTATTCGCAAAAGGGTTTGAGCTTCTTTGTACAAGCCAAGCGTAGCGACAACTTTGCCTTCCGCACCGAGCGTAGTGCCGACCCCGTTTCGTCATCGTGCTACATCAACTATTTGCCCGCTTTCTCATACCAACACACATACGCGTTGGCTGCTCTCTATCCCTATGCAACACAGTTGATGGGCGAATGGGCATTCCAAGGCGAGTTCCGCTACAAGTTCCCTCGCAAGACTTTCTTGGGCGGTAAGTATGGTACCGACCTCGTGTTGCGTGGTTCGCTCATCTATGATATCGAGCGCAACTTTGTCGACGGTACGTTGAGCAATGCTCCCGCAGGCAAATATGGTGTGATGGGTTCTAATGGTTATGAATCACCTTTCTTCGGTATGGGCGACTTGTTCTATGCCGAGGCAGGTATCGAGATTAGCAAGAAGCTTACCAAGGACTTTAAGTTGTCGGCTATGTATATGTTCCAAAAGTACAACAAGTCGGTAATCGAGGGTGAGGGTGGTATGATCGACTCGCACATCGTAGTGCTCGATGGTAAATATCAAATAAGCAAGACTGTAACAGCTCGTATGGAGTTGCAATACCTCAATACCAAGCAAGACCAAGGCGACTGGTTGTATGGTCTCGTAGAGGTGTCGGTATTGCCCTACTTGATGTTTACTGTGGCCGATATGTGGAACGTTGGCGAGACCAATATTCACTACTATCAAGCACTTGTTACAGGTACTTTGGGTTCGCACCGCTTGCAAGCTGGTTATGTGCGCACACGTGCCGGTTATAACTGCGCCGGTGGTGTTTGCCGCTACATCCCCGCAACCCGTGGTGTTCAAATTTCTTACTCTTACAACTTCTAATAAAGTATGAAACGCACATTATTAAATATTATAGCATTTGTTTTTGTATTGGCCGCTTTCGTGTCGTGTGATGTTATCCCCGAAAACGACCGTTACATTGAGGTAGAATCTCAAGGTGGCGAGCGTGTGCAACGCTTGCTTATCGAAGAGTTTACCGGTCATAAATGTGTAAACTGTCCCGATGGAGCTGCCATCGTACACGAGATACAAGAGTTCTATCCCGGTCGCGTAATGGTGATTGGTATTCACGCCGGTATGTTGGCTGTGCCCACAGGTGAGTTTGCCAAGCAAAACTTTATTACAGCCGACGGTACTGCTTATTATAACTACTTTGGTGTGCAAGCCAACCCCGCTGCCATGCTCAATCGCGAGCACTTTACAGGCGAAGACTGGGCTGTGCGTACCAAGGAGAAGTGGATGACTTATGCCATTGGCGAGCTTGGTAAGGAACCTTGCTGCGAGGTGTTGCCCACAGTAGTTTATGACGATGCTACTCGTGAAATGACTGTTACTACCGAGGTTGAGGCCTACGAAAATATGCCTGCCGACCTCAACTTGCAAGTGCAAATCGTTGAGAATGTTATCGGTATGCAATTGAAGCCCGGTGACATTGTTGACGAGGAGTATGAGCACAACCATGTTTTCCGTGCTGCTGCCAATGGCACTTGGGGCGAAAGCATTGAGTCGCTTCCTGCCGGCGAGAAGGCTACATATACTTGCACCGCTACTATCAATGAGAAGTGGGTTGCCGAGAATTGTGCCGTGGTAGTATTTGTATATGAAAACGGTAGCAAGCGCGTATTGCAATGCAATGAGGCTAAACTCATTGCTCAATAATGATTGAGAATATAAATTATTTAAGAAAGGATATAATATGAAGAAAATTTTACTTTTTGTTGCTGCTGCCGTTGCTGCAGTGAGCGTACAAGCACAATCGGTACAATTTATGTACAAAGGTGAAGTGCTTCAAGATGGTGCTGTTGTTGAAGTAACCGAGTTTGATGAAAAAGCAGGTGAAATGCCTTGGCACGTTGAGTTCAAAAACAACACCGGTACCGACGTTGAGGTTGTTATGTCATACGAAAGCTATGAGAATAAATACGCCGATTTGATGGGTATGGGCTTTGGTGATGGCCTTAGCTTGTGTACTTGGCAATGTGTTGCCGGTGAGACTGCTACAGCTCCCGCTTTCTATGTAGACGCCGAGGGTAACCCTGACTGTGGTGCTTTCCACACTTCTTTCATGATTATGTCTAACCAAGAGAGCTTTGGTGGCTATCAAGATGCTTACATTAAGGCCGACTATATGTTGGTAAATAAAGCAAACGAAGATGACTTGACTTATGTAACAGTTATCTTCGACTATGCTAAGTATGTAGCTGCTGTAAACAAAGCCGGTGTTAACAACAACATGAATGTATACCAACGTGGTGCCAACCTCGTGTGCAACTATGCCTTCGATGCTGTTGCCGATCGTAACCTCGTAGTAACAAACATTGTTGGTGCTCGTGTAGCTTCTGTAGCTCTCGACGGTAACAACGGTGAAGTGGCTATCGAGCGTCTTCCCAAAGGTGTATATGTATATACCTTGGTTGAGGGTGGTCGCAACGTGAAGTCTCAAAAGGTTGTAATCCGCTAATAGAGATTTTTTATGAAGAAAATAATTTTGTCATCGGTAATGTCGCTTTGCGCAGTGTGTGTTGCTCTTGCAGTAAATACACCCTGGTCTTGGGACTTTACCCAAGGTGGCGAGGGATTTACATGTTACGACCAGGATGGTCAAGTGCCATCGGTAACAGCGCAAAAGTATGGTTTCTCGGCCGAGGGTTCATCTTGGATTTTCGCAACTCTCAACAAAGAGTTTGTGGCGATGAGTAACTCGTCGTATAAGAAAGCCACTGCAACTGCCGAAGACTGGCTGATTACTCCTGCCATTACATTGGGCGAGGGTAGTACCTTGTCGTTTGATGCTTATACAGTAGCCTATAGCAATACACAACGTGTTGCTACGGTCGATGTAAAGCTCTCTACTATCGGTGTAGCTGTTGAAGACTTTACTGTAGACTTGCTCAAGGGTCAAGCTATCGAGAAAGGCAACTTTGGTGTTGACTTGTCGGAGTATGCAGGTAAGACAGTTTACATTGCTATCGTAAACAAGAGCCGCGGTAAAGATATGCTTGTTGTAGACAACATCTTTGTTGGTGTGTTGCCCTTGGGTACTATGAAGGCCAATTACACACATGTTCAAGCCAACGTTACCAAAGGTCAAACTATAGCTGTAGATTTCACTGCCGGCTTTGGTGATGCAGTAACATCTATCGATGCAACACTCACATGTGGTGACTTTACAACTCGTTATACCGATAATGCTATCACTGTAGCACCCGGTGCCGTTTATAGCTTCCAATTCCCCGAAGCGTTGCCCGCGCCCATTGCCGGTGAAGGTCAATACTTTGAGATTAGTGCGCTTGTAAATGGTGAAGAGACCATCACTGCCAATGGCGAGATTATTTCACAGGCTTATCAACCTGCCAAGCGTGTACTCTGTGAGGAGCAAACCGGTACATGGTGTGGATACTGTCCCCGTGGTCACGTCTTTATGGAGCAAATGGATGAAGACTATCCCGATACCTACATTGGTATTGCTTCGCACGTAAACGACATCATGCAGTATTACGACTATGCCGAGTATTTGTCTTCTTTCGTAGGAGGTGGTGCTCCTTCGGGTCGTGTGCAACGCGATAATTCAACTGCCGCTTGCGATCCTATGGATTTCCCCACTTTGTACAACGATCACATCAACACTCCTGCATTGGCCGACCTTGCTATTACTGCCGAGTGGAAAGATGACTCGAAGAGTGAAATTCTCCTCACTGCCAATACTACATTTGCACTCAGTGCTCGCAATTTCGCTACTCGACTTGAGTATATTATTGTTGAGGATGATGTAAACCAACCCGGTAATTCAAACTACAACCAAGCAAACTATTTTGCCGGTGGTCAATATGGCAAGATGGGTGGTTATGAAAATAAATCAAACCCTGTTCTTGCTGCCGATATGTTCTATGACGATGTAGTGCGTTATGTTATTACCGACAATCTCGGTGAGGGTATCGCCGGTAGCGTACCTACCAAGATTGAGAAAGGTGTTACCTACAAACACTGGGCTACAACTACTGTTCCTGGCAATGTGTTCAATGTAGAGAACTGCGAGTTTATTGTTCTTCTTCTCGATTTTGAGACCGGTATTGTATTGAATGCTGCTAAGTGCAATACAATTAACGATCCCACATCGGTAGAGGATGTTGTTGCTGACGCAGCTTCTCGCGCCTATGCTACTCAAGGTGGCGTGCGCGTAGAGGTTGATGCCGATGCTCAAGTTGAGGTGAATGTATATGCTGCCGATGGTCGTTTGGTATATGCTGCTGCTCCCCGTTATGTATCGGGTAAGTCGGTAGTTGATTGCCGTGTAGCCGGTCGTGGCGTATACTTGGTGAATGTTGTGTGCAACGGCGTAGCCAAGACACACAAAGTGGTATTGTAAAAATCTATAAAATAATAGATTAATCATATCAAAAACATGTTAGAGACGCACATTTTTGAGGTGCGTCTCTGCATGCGTTAAAAGAGACACATAACTATAACTAAATATGAAGACACAAATCAGAAAAACTATGCTATGCTTGGCTGCGTTGTTGGCTTGCTGCAACGTCGCTTTTGCACAAATGCTTGAGCCTGTAAAATGGACTCAAGAGTTGAAAATGGTTTCGGAAACCGAGGCCGAGTTGGTGTTCAATGCCACTATCGAAGAGGGCTGGCACTTGTACACAACCGATGTGCCTGCAGATGGCCCCATGCCTGCCGCATTGCGTGTTGATGTAATGGAGGGCGTTGAGCTTGTAGGTGAATTGCAAAGTGTAGGTGATGTACACACTGAGTACGACGCCATGTTTGAGATGAACGTAAACTATTTCTCTAACGCCGGTGCTTTTGTACAACGCCTCAAAATTGCCAACCCCGAGAGCTATCGTTTTGAGGGTCTTTTGGAGGGTCAATCATGTACTGATGGTGCTTGTATGCCCGTAGAGTCACCTTTTAGCTATTCTAAGGGTGCTGTTGCTGTAGCCGAGGATGCTGCTGTAGAGGATGTAGCTGTAGCCAATCCTTTGTGGACTCCCGTTATCGAGCAATTGAACCAAGCCGGTAGCCAAGCTGCCGAGGATGCAGGTGCAAGCAAGTCTTTGATTGCTATCTTCTTCGCTGGTTTCATTGGCGGTTTGGTAGCTTTGTTTACTCCCTGTGTATGGCCTATCATCCCCATGACAGTGAGCTTCTTCTTGAAACGTTCTAAGGATCGTTCACAAGGTATCCGTGACGCTATCACATACGGTATTTTCATCATCGTTATCTATGTTACTTTGGGTCTCCTCGTAACACTTATCTTTGGTGCAAGTGCCTTGAATGCTCTCTCGACCAACGCTGTATTCAACATTATCTTCTTCTTGATGTTGGTTATCTTTGCAGCTTCGTTCTTTGGTGCATTCGAAATCACACTTCCTGCTTCTTGGAGCAATGCTATCGATAGCAAGGCCGAGGCTACAACAGGTTTGTTGAGCATCTTCTTCATGGCCTTCACTTTGGCACTTGTTTCATTCTCTTGTACAGGTCCCATCATCGGTTTCTTGTTGGTTGAGATCTCTACAACAGGTTCTATCATCGCTCCCACAATGGGTATGTTTGGTTTTGCCGTTGCATTGGCATTGCCCTTTACCCTCTTTGCACTCTTCCCCTCAATGCTCAAGTCTGCTCCCCGTTCAGGTGGTTGGATGAACAGCATCAAGGTTGTGCTTGGTTTCATTGAGCTCGCATTGTCATTGAAGTTCCTCTCGGTTGCCGACCTCGCTTACGGCTGGGGCTTGCTCAACCGTCCTACATTCCTCGCTTTGTGGATTGTAATCTTCGCTTCAATGGGCTTCTATTTGATTGGCAAACTCAAATTCCCCCACGATGACGAACTCCCCTATGTATCGGTTCCCCGTTACTTCTTGGCTATGATTGCCTTCTCATTTGCTATCTACATGGTTCCCGGTTTGTGGGGTGCTCCCTGTAAGGCTGTCAGCGCATTTGCTCCTCCCATGTACACTCAAGACTTCAGCCTCTATGTTGATGAGGTGGAGGCCGAGTACCACGACTACGAGCAAGGTATGCAAGCAGCTTTGCAAGCCGGCAAGCCCGTCTTGGTTGACTTCACAGGCTACGGTTGTGTAAACTGCCGTGAGATGGAAGCCTCGGTATGGACCGATGATAAAGTACGCGACATCATGCGTGAGGATTATATCCTCGTTTCGCTCTATGTTGACGATAAGACTCCTCTCGCTGTTCCTATGGAGGTAGTAGAGAATGGTCAAAAACGTACATTGAAGACTGTAGGTGACAAGTGGAGCTTCTTGCAACGCTACAAATTCGGTGCAAATGCTCAACCCTTCTACGTGATTCTCGACAACGAGGGTAATGCTCTCACAGGTTCTTATGCCTTCGATAAGGACGTAGATCACTTCTTGGAGTTCCTCAACACAGGTCTCAAAAACTATTAATCTAAATTTTAATATTAGATATAGAGTCGCTACCGCGTGTGGCGACTCTTTTTTTATCTTTGTGCTCGTAATAGTACCATGTAATACAAAATAAAGATATGACAGAACAACATCCGTTGCAGCCTTTTGTACCCGAGCATGCGCGTGTGCTCATGTTGGGTAGCTTTCCGCCCAAGCGTGAGCGATGGTCTATGGAGTTTTTCTATCCCAATTGGATCAACGATATGTGGCGCATCATGGGGTTGCTTTTCTATGACAACAAGCATTACTTTGAGGTGGATGGCGAGAAACGATTTGACCGCGATCGCATCGTGGCGTTCTGTATGGAGCAGGGTATAGCACTCTACGATACAGCTACCGAGGTGCGTAGGCTCAAAGATAATGCTTCCGATAAGTTTCTGGAAGTTGTTACACCCACCGATGTGCCCGCACTGTTGCGTCGCATGCCACAGTGTCGCACGATAGTAACCACCGGCGAGAAGGCTACCGACACATTGTGTGCCTTGCTACAAGTCGATAGACCGTCTGTTGGAGGGTATAGTGATGGCGAGTGTGATGGGCGCAAGGTGCGATTGTATCGTATGCCCTCGTCGTCAAGAGCCTATCCGATGAGTATCGACAAGAAAGCCGATGTATATAGGGCAATGTTTGCAGACATGCAGATGTTGTGATGTGAAGGATATAAAAATACGCGGGATGTTTCGCAATGAAACATCCCGCGTTGTGTAGATATATAATAGAGATTATATAACGTTGTATCCTTGCTCGGCAAGCGAGGCTTTGATTTCGGCAATGTGCTCATGGTTGCGAGTCTCAAGGCGAATCTCGGCGTAGCCACCGTTTGTAGAGCTGTCTTTGAGTTTGATGCGTTGTACGTTAGAACCATGCTCGGCAATGATAGTGAGTATTTCGCGGAGCTTGCCGGGCTTGTTGGGCAACTCAACGCGCAATGAAACTGAGCGACCCACGTGCGACAAGCCTGTCTTAACTACGCGCGAGAGGATGGGTACGTCGACGTTACCACCCGATACAAGACATACAGTCTTTTTGCCTTGGATGGGGAACTTGTTGAGCATAGCAGCGGCAACAGCAATAGCGCCAGCACCCTCGGCAATGATTTTGTGTTGCTCGATGAGGGTGAGGATGGCTGTTGCAACCTCTTCGTCAGAGATAGAGGCTATCTCGTCTACATACTCACAGCAGTATTTAAATGTGTTTACGCCGGGCTCTTTCACTGCTATACCGTCGGCAATAGTTGATACAGAGGGGAGGCGGATAATCTTATTTTCCTTGACCGAAACCTCCATGCTGGGAGCACCTGCAGCTTGTACACCATATATTTTGATGTCGGGCTTGAGGGTTTTCAGAGCAAGAGCTACACCCGAGATGAGACCACCACCACCGATGGGTACAATCACAGCTTCAACATCGGGAAGTTGCTCAATGATTTCAAGACCAATTGTACCTTGACCGGCAATTACCAACTCGTCGTCGAAGGGGTGTACGAAAGTGTAGCCGTGTTGATCTCTCAACTCCAATGCCTTGGCATAGGCATCGTCATACACGCCATTTACGAGGCATACTTCGGCGCCAAGACGCTTGGTAGCTTCAATTTTAGAGATAGGAGCACCGGCGGGAAGGCAGATGAGCGATTTAATGCCGTTCTTGGTAGCGCCAAGGGCAACACCTTGTGCGTGGTTGCCTGCCGAGCATGCGATAACACCACGTTGCTTTTCTTCTTCGGTGAGTTGCGATATTTTGTAATATGCACCTCTTACTTTGAACGAGCCTGTTACTTGGAGGTTCTCGGTTTTGAGATAGATTTCACTATCGCAGTTGATGCGGGGTGCGCGTATCAGGTCGGTACGTCTAACAACACTGCTCAAGACTTCGGCAGCGTGACGAATTCGGTCGATTGTAAGCATGTTTTAGGAGTATTAAGATTAATTTTATTTATGTGTGCAAACTTACAAAAAATGCCTTATAAAATGTATACTTGAAGTTGTTTTTTCTTGTATAAAATTTTGTAGCACTCAATGAGGTGGACGGCGCTTGCATGTTGTGAAGAATTTTGTAACTTTGAAGTCATTAATATAACTCGATAGAAACCTGTTAAAAATATAGTTATGGCAACAAGAGAATGGAAAACGATAAAGGAGTATAGCGATATCCTTTTTGAACAATATGGTGGTATAGCCAAGATTACTATTAACCGCCCGGAGGTTTATAATGCCTTTCGTCCGCAGACCAACTTCGATATGCTCGATGCGATGGCTATATGTCGCGAACGTGCCGATATAGGTGTTGTTGTATTTACCGGTATAGGCGACAAAGCATTCTGCTCGGGTGGTGATCAAAACGTGAAGGGCGTAGGTGGTTATATCGATGACAATGGTGTGCCTCGTCTCAATGTGCTCGACCTGCATAAGGCGATACGTTCACTGCCCAAACCCGTTATTGCCATGGTCAATGGTTATGCCATTGGCGGAGGCCATGTGTTGCATTTGGTGTGCGACTTGACTATCGCATCGGAGAATGCTCGTTTTGGACAAACAGGTCCTAAGGTGGGTAGCTTCGATGGCGGTTTTGGTTCGTCATATTTGGCACGCATCGTAGGTCAAAAGAAGGCTCGCGAAATATGGTTCTTGTGTCGTCAATATACTGCCAAGGAGGCCGAAGAAATGGGTATGGTAAATAAGGTTGTGCCCTTCGACCGCTTGGAAGATGAAACTGTGGAGTGGTGTGAGACAATCTTGAAGCGTAGCCCCATGGCTGTGCGTATGATAAAGCGCGCTCTCAATGCCGAGCTCGATGGTCAACGTGGCTTGATGGAGTTTGCCGGTGATGCTACCTTGATGTTCTACCTTATGGAAGAGGCACAAGAGGGTAAACGTGCTTTCTTGGAGAAGCGTGACCCTGATTTCCAACAATTCCCCAAATTCCCCTGATGTATGTTGCGAGCACGGTATGCTCCATATAGACTGTTGTTTAAAGAACCAAGTGGCACTTCTCGTGGGATAATGACCTACAAAGAGTGCTACATGGTGCAGTTGAGTGATGATACCCACCCCGGTCGTGTGGGGTGGGGTGAGTGTGCCTTGTTTCGCGGACTTGGTTCGGACGACTCTCCCGAGTATGAACGAGTGCTGGCCGAGGCTTGTAGTCTGGTGGGTAAATGCCCCTTTGACGAGGTGCTGCAACGACTTGATGAGTGGACGTCTATACGATTTGGCTTTGAAACAGCATGGCAAGAGTTGAATGCTTGGCGAGACTATCCTTCGCGCTTTGATAGCGGAGAGCAGCCAATTACTATCAACGGACTTGTGTGGATGGGCGATAAGGCAACCATGTTGCGTCGTATAGAGGAGAAGTTGAATGCCGGATTTCGTTGTGTAAAACTCAAAATCGGTGCGATAGACTTTGATGCCGAGCTCGACCTGTTGCGCATGGTGCGCAACCGCTTCTCGCGCAATGAAATAGAGTTGCGTGTTGATGCCAATGGGGCTTTTGCACCAACCGAAGCGCCACGTAAATTGGAGGCTCTGTCGCACTATGACCTCCATTCAATAGAGCAACCCATCAAGGCAGGACTGTGGGAAGATATGGCACGCTTGTGTGCTTGCACGCCTATACCTATCGCTCTTGACGAGGAGTTGGTGGCTTGCCGAAAGGTTACGCCCGAACTTGCAGCGCAAATGCTCGATACAATCAAGCCTCAATATATAATCCTCAAGCCATCGCTTACAGGAGGACTTTCGGGTACCAACGAGTGGATAAAAGCTGCTAATGCGCGCTCGATAGGGTGGTGGATAACCTCGGCCTTGGAGTCGAATGTGGGTCTTGCTGCCATCGCCCGATATACCGCATCGTTGCACACTACGATGCCTCAAGGATTGGGTACAGGGGCTCTATATACCAATAATATATCATCGCCATTGTGTCAAGAGGGAGAGGTGCTCACCTATCGACCGCAGGGCGAGTGGCAATATCCCGAATTGGCATGGAAATAAGAATAAACGGTGTGTTGTACACCTCGCTCGATGCTATGCGCAACGATGTGCCGACCGACGTGGTAGATTTCCTGGTCGAGTGGTATAGTGATGCGCCGTCTCTTCGGGGGTATACTTCGGGCTCAACCGGAGTGCCCAAGCCCATTGAGTTGCTCAAGAGTGATATGCTTGCCTCGGCACGCCTCACCAATAGCTATTTAGGTATTGATGCTCATTCTACCCTGTTGCTCTGTTTGTCGCCTTCATACATTGCCGGAAAGATGATGATAGTGCGAGCCATAGCGTCGGGTGCGCAACTTGTTGTTTTATCGCCCTCATCTACTCCCTTGGTAGGGCTCGATGTTGCTATAACAATGGCTGCGATGGTGCCTATGCAGGTGGCCGAGACGTTGCGACAAGTCGATGGCGAGGCGCAACTTGCTCGCGTGTCGAAACTCTTGGTAGGTGGTGCGCCGGTAGATGATGTGTTGGAACAAAAGCTCATGACATTGCCTGTCGAGACCTATGTAACATACGGTATGACCGAGACTGTATCGCATGTGGCCTTGCGTCGTGTAGGAGAGACGTGCTATACGGCTATAGGCGATGTAACTTTTGCGACCGACGAGCGAGGTTGTTTGGTGATAGATGCCCCGCAGTTGAGTGGTCGACGATTTGTTACCAACGATATTGTGCAGATTGTCGATGCGTGCCGGTTTCGATGGTTGGGACGATATGATAATGTAATAATGAGTGGCGGACTGAAGTTTTGCGCCGAGCAACTCGAAGCAAAAATTGCACATTTGATACCGAGGCGATATTACATTATGGCGGCTCCCGACGAGCGATTGGGGCAACGCGTAGTTTTGGTTATAGAGGGTCGTCCCTATGACGAAGTTGCTTTGCAACAACTTCGTATAGAGTTATCGACCTGTATGTCGCGATATGAAATGCCTCGCGATATACGTTTTATAGAGCATTTTGCCGAGACATCGTCGGGCAAAGTGAAGCGACAATAGTGTCGTACTTCGAGATTGTTTACCTCAATTTGTTATTTTCGACAATATCGTATGCAAGGTCGGCCGCGTCGATTGTTGCATCGGGTGTGATTGTACCCCACAGTGCGAGACGATAGAACTTGTAGGGTGCCGAGAATACGCGTAATGGCAAGTGTCCCGCAAGGAAACCTTCATACTTTGATTGATAAATCACTTTGTATGCACCGTCGGGTTCGTGCGCAGCCAATATGCACAGCGAAAGCGCGCACTGTGCAGCCTGTATGCGCCACACGACTTGTCGTAGTCGGGTGTACATGTCGGGCGCAAACTGTAATGGTTTTGTTATGAGGTGAACGTTGCATACCGACTCGATCTCGCTATTGAGGTTGTATATAATATTGTTATTGCTCTGAGCCAATAGGGTGTCTCCATTGCTTATGATACTCTTTAGCGATAGCTCTCGGCGATATAAGTGCCCTGATGGTATGTGTAATATCCAGCAATAGGGGTAGTTGTTGTTGCATAGGATTAACTCATTTTTCTTGTGGTTGTAGGTTGCGGTGGTGTTTGGGTCTATATATTTAATAATAGGTGTGCTGTCGCAGCATCCAATCGACAGCTTGGGTAGTAGCTTGGGCATTGTGTCGTTGAAGTTGGCGGTTTCTATCTCGTTGAGAGGTAGTAGCACTTTGCTCTGCGAGCCACTTATGAGCGATATGTTGTTGCCCGAAAGGTATATAACAGCGCGCTCGATGGGTAGTATAAAGCCTTGTTTGTTGGTGTATTCGTTGTTGAGTGGGGTGCATCGAGTGTAGCAAATGTCGTCTGTACCCACTTGCATGCTCCATATACCCTCGGTTGTGAAGATGTAGAGCGGATACTCGCCAAATTGTCCTTGCGATAGTGCTGCGGTAGCGGTAGACAATCCGTTTATCGTACCATTGGATATATAGTAGGATGATAGTTCGTTGGGGAAATGAAACGGATTGCTATTTTCCGAGACAATCATGCGGTTGCGTTGATGTGTTACAAACGAGGTAGTAACCGACGGAAAGCCGCTTGAATTTTGCGATGTTGTGGCTATCTTGTACCACTCGCTTACATCCATACACAGTGCATTGGGGGCGATAAAAGAGGCTCTGTTTTCATTGTCGCAGGCTTGCAGTGATACCCTTTTCTTGTATTCATACTCTTTGTATCTTATGCCTATCTCCATCGAGTAGGCGTTGGCATCGGGGTATGATATGAGAGGAGAGAGTGTCATATTGAAGTTGGGCACAGTGAGTACCGCGGTAGTCTCCTCTATGCCACCATTGGGTTGGGTAATCTTGGTGCGCATATATATGAGGGCGATGTCGTGCTCTTCCTCGCTGTTGGTCGTGAAGAGGATAGGAGGATATCCCGGATAGTGTCGGTAGGTAATGTCGGCCAGGTGAAGGCGATTGTTGTATACGAGAGAGTGTTGTGCCCCGATGGTGCCCAGGCTCAGTGTGTCTACCTCCATAATGGGGCGGTATATAATCTCATGAGGCTTTATTTCGTGTTTGATAAGGGTGGGTGTATTGGCGACAATATCATCTATGTTTAGAGTTGTAAGAAGATAGAATACCGTCTCGCCGAGCACGTTCTGCTCTATATTGCTACTCTTTAGGGTAGGTATTTTATATTTGTATGCAAAGTCGGACTTGTTGCCATTTTTGTCATAGTACGAATGCTCGTCGATAGCGCGATCTTCGATTAAAGATAGCTCTTTCGATACAAAAATGTCAATACCTGTTACGATGTCTTTCCATTCGTCCAAGTTGATAGAGTCGGCAATATATTCAATGCCCATAGAGTTCCATAAGATGTAGTCGGCATGCAAATAGGTCTTGTCGGTGGGTTGCTTGTAGTTAAACGTTAGGTAGTGGTATTCCAGCAACTTGTTGTAGTTTTGAAAGTTGATGAGAATCGGAGGCGAAGGAAGAATGTGACTTCCGTCGAAAAGTCGCAAGGCATAGCGCACCAATATAGGCTCGAAAAATCCGTAGTGTTGGTGTATCTCGTCGCGAACTTTGTAGATAGGCCCCATGATGTGATTGAGAAAAAAGTCGTAGTTTTCCTCCGATGGCTTTTCGATGCAGCCGTCAAAAACTACTTCGGGGGTGGAGTAGCCATAGTATTCGATACATTTTTCGTTGAGTCGCAAGATGGGCATAGGAGGCTTGTTGCCAAGGATTTTATATCCCTCCTTGCGATATGCGATGTAAAGAATCTGCTGTGTGGTGGTGATAATGAGTGTGTTTCCTATTGCGCTCATGTCGCAAAGGGTGCTGCCGAGAGTGGTGAGTTTCTTATTGATGCTCACCAAGGCGTTGTCGACAATGTTGCCCTCATGGTATAGTGTGGTCTCATCGACCGAAATGAGGTGCTGCTCGGTGCCACACGTGTGTATAAAACATATCTTGCGATTGCTGCCCGATATGCTCCCCGCAAAGTTGTATGAAGCAGAAGGGCGAAGGGTCGTGTTATGTCGTTCGAGGTTGACAGTATGTGAACACTCGCCCGAATTGGCGGTACGAGCCGATGCGTGATTGGCCGAGCCGATAAAAGTGATGCGATTATTTTTCATGCGATGACAATTGTTTTTTTGTTGCGAAAGTAGCATGAATAGAGTCTGTCATAATGCGATAAAATTATAATCAGAAAGGGCGAAGTGCGGTGATTGTTGAAAAAATAATTTCAATAAGATGATGTAAAAATATGGTCGATTGCGATAAAATGCTTATCTTTGCACCGCCGAAAGGTTAGGGGTGTTTATAACACCCTGAATCACAAATGGTAATGTAGATTTACGCGAATTGATAAATCCGTCGTGATGCTCTATAATAGGCCGAAAAAAGAAAAAAAGAATTTTTCTCGGTCTAAAATTTGGACGGTAACGCAAAATGCTGTAAATTTGCACACTGTTTTGTGAAAGTTGGAAAAGTAAACTAAAAAAAGAAAAGATAGCGATGTCAAAGATTTGTCAAATTACTGGTAAGAAAGCTATGGTTGGCAATAACGTTTCGCACTCGAAACGTCGCACGAAACGCCGTTTCAATGTTAACCTCTTTAGCAAGAAATTCTATTGGGTAGAGCAAGACTGCTGGATTAGCCTCAATATTTCGGCTGCCGGTCTTCGTCTCATCAACAAGATGGGCTTGGACGCTGCCATTAAGTATGCAGTCGAGAAAGGGTATTTAACCGAAATAAAAATGATGAACTAATATGGCAAAGAAAGCTAAAGGTAATAGAGTGCAAGTGATTCTCGAATGCACCGAGCACAAGGCAAGTGGTATGCCCGGCACTTCGCGTTATGTTACAACCAAAAACCGTAAAAATACCACAGAGCGTTTGGAGTTGAAAAAATACAACCCCATCCTCAGAAAAGTAACTGTTCACAAAGAAATTAAATAATAAGGAGGTCTGACCCATGGCAAAGAAAACCGTTGCAACCTTGCAAAAAGGCGATAGCCGTGCTTATGCGAAAGTAATCAAAGTGGTGAAATCGCCCAAGACCGGTGCCTATATGTTCCAAGAGGAAATGATCCTCAAAGAGAATGTTGAAGCAGCTTTGAAAGCATAATCATCAATAGATAGATTATAATAGAAGTTATAAATACTTCCTTGTGCAATTTTTGTGCAAGGAAGTTTTTTTTATATGCTGTTTTTAGTAAATTTGCATGAAATTTGGTGCAATGTGCACTGTTGCTATTGAATAACTAAAAGATAATTATATATGGCTTGGTTTAATTTCTTCAGTAAAGAGAAAAAAGAGACGCTCGATAAGGGATTGTCTAAAACCAAAGAGGGTGTTTTTACCAAATTGGCGCGTGCTGTAGCCGGTAAAGACCGTGTAGACGATGACGTGCTCGATAACCTCGAAGAGGTGCTTATCACTTCGGATGTGGGTGTAGACACAACTCTGCGCATTATAGAGCGTATAGAACAGCGTGTGGCTCGCGACAAATACTTGGGTACATCGGAGCTCAATCGCATCTTGCGTGAGGAAATTACTGCGTTGCTTACCGAGACCGGCGAGGATGCAGAAGAGGATTTTGCCGTGCCTGCCAACAAGCGCCCCTATGTTATCATGGTGGTGGGCGTAAATGGTGTGGGTAAGACTACAACCATAGGCAAGATGGCCTATCAATATAAGAAAAAAGGATATTCGGTATATCTTGGAGCTGCCGATACATTCCGTGCTGCAGCCGTTGAGCAATTGGTGGCATGGGGCGATCGTGTAGGTGTGCCTGTTGTGAAACAAAAGATGGGTTCGGACCCTGCTTCGGTTGCCTACGATACCCTCAGCTCGGCCAAGGCCAATAATGCCGATGTGGTAATTATAGATACTGCCGGTCGCTTGCACAACAAGATAGGCTTGATGAACGAGCTTACAAAAATAAAGAACGTTATGGCCAAGGTGTTGCCCGATGCGCCACACGAAGTGTTGTTGGTGCTCGATGGCTCTACCGGACAGAATGCCTTTGAACAAGCCAAGCAATTTACCGCAGCTACCGAGGTCAATGAGTTGGCCATCACCAAGCTCGATGGTACAGCCAAGGGTGGTGTGGTGATAGGTATCTCGGATCAATTTAAGATTCCTGTAAAATATATAGGTCTTGGCGAGGGTATGGAGGACTTGCAAGTCTTCCGTGGTGCTGCCTTTGTCGATTCACTCTTTGGAGATTGATATGAAGCGCAACAGAGTCGATATAGTGTCGTTGGGTTGCTCAAAGAATCTTGTAGATTCGGAGCGACTCATGCGTCGATTTGCCGATGCGGGTTATGAGGTGTTTCATGATGCCGACCGCGTGTCGGGCGAAATCGTTGTGGTGAATACTTGTGGCTTCATAGGCGATGCCAAGGAGGAGAGTATCGAAATGATTTTGCAGCTCGCCGATGCCAAGAAGCGTCGTCGTATAGGCAAACTCTTTGTAATGGGTTGTCTCTCGGAGCGTTATCGTCAGGAACTTACCGAGGAGATACCCGAGGTGGATCGTTTCTACGGTAAGTTCGATTGGGAGTCTTTGTTGGCCGACCTTGGTCATGGCGAGGTGACATGCTCTACAGCACGCATCCTCACTACTCCGTCGCATTATGCCTACATCAAGATTGCCGAGGGTTGTAATCGATTCTGTTCATATTGCGCAATTCCGCTCATTACCGGTCGTTTCCAATCGTACCCCATGGAGCAAATACTTGATGAGGTGCGCGCTCTGGTAGCCGACGGTGTGAAGGAGTTTCAGATTATAGCACAAGACCTCTCATACTACGGCGAGGACTTGTATGGCGAAAATCGACTCGCCGAACTGATAGATAAAATGGCTCAGATAGAGGGCGTGGAGTGGATACGTCTGCACTATGCCTATCCGGCCGGATTTCCCTATGACCTCTTGCCTGTGATGGCGCGTCACGACAATGTGTGCAAGTATCTCGATATAGCCTTGCAGCACATCAGTGACAATATGCTCGACAAGATGTTGCGCCATGTTACCAAGCAAGAGACCTACGACCTTATAGCTCGCATACGTCGCGAAGTGCCAGGCATACACTTGCGCACAACACTCATGGTGGGTCACCCGGGTGAGACCGAGGCCGACTTTGAGGAGCTGTTGCAATTTGTGCGTGATGCACGCTTCGAGCGCATGGGTGCATTTGCCTATTGCGAGGAGGAGGGTACATACGCCGCACGTCACTATGCCGATGATATAGATGAAGATACCAAGCAGCAACGCCTCGACCGCCTCATGGCCGAACAAGAGAATATTGCTGCCGAAATAAACGCCTCGAAAAGGGGTACAATACAGCGAGTGCTTATTGACCGCGAGGAGCCCGACTACTATGTGGCTCGCACGCAATATGACTCGCCCGAGGTTGATAACGAGGTGCTTGTTGAAAAAACTCGCACGCTCACTCCCGGTACTTTCTGTGATGTTGAGATTACCGAGGCGTTGCCCTTCGACCTCATAGCACGACCTTGTTGATACGATGAACGACTTTGCGCCATATTGCTCTGTCGATGTAGCGAGTGAACTTGTTGCTTGCTGCTTGGCAAAGAATGTGCCGTTCTATGTGTGTCGTTATCCCGGTGAAGAGCAGTGCCGATTTGGTGCACAACTTGATGGAGCGCCTGTTGCCGGATTGGTAGATGGCTTTCGTGTTGTGCCTTTCGATATAGAGGGTGATGCACCGGCATTCACTATTGTACCCGATACTTTTGCTGCCGATATCGCTACACTTCGCAATGCGGCTGTTCGTGAGGTTTGTACTCAAGATATAACGCTTGTCGATACCTCTTACGAAGCATACGTGAGTGCTGTAGAGTCGCTGGTTGAGCGCATGCAGCGTGGCGATATGTCGAAGGTTGTCCTTTCGCGCACGATAACCCACTCGTGCGATACCATTGCTTTTTTGCCACAATACTATGCTCGATTGTGTCGCCTATATCCCACAGCCTATGTCTTTATGGTGAGCTATCCCGGTGTGTGCTGTTGGGTGGGAGCTACTCCCGAGGTGCTGTTGCTCTCACAGCCTACAGGCTATGCTACGATGGCTTTGGCCGGAACACGTGCCGTGAATACGGCTACTCCATGGGGGAATAAGGAGAGAGACGAGCAACAATATGTGGCGCAATATATCTCTCAAATACTGCAATCGTGCCAGCTCACCAATGTAGCTGTGCGCACCTATACCAAGCAAGCAGCTCAAGTAGAGCACCTTTGCACACACTTCGATATTGTTTCGCCACATAGCTCTGATTTGCGCGATGATTTGGTGCAACGCTTGCATCCTACACCGGCTGTGGCCGGAACGCCTACGCCGAAAGCCATGCAGGCTATAGCTGCAACTGAGTCGCATGCTCGCAAGTATTATGGAGGCTATCTTGGCGAGGCATTGAGCGATGGTCGATGTGGATTTTTTGTCAATTTGCGCAGTATGGAGTTTACGCCTCATGCCGTGCGTCTATATGTAGGTGGCGGATTGACAGCTCATTCTGTTGCCCACGATGAATGGAACGAAACTTGTGCCAAGTCGCAAACTTTGCTCTCGGCCTTTCAATCATAAAATGCTCATGGAGAATACGTCATATACCGTTTGCAGGCAGTTGGTTGCCTTGTGTGTGTCGCATGGAGTGCGCCGCGTGGTGTTGTCGCCCGGCTCGCGCAATGCCCCCTTGTTGGTGGCCTTTGCGCGCGAGAAGTCTATAGAGCACCATGTCGTAGTAGATGAACGTGTTGCCGGTTTTATTGCCTTGGGTATGGCGACTCGTAGCAATGAGCCTGTGGCGCTTGTATGTACCTCGGGAACAGCTTTGCTCAATTATGCTCCGGCGGTTGCCGAAGCCTACTATCGCCACGTACCCCTTATTGTTATATCGGCCGACCGCCCCGATGAGTGGATAGATCAAGACGACAGCCAAACAATACGCCAACGAGGTGTTATGGGGGCTTTTGTCAAGCAATCATATCACTTGCCTGCGGGCGACGATGATACCTCGTTGTGGCATGCACGTCGTCTTGTCAATGATGCACTCTTGCAGGCTGTGGCTCCTTGCAGTGGCCCTGTTCATATCAATGTGCCTCTGGGTGGTGCGCTATGCAAGGTGGTAGATGTAGAGCCCGAAAAGCCATCGAGGGTTATTGATGTGCGTCCTGTGTCGCAACTATCTGAGGTCGATGCTCTTGACATGGCTCGGTCAATTTCTGCGACAAGCAAGGTGATGGTGCTGGCTACTATGAGTAACCCCTCGCCGGCTCTGCAAGAGGCCTTGCAGCAATTGGCTCGACTGCCACAGGTGGTGGTGCTTACCGAGAGTATTGCCAATCTGCGCGATGAGGCTTTTATACCCACCATAGACCGTGTGCTCACGGCTATTGACAATAGCGAAAAACCCGATTTTGCGCCACAACTGCTCATAACATTGGGCGGTGCGCCTGTGTCGCGCATGGTCAAGGAGTTCTTGCGCAGTTATGCTCCGCTCGAACATTGGCGTATTGGAGAAGAGACTCATGTAATAGATACGATGCAGTGTCTAACACGTCGCTTGCAGCTCGATGCAGCGTCGCTGTTTGCACAGGTAGCTCCGCTTTGCAATCCTGCTGTATCGCAATATGCTATGTTGTGGAGCGAGCGCGAAATCGTAGCTACGGCACTGCACAACCGTATAGTCGATGAATCGCCGTGGTGTGACTTGCGTGCTTTTGCTATGCTCTTGCCGGCTATCCCGTCTCATACCGTATTGCACCTCTCCAATGGTACATCTATACGCTATGCGCAACTTTTTGATACCCCTCAAATAGCTGCATCGTACTGTAACAGAGGTGTGAGTGGTATAGATGGCTCTACCTCTACGGCGCTTGGTGCATCTATGGTAGATGAGGCTTGTCACTTGCTCATTACGGGCGATATGAGTTTTGGTTACGATACCGGAGCGCTGGCAACAGGATATGCCTCGCCTCGATTTAAAATTGTTGTTATCGACAACGGCGGTGGTGGTATATTCCGCTTTATCAAGGGCCCCAGCGACTTGCCCGAACTCGAGGAGTGTTTTGAAGTGCAACGTCGACAACCCATTGAGGGTTATGCCCGGCTACATGGTTTCAAGTATTTTCATGCCGATAACGAGGCTTCTTTGCGTTCTATTCTTCCTGCATTCTTTGCAGAGGATAAGCAACCTGCTATACTTGCCATAACTACACCTGCCGAAACCAATGCCAAGGTGTTGCGCCACTATATGCGCCGAGCGCGTGAATAAAATGTGATTGATAAAAATAATGAAAATATTAAATATGAAGAATTTACGACACTATCTTGTAGCCCTTTTGGTGCTACTCACAGCTACTGCTTGGGCAGCTACTCCCAAGTATATATTCTATTTCATTGGCGACGGTATGGGTATGGGTCAGGTGCAAACTCTCCGCACCTATTTCAAGACAACCAATGACACCCTCGCTCCGTTGATGCACTTTTATGAATTTCCTGTTGCGGGTCTTGTCGCTACATATTCGGCCGACAGCGACATTACCGACTCGGCTGCTGCCGGCACAGCACTTGCCTGTGGTAGTAAGACTCGTAATGGTATGATAGGTATGGATGCCGATACAATGGCGCTTACATCGGTTGCCAAGAAGATGAAAGCAACCGGACGTGGTGTGGCGGTAATGAGCAGTGTGTGTCTCGATGATGCAACACCATCGGCATTTTACGCTTCGCGCCCTTCGCGCAATCATTATTATGAGATAGCACGTCAAGGTGCAGCTTCGGGATTTGACCTTTTGGCGGGAGCCTATTTTCGTGATCCCTACGGTGTGCGAGCCAAAACACCGGGTAATGTATTTGCCGAGTATGAGGCTGCCGGATATACCCTTGTGCGTGGCAGAGACGGTTATAATATGCCTCAAGATGCCAAGCGCGTGTTGTGGCTCGACAATGATACAACGACCGAAAATCGCATAGGCTATGCCGTGGATGGCGATAATGGCGACATGACACTGCCCGGTATGGTGCGCGCCGGTATCGACTATCTTTACAAACGTTATCCCCGTGGCTTCTTTATGATGGCCGAGGGTGGTGCTATCGACCACATGGGTCATGCCAACGATCCTGCGGGTTTCTTGGGCGAAATACGAGAGTTTGATGCTGCGGTACGCGAGGCCTATGAGTTTTATAAAAAGCATCCCCGTGAGACCCTCATTATCATTACTGCCGACCACGAAACAGGTGGCCTTTCGTTGGGTGTAGAGGGTAGCAACGGCCCGGCATTGAGTCTTGTGCAAGATGTTCACGTATCAAAGGGTGAGTTTAGCAATGCCTTGCGCCAGTTGCTCAAGAGTAAGGGCGCCGGTGTGCAATGGAGCGATGTGCGCTCGTTTATGGATGAGTCGCTGGGTCTTGGTTCGACCATAGCTATTACTCCGGGCGAGGAGGGTGCGCTTATGCTTGCACTTCAAGAGGTTATCGACAGCCGTAGCAAGGACGTGAAGACGCTGTATGCCAATTTTGATGAGCTCACCGATCTCATCTATCGCCTCTACTCGCGCAAGTGTGGATTGGGTTGGACAACACACGGTCATAGTGGCTCTCCTGTGCCTTTCTTTGCTATCGGTGTCGGTTCCGAACAGTTTCAAGGTCAAGGTTGGATGAACAATATCGACATCCCCAATATCCTTGCCCGCATGGTGAAGAAGTAATCGTAAAAAATGTTGAAGATGGTGCAGTTGTGACATAAATATACTACTTTTGCACCATTGTGCCCTTGTGGGCTGTAAAAGAAACAAAATAATGGAAGAAAAGAACAAACAATTTCTGCTTGACGGACGCTATATACGCATGGCGCGTATATGGGGTGAGAATTCCTATTGCAAGCGTCGCCAGGTGGGTGCGCTCATTGTCAAGGAGAAGATGATAATATCGGATGGCTTCAATGGAACACCGTCGGGTTTTGAAAACATTTGTGAAGACGAGAATGGTCGTACGAAGCCCTATGTGCTCCATGCCGAGGCCAATGCCATAACCAAGGTGGCTCGTAGCAATAATAGTAGCGAGGGAGCCACTCTGTATGTCACTTGTTCGCCTTGTATAGAGTGTGCCAAGCTGATTATACAGGCCGGCATACGTCGTGTTGTCTTTTCAGAGTTGTATCACAATACCGATGGTATCGATCTCTTGCAACGTAGCGGTGTGGAGATAGAGCATATTGCCGAAATTCCAAAGGAGACTGAATAATGAAAGAACCTCAATATAATTACGCATGGTTGCCCTTTTGGGCTTCGATAACGTTGGTGATAGGTATGTTTGTGGGCAATTGGAATAGCAATTCGTCCGAGTATCAGTTGTATGACACCTACGACTACGAGTATGCCCGTCGCAACAATTTCAACATGCTGTTGCATATTATCGAACAGCAATATGTCGACAGTGTCAATAGCAAAGAGCTCACCGACAATGCCATGGCATCGATTCTCAAAGAACTCGATCCTCACTCGGCCTATATTCCTGCCGAGGACTTGGAGAGTGTCAATGAGGAGCTCGAAGGCTCATTCTCGGGTATCGGTATACAGTTTAACCTCCTCAACGATACAATCAATGTAGTGGATGTCATATCGGGAGGCCCGTCGGAGCGTTGTGGACTATTGCCCGGCGACCGCATTATTACGGTAGATGACTCGCTCTATGTGGGTAAGACTATCACCAATGAAAAGGTGTTGAAAAACCTACGCGGTGCAAAGGGCTCTGTCGTGAAATTGGGTGTACAGCGCCGTGGCGAGAGTGGCTTGCTTACCTTCGAGGTAGAGCGTGGCGATATACCCTTGCACAGTGTCGATGCTGCTTACATGTTAGAGCCCGGTATTGGTTATATTATAGTGAGTAAGTTTGGTCGTATGACCTACGAGGAGTTTCTTGTAGCTTTGACACGCTTGCGCAACGAAGGTGCCGAGAGTTATATAATAGACTTGCGTGGCAATGGTGGCGGTTATATGGATGCAGCGATCAATATGGTCAACGAGTTTATGCTTGCCGGCGAACTTATCGTGTATACCGAGGGTCGTGCATTCCCCCGCGAGGATGCTGTGGCCAATGGTATGGGCTCGTTTAAGGAGAGTCCTATTGTTGTGCTTACCGATGAGTGGTCGGCCTCGGCCAGTGAAATATTTGCCGGAGCAATACAAGACAATGATCGTGGTATGGTAGTGGGACGTCGCACATTTGGTAAGGGATTGGTGCAAAGTCAATTGCCCTTGTCGGATGGCTCTGCTGTACGTCTTACAGTGGCACGCTATCACACTCCTTCGGGTCGTTGCATACAGAAAGAGTATAGCATGGGCGATGATGAGTCGTACAATATGGATATTATCAATCGCTACAATCGAGGCGAGTTTTTCAATGTCGATAGCATACATCAACTCACCGACTCGGTATATACTACAGCCGGAGGTCGTGTAGTGTATGGTGGTGGTGGTATCATGCCCGATGTGTTTATACCCAGCGACACAACACACGTTACACCCTATTATAGCAGTGTGATAAATAGGAGCTTGTTGTATAAGTATGCCTTTGAGTATGTCGATGCACACAGAGAGAAACTCGCGCAAGCAGGCGATTACAAAGAACTGTTGCGCATGCTCAACGAGAATAAGTTGCTCAACGACTTTGTAGCTTATGCCGAGCGCAATGGCGTGCCTGCTCGTTATGCCGATATAAAGATTTCGCGTCCCGCGCTTGCGCGCCTTTTGAAGGCTTATATTGCTCGCGATGTGATGGGCGACGAGGCATTCTATCCTATATTTATGAGTGATGATGATGTTATAGCCGAGGCTTGTCGCATCATTAAAGAGGGTAGAGCCTTTCCCGACCTGCCCGAGCAACCTGTTGTTGAACAAGTAGAGGAATAAAAACAAAGAGAACCCATATTATGATAGATAAAGCGTCATTGCGTCGCCAAATGCGACAAAGTAAAGCCGCTCTCACACCCGAACAAAAGAGTGCCGAGAGCAGTGCTGTGTGGCAACATGTAGAGTCGACAGCAGTATTTGCTCAAGCCGAGCATGTGCTACTGTATCACTCGTTGCCCGATGAGTTGGGAAGTCACGATGTAATAGATCGTTGGGTAGCCTTGGGCAAGAGTGTATATCTACCCGTGGTGATAGGCGATGACTTGGTTGTGCGTCGTTATAGTAGCGAGGCTATGCAACAAGGCGAGTTTAACATCATGGAGCCTACCGGTCTTGATGTAGATACCGATGTGTTGCAACTCATTATTGTACCCGGTGTGGCGTTTGACCGAAATGGCAACCGATTGGGTCGTGGTAAGGGCTATTACGATCGCTTGCTCTCGCGCACCAAGGCTACATGTATAGGTGTGTGCTACGAATGTCAGCTTGTACCTGCCATTCCTGCCGAGCCTCACGACAAGGTAATGCACTATATAATCACTCCTGAGGGGGTTGTAAAAGGCATGTAGCCAATAAGTTATGCGTATTTGAAAAAAGAGTGCTACAAAAAGTTGGTATATTCAAAAAAAGTAACTAATTTTGCACTCCGATAAATAGAGAAATAATAACACAAAAAATATCAGGCAATGAAAAGAACATTTCAACCCTCAAACAGAAAGAGAGTAAACAAGCACGGTTTCCGCTTGAGAATGTCTACCGCAAACGGTCGTCGTGTTCTCGCAAGCCGTCGCGCTAAAGGTCGCAAAGTACTCACCGTATCGGACGAGATGTACAAGAAATAATCCTGTCGAACGACACGATTATGAGTCCGATTTAATATTGGATTCCAAATTATTCGATACACCAACAGCGCAATCCCAGCAGGGGTTGCGCTGTTGGTGTATAGTGCTATAGCTTCATGATGCAAGTCCCCTGCAGTATGACAATCATGTCACGATGAACGTATAATAGTAAGTGGGGATAGTGTGCGAGATTACTCCAATATATCGGGCGTAATGGTAATAACCGTATCGGCAGGTTGAGTGATGTCTATCTCGGCCGATTCTTCTTCCTCATACTCCTCTTCCTCCACCTCTTCTTCGATAAAGAGTTTGATGTTGGAGAACTCAAAGAAGTTATTCCACGTATTGAAGTCGTGCTTATAGATAAGGCCGAGGCCTTGGGTGGTAATGGCAGTGCGCATGGTGTGGTTGCGGTCGTTGAAGTGGTTGTATCCCTTCAGGCGCAAGTTGCCATTCTCGGTGAGCAGATATTCGATGTCGAAGTCGCCAATGAAGTTGGTCGTATTGTAACGACTGTCGCGATAGCCAAAACTACCGTTGAAGAGAAGGCGGTTGTTGAGTAACTGACTCGACAAGTATAGGTCGACCTCAAGGTCGGTAAAGTCGCCTCTTTCGCTACGCACCTTGGGCGATATACTCCAATTGTCGCTCAATTGCCCCATGAGCGCACCGATAGACGATGACAGTGTAGATGCCGCCATAGCACCCAGCTCGTTGTATGACTGTTGATTTGAGCTGTATTCGGTGGTATAAAAACGGTTGAGTGCAAGCAGATATATAATCTGACGTGTCATCATTTCGTCTGTGTTGATAATGCTGTTCATGCGACTCTCCATATCTGAGCTGAGTGTAGGCAGTTTGATATCGAAGTCGATGTCGGGTTGCATGAGGGGGCCTTTAATGAGAAGTATAGTATTTACGGGAACGTTGGTGCGCGTTATTTCGCTGTCGTTGGTAAACGAGGCGTCGAGGTCGGCAAGGTTGGCTTGTAACGAGTAGACGGCACTGATGTCGAGTGTTGCTTCGAGCGGATTGCCTTGGAACGAAACGCTACCACCTTGCTGTATCTTGAAGTTGCGCGTGATAATATCTTCGATGCTGAAATCGTAAGTACCCTTGTCGACATTCATGTGACCATACATTAGTATCTCGTTGTCGGCTGTATTGTAGTCGAGACGCATGATACCCTCGCCATAGGCTTGCATCTTGTCGCCTGTTATTTCGTTCATCACAATGTTTATTTCCGAGTCGGGGTTGATATTGGCTGTGATGGTAATATCGAGTATGTTCTGTATTGAGCTGGCTACTCTCTTCTTTTCCATCAGCATGTTGTTTATCATCACGAAACTATCAATCTCGCTGATGTATACCTCCTCTTTGATAGGAGCCTCGCGTTTGTTGGAGAAGGTAAGGAAGGGGAAGTCTTCGGCACTTGTTGTGTTGGTGAGTGTAAACGTGAAGTTTGAGTTGCGTGTTGGGGTCATGTTTACTGCAATATGGGTATTGTAGTCATTTCCCGATACGTTTACGTTTCCGCTACCGAAGATTGTGCCATAGTAGGGTATACCCACTGTGCGTGGAAGATCAAATGCCAATATCTTGTTGGCGTCGTAGATGTCGATATTGTATTCGGTCTGTGTAAAATACTTATGCTTGACCGAGCCGCTTCCTTTGGCCGTGTTGTTGTGTTCGTCGTATACTGTAACGTTGTCAAAGAAAATCTTGTCCTTGGTAAAGTGTATGCTATCGGATAGGTGATAGCGGGTGTTGATAAATGGCACGCCGAAAGAGAATTCATGTGCATACGCGTCGCCATAGACATAGATTCGTTCAAAGTTTCCTTCAAGCACAACGTGTCCCGAGGCTATACCGTCGGCGTCGACGAGGATGGTGTTGAGGAAGGGGCGAATAAACTTGAGCGGTGCCTCTTCTATGTCAAATGCGATAGAGATAGAGTCTTTGGTGGGGAAGATATATCCGTCGACGTAGCTCTCTTTGTTGCTCTTGCTGTTTATTACACCCTTTATCAATATGCCCATTTCGTCGGTTTCGAGCTGGCTGAAGGCTGACAAGTCGCCAAATACGGCATTGTTGTACGAGAAGTTGCGTATGTCGAGTTTGCGTGTGCATATATAGGGCGATTGGCCATATATGTCGGCCACATCTACACGGCCTGTAGCGTAGCCTGCAAAGGTGACGAAGTCTATGTTGAGCGTCTTAAAGATGTAGTCGAGGTTTATTTCTTGTAGATCGATGTGTAGTGTGTCTTGTGGGTTGTGCGACACGCGGCCATTGATAACGACGTGTTGCGACGGGCGTGAAATGTCCATGCTATCCACCTCGCAATATCGGTCTTTAATAGTAATTGTAGCCGGCTTTATACTCCACACGGTATCGTTGATGGTAAAGGTCGTAGGATGAATATTTATATCGACATCGATGTTGTTTTCATTGCTTTTTGACAATTTAGAGCCCAGACTGATGCAACCATTATATAGGTGTTGAGAGTGTGCATCCCAATTAATCAACAGATCGAGGCTGTCGTTCTCGGCGTTGCCACATAATGCTATAGAGGTGGCCTTTTCTTGTGCGTTCAAGATATTTGTTTGAGCCGATAGTTGTAGCTTTTTGTCTCTGTTGTGGAGGTCGATATTTACACCATCGAGGTGTGTGAGACCAGCCCACATGCGCGGTACCGAGGCTTTGAGCTGTATAGCTTGTTGGCTGTCGTCGATAAAGCCTTCGATGTGTGCCGTATCGGTGAGTGTAACAGGGAACTTCAGTAATTGAGCCATCTTGAGGTGGGGCACAATGGTAAAGTCCCAATCAAAGTTGTTGTCGGTCGTAGGCTCTATGCTATTGTCTTGCATCGGGGCTACAATCGAGGGGATAAATTCCGATGCAATCTCCTGTAACGATTGTGCGATGGTCTTGAAGGTATATTTACCTACAACTTGGCCATTGATGTAGTCCGATGTAACAGTTATTTGCTGTTGTTCGGTAGAGTGGCTTGCATCAATGTCCAACTGTTTCCATTTGAAGCTTTCGGCTTTATTGCCGTAGAAGAGATTGTCTATGTGTATATATCCGTTGGCACGGTCGAGTTGTTGCCCGCAGTAATTGGCATTGAGTTCAAACGAAAGTTTGTTGCCTGCCGCTTGGGGTACAAGATTGAGTGTTGCCAGGTCTATATCGCCACACTTAACCGCCACGTTGGCGTATGTATCGGGTGCCGATAGGTCTACAAATCCGTCTATGTTTATATTGCCATGGGGGTCGGTGAGTGTCACTTTACCACTGTAGCAGTCGTTTTTGAGTTGAGCTTCGACGTCAACATCTTTGTATGTGTATTGGTTGAAGTCTATGCGCTCTATAATACCGTCAAAGAGTGCCTTTGTGATTTTCTTTTTGTATGTTTCTCCTTTGATATTGGCATCGAATGCAACAATGCCCAATGGGCTGGAGTTGCCCAATATCTTGGCGGCGTTTATACCATTGCTCTCTATGCGACCACTACATGCCAATCGCACCCAACTGCTATCGCCTGTAAATGTAAATTGGGTATTAAGATTGCCCAGCCCACTTTTAAGAGAGAATCGTGTTTTGACATTGGGCAATGTGCCCGATATATTGCTGTCGAATGTCACAGATCCGGCACCACCGAGAATAGCATTTATTGTAGAGTCGGCTACTGCCAGGTTTTGTAGTAGCAGGGTGGGGCCTTGCTTCTTGGTTTGTAGCTGGATGTTACAGTTCTCAAGATTGAGTTTCTTGTAGTCGAGTATATTGTGCACAGCGCCGTCGGCGTTCAATACAATAGCCTTGTTGCCCATATCTATATGAGCATGGTGTGTGGTGAAGCTGTTGAGCCTACCTTCTGCTTTGCACCTGATAGAAATAGGGGTGTCGAACTTATAGAATGTGGGCACAATAGCAGCAATGTCAGATAGCGTAGCGTGCGAGTCGTCTATGGATACATAGAAATATGTGCTATCGAGTAGCTGGTCGAGTGTTTCGATGTTGGCGAAGCGGGCCTTAATCTGAGGCTTGATGCGGGTATTGGGTAGTTGTAATACAAAGTTTGATATTTGAGCCTGTTGGTTGTTGGCACGAGCTTCAAGCGAGAGGCGTTCGATGTCGATACCCGATTGTTCTTTGCACGAGAAGCGCTTGATGTGTACATTGAGCGAGTCGCGACTCAATGCGCGTATATTGATAGTTGTACTCAGGTTGCTTATCTCTATGTGGTTGTAGTCTATACAACTGTCGGGCATCGATGGCTCGGAGAGTACATTGTACGAAACCTTGCTGCGGCGTATCATAGCTGAATTGATGCTTAGGTTTATGGCCTCGGGTTCTCTCTCCTCTTGAGGCTTGAATGCATCGATGATAAACTGCAGATTGGTGGGGCTTGTGGGTGTTTCGCGCACGATATTGGCATCCATACCAAACAACTGTATGTTGTTGAGGCATATACGATTGTTTAAGATGAGTTCTTCGAGCGATATACCTACACCTATTTTGTTGGCATATAACAGCGTGTCGCCTTGTTGGTCGGGGATGGTTACATTGAATAGTTCTATGCGATTGAATGGAGAAAACTCTATGCGCGATATAGAAAGCTCTATGTCGAGTATTTTACTCAACTCGTTCTGAGCCTTTGTGCGTAGAGTGTCTTGCACATTGGGCAATGATATGAGCAGATATAATAATACATACACCGAGGCAAGTGTCAGTATCAACACTTGGAAGATGCGTTTAATTATTCTGAAATATTTTCTCATTCTTTATGACTAAGCGTACAAAGTTAGCTAATTTTTAAGACATCGCCATGATTGATGTAGTCAAAACTTTCTTTCTTTCGCATAAAATATTTAATTTTGCAATTCTTAGTAAACGGTGTTTATCAATACCTCAAAACTATAATAGATATGAGTATTACAATATTGGGTATAGAGTCGTCGTGCGATGATACTTCTTCGGCGGTGATAAGAGATGGTGTCTTGTTGTCGAATGTGATAGCCGGACAGGCTGTGCATGAGGCTTATGGCGGTGTCGTGCCGGAGCTGGCGTCTCGTGCGCATCAACAAAATATTGTTCCCGTGGTGTCGGAGGCGATAAAGCGTGCCGGCATAGACAAGAGCGAGATAGATGCTATTGCGTTTACCCGCGGGCCGGGCTTGATGGGCTCGTTGTTGGTGGGTACATCTTTTGCCAAGGGATTGGCTACAGCACTCGACATACCTATGGTTGATGTCAACCACTTGCAGGCGCACGTGTTGGCACACTTTATAGAGCAACCCGGGGTAGAGTATAATCCGCCTCGTTTTCCCTTTTTGTGCCTCTTGGTGTCGGGTGGTAATTCGCAGATAATCAAAGTAACGTCATACGACAAAATGGAGGTGATAGGTCAAACAATCGACGACGCTGCCGGCGAAGCCTTCGATAAGTGTGCCAAGGTGATGGGATTGCCCTATCCGGGAGGCCCCGTAATAGACCGTTTGGCTCAAGAGGGTAATCCCCAGGCATTTACATTCAACAAGCCTCATATACCGGGGCTGGATTACAGTTTCAGTGGATTGAAGACTTCGTTTCTCTATCTCTTGCGTGACAGATTGAAAGAAGATGCCGATTTCATCGAAAAAAACAAGTGTGACTTGTGTGCGTCGTTGCAGTCGACCATAGTAGCTATACTCATGGATAAGCTCAACAAGGCCGTGAAAGAGACCGGTATCAAAGAGGTGGCTGTTGCCGGTGGTGTATCGGCCAACTCGGCTGTGCGTGCGGCCTTTGAGCAATATGCTCAGAAGTATGGCTGGCGCATACACTTGCCCCGTCTCTCATTTACTACCGACAATGCTGCTATGGTGGCTATTACAGGTTACTTCAAGTATCAAGATAAAGACTTCTGTGATATGAGCAAGGCTCCCTTTGCTCGTGTCGAATTATAATCATACAATGAAGAGCGAGATTATTGTTATAGGCGATGAGTTGCTTATCGGCCAGGTGCTCGATACCAACTCGAAGTGGATGGCCACCGAGCTCAATAAGCAGGGCTGGGAGGTGAGTCGCATTACCACCATCAGCGATGGGGCCGATGATATAAAAGAGGCCATTGCATCGGCATTTTCGCGTGTAGATGTGGTGCTGATGACAGGCGGTTTAGGCCCTACATCCGACGATGTTACCAAGCCTGTGTTGTGTGCCTACTTTGGCGGTAAGATGATTTTTGACCAGAGTGTATATGAGCAAAATCTTCGCTACTTTGCGGGCAGAGGCTTGCAGATGAACGAATCTACTCGCCGCCAGGCCGAGGTGCCCGATGTGTGTACCGTCATACCCAATCCCGTGGGTACAGCACCGGTAATGTGGTTTGAGCATGGTTCTAAGGTGCTTGTAGCCATGCCGGGAGTGCCCAATGAGATGCGCGTGGCTATGAAGGGCGAGGTGTTGCAGCGCTTGCGTACGCATTATGGCGATCATGATGCCATTTTACACCGCACGTTGATGGTCTTTCGCAATACCGAGTCGGGCTTATCCGAGCGATTGACTGCCTTTGAAGCTCAGTTGCCTTCTTGTATCAAGTTGGCCTATCTTCCCATGCCGGGTGTGGTGCGTTTGCGCCTCACAGCAAGAGGCAACGACGAGGCTATGTTGTCGAATATTCTCGATGAAATGGTCGAAAAACTTCGTGTCTTACTTGGAGGTGATATATTTTGTGAGGAAGACACTACTCTCGGAGGTGCTTTGGGCAAGATATTGCTCGATAGAAAACTTACAGTAGCTACAGCCGAGAGTTGTACGGGTGGTAACATTGCGCACGAAATAACGCTAATACCCGGTAGCTCGGCCTACTTTAATGGCTCGGTAGTAGCCTATAGCAACGATGTGAAGCACAGAGTGCTGGGCGTGCCACAAGATGCACTCGATGCGCATGGAGCAGTGAGCCAACCCGTAGTTGAGGCCATGGCTGTGGGTGCTTGTCGCATGGCGGGCACAACATGCGCTATAGCAACGTCGGGTATAGCAGGTCCCGATGGTGGTACACCCGACAAGCCGGTGGGTACTGTGTGGATAGCCGTGTGCTGCGGAGATAAGGTTGTGAGCGAATGTGCACACTTTGTGGGTACTCGTGCATTTATCATCGAGCGAGCCACACAACGAGCTATCATGATGCTTGTCGACTTGTTGCTGAGTCGTGACTGATAAACAAGTTTTTCGCTTACTTTGTGAGTGTGCATATTGCAAGGTATTGCAAAAATAATTACCTTTGCGTGGCCTTAAAGTAAGGCGTCTGGATATAGGAAAATTACAAATTAAATAAGAAACATTATGGCAACTACAGCTGATTTTAAAAATGGTATGTGCCTCGATATCGACGGTACTTACTACTTCATCGTTGAATTCCTTCACGTTAAACCCGGTAAAGGTCCTGCTTTCGTGCGTACAAAACTCCGCAACGTTGTTACAGGTCGTATCCTTGATAAAACTTGGAACTCGGGTGTAAAAGTAGAGGAAGTTCGCATCGAGCGTCGTCCCTACCAATATCTTTACAAAGATGATATGGGCTACAACTTCATGCACACAGAGACTTACGAGCAAGTATCTATCCCCGGCGAGAGCATCGATGGTGTTAAGTTCTTGAAAGAAGGCGACATCTGCGAGGCTATGGTACACGCTGCTACCGATACTATTCTTACTTGCGAAATGCCCCTCAACGTTGTGCTCGAAGTTACTTACACAGAGCCCGGTATCAAGGGTGATACTGCTACCAACACATTGAAACCTGCTACTGTTGAGACAGGTGCCGAGGTACGCGTTCCCCTCTTCATCAACACTGGCGACAAAGTACGTATCGATACTCGTTCTGGCGACTATATCGAGCGCGTTAAGTAATAACGATATTTCATCGACCCATACGATAGGCTGCACCTCGGGGTGTGGCCTATCGTCTTTTATATATCTATTGTATTGTTACATTGGGGTTTTGATTTATTTTGATAATAACAGGGTGGGTGTTTTAGTTTTTTTATTAAATTTGCATTTAAAGAATTTTTAAGGTAAAAAACCGAGTAGCTCAGGCTGCTCACTTCTCTAATAATCAAAACAAACAATTATGAAACGATTTTTGGCTCTCACTGTCATATTGTGTTGTGTGGCAGTAGCTATGGCTCAGTTGCAATTGCCGGCTTTCTTTGGCGACCACATGGTATTGCAACGCGATATGCCTGTGAAAGTGTGGGGCGAGGCTGCTCCCGGTAAGCGTGTTGTTGTAGAATTGGCTGGTAAAAAGGCTGCTACTAAGGCCGATAAAGCCGGTCATTGGAGTGTTTCTCTCCCTGCTTTGCAAGCAGGTGGCCCTTACACCATGGTGGTGAAATCGGGCAAGGAGATGGTAAAATTTGAAGATGTCCTCATGGGCGAGGTGTGGTTGTGTAGTGGCCAGTCGAATATGGAGTGGCGCTTGCGCGACGTGCGCAATGCCGAGTATGAGGTGGCAAATGCCAATTACCCCATGATGCGCTCGTTCAATGTGGCTCAAGCAATGGAGTATAAGCCTCAAAGCGACTTGCGCGGTGCATGGCAAGTGTGTAGCTCGGCTACGGCTCACGACTTCTCGGCTGTGGGTTATTTCTTTGCACGCAATGTACATGTCGAGACCGGTGTGCCCGTGGGCTTTATCAACTCGTCGTGGGGTGGTACCGACATCGAGACATGGATGAGCCTCGAATCGATAAGTAACTTCCCCCAATACAGCGAGCAACTCACCCTTATGCAAGCCGATGGCATAGAGGCCTATATCGCCAATAGTCAAGAACAATATCGTGCCTTTGAGAAGGCTATACGTGAGGATGTAGGTGAGAATGAAAAATGGTATATGCCTACTGTCGACCGCTCTACTTGGGCTACTCACAAGGCTCCTTTGTTGTGGAGCAATGACGACTTGGGTTCGCTCGATGGTGTGGTGTGGATGAGCTACAAATTTACACTTCCCGAAGATTTGCTCGGTAAGAGTGCTATCTTGTCGCTTGCTTGCATCGATGACTCAGATCGCACTTGGGTCAATGGTAATTTTATTGGCGAGACTCACGGATACAATGTGTTGCGCACCTATATTGTGCCTACCGAGGCTTTGGCTGCCGAAAACGAAATTGTTGTAAAAGTAACCGACGGCGGTAGCGGTGGCGGTATATGGGGCAATGAGTCGGACATGTACATCATGATCGATGGCCGACGCATATCGCTCTGTGGTGAGTGGAGCTACAAAGTCTCAGTATCTAACACCGATTATAACTATACCAATGTAGGCCCCAACTCGTTCCCCGCATTGCTTTTCAATGGTATGATACACCCCATGATAGGCTTGGGTATGCGTGGTGTGATATGGTACCAAGGTTGCAATAACACTGACCGTGCCTATCAGTATTACGATCTCTTCCCCGCAATGATTAACGATTGGCGCGCACGCTGGGGGTATGAGTTCCCCTTCTATTGGGTGCAGTTGGCCAACTTTATGCAACCTGTTGAGATACCCGTTGAGAGCAATTGGGCTCGATTGCGCGATGCACAAACAGCTACTCTTGCGTTGCCTCGCACCGGCCAGGCTGTCATTATAGATTTGGGCGAGGCCAATGATATTCACCCTCGCAACAAGCAAGATGTAGGTGCTCGATTGGCTCGCCATGCCTTGCACAACGACTATGGCATGGAGCAAGTATATCACCTCAGCCCCATGTGCAAGCAAGTAAAGCAAGCGGGCAATAAGTTGATAGTAACGCTCGACAACGTTGCCGATGGACTCGAGGTACATGGCCGTTATGGCTACCTCTGTGGCTTTGCTGTTGCCGGCGAAGATGGTGTGTACCACTATGCACAAGCATTGCTTACAGCCAAAGATGAGGTGACCGTGTGGTGCGACAAGGTACAAAATCCCGTCAAGGTGCGTTATGCTTGGGCCGATAACCCCGATGATGCCAACCTCTACAATAGCGAAGGTTTGGCTACAACTCCCTTTGAGGCTCAAATTGAAAAATAATGTGATATAATAAAAAAGAGATGAAAAATAGCTTATTGACAATATTTTCGGCCCTCCTGCTCGTAGCTTGTGGCCATGTGCAAGAGAATACGACCCTCTCGGGCTTGCAACGTGCGAATTTTGTAGCCGAGATAGAGGGTAAAAATACCGACCTCTATGTGTTGCAAAATGCCAATGGCATGGAGGTATGTTTCACCAACCACGGCGCACGCATTGTGTCGGCCATGGTTCCCGATCGCGAGGGCGTTATGCGTGATGTGATATTGGGTTTTGACTCTATACAAGGATATGTAGAGAAAGCAACCGACTTTGGTGCAATCGTGGGTCGCTATGCCAATCGTATAGATCATGGTCGCATCACACTCGATGGCGAAGCCTATCAATTGCCTTGCAACAACTATGGTCACTGCTTGCATGGTGGTCCTCGTGGCTTTCAAACACAAGTATTTGACGTGGAGTCGGTAACCGATACTACTATCGTTATGACCTACCTTGCTGCTGATGGCGAAGAGGGTTTTCCCGGCAATATGATGTGTCGTGTGGCTTATACACTTACTCATGACAATGCTATAGCCATACAATTTAGCGCGACAACCGACAAGACAACAATCGTAAATCTTGCCAATCATGCCTATTTCAATCTTGACGGTGATGCATCAAAGAGCAATGCCGACTATCTTTTCTACATCAACGCCTCGGGTTACACACCTGTCGACTCTACGTTGATGACTACCGGCGAGATACTTGCTGTTGAGGGTACACCTATGGACTTCCGCACTCCTGTGGCTGTAGGTGAGCGTGTAGGTCAAGATACCGAGCAGTTGCGCTATGGTATGGGTATCGACCACAACTGGGTGCTCGATACTGCCGGCGATATGTCGCAAGTAGCAGCTCGATTGGTATCGCCTGCATCGGGTATTGTATTGGAAGTGTATACCGACCAACCCGGCTTGCAAGTATACTCGGGTAACTTCCTCGACGGCTCGGTTGTGGGCAAGGGTGGAGTTCCGTGCAACTATCGCTCGGCAATCGTGTTGGAGACTCAAAAGTACCCCAACAGTCCCAACTATCCGCATTGGCCTTCGCCCGTGTTGCGCCCCGGCGAGACATACGAAGCGTTTTGTGCCTACAAATTCTCTGTAGAGCAATGATAAATTACGCAACGTCTATATATAACAAAAGCGGCTCGCGAGCCGCTTTTGTTATATATTGTAGTCCTCTTAATTGGCTTTCTTTTTGTGTGAGAAGAAGCGAACAACCAGAAATAAAATAACCAATCCGAGTACAGCCCATATACCTATCTTGATGTAGTGGCTAAATTCTTCAACTGTAGCGTTGAGTTGCTCGGGCGATACTACCGAACGCAAGCCATAGCCAATAAAGGCAAGCACGGTGTTCCATAGACCGGCACCGATAGTAGTATAAAGAATAAACTTGCCAAAGTTCATGCGAGCCAAACCGGCAGGGATAGATATGAGCTGACGCACACCCGGTACAAGGCGACCTATCAATGTCGATATTACACCGTGTTTGTTGAAGAAGGCCTCGGCCTTGGCTATCTTCTCAGAGCTGAGGAGGCACATGTGTCCAAGGCGACTGTCGGCAAACTTATATACGATAGGGCGACCTATCCATTGTGCCAAGAAATAGTTGAAGATAGCACCTATGTCGGCACCGATTGTGGCACACAAGATAACCATGATGAGGCTCATCTCGCCAAAGTAGGCTGCAGGGGGTACTACAATCTCTGAAGGGAAGGGGATAAATGAGCTCTCAATAGTCATCAACAAGATGATTGTCCACTCATTGAGGTTTTCTATACACCATTGTATAAAAGGTAATGATTCCATGTGTTCTGTTTTTAAATTTGGTGCAAAAGTACAACATTGATGTGAGATTGTGAAAAAAAATAAATATATTTGCCATACTGTAACCTTAAAAAATATAAAACTATGAAAAGACTTTCTCTATTAATCGTTTTGTTGGGAGCTGTTTCATCGCTATTTGCTCAAGATATATCTATGCGCAATATCTTGGAAGTTTCTGCTCCTATAGTTCAGTATATCGAGGTAGATAACAATCAAGAGATTGTACGCATGGAGTTTGATATCGTAGCTTCTCAGCCTAAATATACCTTCCGTACCTTGCATGCCGGATATACCTATGGTATCTGCGCTTTTGGTGATTATCGTATTGCCGATCTTGATATCAAGGTGTATAAAAATGTCGATGACGAACTCTTGCTCCTGCGCAAGGATGAAGACGAAAGCGATATGGCTACGGTAGTTATAGAACCCTCGACAACAGGCGAATATATTATTGAAATATCGGCCTATGAGTTTATGCCGGGTTTCAATGTGGGTCACT
>JAFZFQ010000066.1 GCA_017555825.1 Bacteroidaceae bacterium | reverse complement strand
TGCCGACCAAGCTCAAGAGATACACGCTTTCATTCGCCAAACAATTGCCGAGAAATATGGCAACGAGATAGCCGACAATACCTCTATTCTCTATGGTGGTAGCTGCAAGCCCTCAAATGCCGGCGAAATCTTTGCTAAACCCGACGTAGATGGCGGTCTTATCGGTGGCGCAGCCCTCAAAGCCGACTCATTCATGGGTATTATTACAGCTTTTGAATAAATACATGCCCCAAAAGGTCTGCAAGAATAAGAAAAATACTTATTTTTGCAGACTTTAATGTTTGTAATAAGGAGCTGTTATGCGCAGAATGTATCTAAAAATCGTAGTTCTGATGTTGCTTGCGTGGGTATTTATACAACCGCAAGCCGTGGCACAAACGGCTGTGGCCGATACTTCGATAGTGCAATATCTCGAACGTAGCAATACAGGCGGAGCTATACAAATAGAGCAACCTGCCGAGTTGTCGCGTAGAGTGGCACGTGTAGGTGAGGATGTTGAGCAGAATATGGTAAAGGTTCCTGTTTATCGTATTCAGTTGTTTTCGTCCAATAACGCCACTGCCAAGGCGCAAGCCGAGAGTTTGGCCAAGGAGTTTGAAAGTACATTTCCGCAACTGCCGGCTATGGTGAGTTACGTGTCGCCATTTTGGCGTCTCAGAGTAGGAGAGTTCCGCACATACGAAGAGGCCAATGCCATGCTCCCTGTTATACAAAACAGATTTTCGGACTTACAACGCGGTATGCTCATCATACGTGAGCGTATCAATGTACCCGTACATGATTATTCGAACGATTAAAAAGACAAATGGAATATAAGAACGACACACTTCTCGATGAGAAGACTCTTGAGCAACTCGAGTACCACTATCGCAGTATACTCGCCTTGTTGGGCGAAGACCCCGATCGCGAAGGTCTCAAAAAGACCCCCCGCCGTGCAGCCAAGGCAATGTGCTACCTTACTCATGGTTATCGCAAGAATGACGACGATGTAATCAAGTCGGCTATCTTCGAGTATGGAGGCTCGCAAATAATTATAGTACGCGACATTGAGTTTTACTCGATGTGCGAGCACCATATATTGCCTTTCTTTGGAAAGGTGCACATCGGATATGTGCCCAATGGCAATATGGTAGGTCTTAGTAAGATTGCTCGTCTTGTCGAGGTGTTCGCTCGTCGCTTGCAAGTGCAAGAGCGCTTGACCAAGGAGATATGCGACAGTCTTTTCAAGACACTGTCTACTCATGGCGTAATAGTAATGATAGAAGGACAGCACTTGTGCATGCAAATGCGTGGTGTGGAGAAGCAGGGTGCAGTGACTACGACACTCGAATATACAGGCTGTTTTGACGACGAAAGCAAGCGCGCCGAATTTTTGAGACTTTTGGGTCGATAATTTTTTCGTTTGCAAACCGCTGATATACAGTGTGTAGAAAAATACTTCGAAAAAAAGTAGAAAATTTTCTTGAAAAATATTTGCACAAACCAAAAAGTCGTCTTATCTTTGCAACCGCAAACGCGAAAGTAGCTCAGTTGGTAGAGCATAACCTTGCCAAGGTTAGGGTCGCGGGTTCGAGTCCCGTCTTTCGCTCAACTTTCCCAAGTGTGGGTTGTTGAACCGAAAATTGATATATTATAAACGCGAAAGTAGCTCAGTTGGTAGAGCATAACCTTGCCAAGGTTAGGGTCGCGGGTTCGAGTCCCGTCTTTCGCTCTCACTATGTGAGTGACCGAGCATCAAGGCCCAAGTGGCGGAATTGGTAGACGCGCTAGTTTCAGGTTCTAGTGATTGAAAGGTCGTGCAGGTTCGAGTCCTGTTTTGGGCACTCAGCCTATCATTCTCATGGTGAAAATAGAGATACTTGTCCGGGTGGTGGAATTGGTAGACACGCTACTTTGAGGGGGTAGTGGGCGTAGGCCTGTGTGAGTTCGAATCTCATCTCGGACACTAAGAAGCGAGACTGTTAAACAACAGTCTCGCTTTTTTTATATACATACTTATGCTTTGCTCGTTTGTTGGGCTTATTGGTTCTGTTGTAGAACCCATCTGTTGCCGTTGTGGTGGAGCATAGTGGCGTGCATGCTTGGCTGTATCTCTTCAATGCTCCATTGTAGTGTCTTGTCGTGTGCCGGGTGTGTGAGTAGCTTTTCGCTTGGACTGTAGCCTATGATGCCGGGCTCAAGGTAAATGTGTATAAAGTTATTTTCTTTTGTTGTGAAGTGCAAAATTCGGCCATTTGCTTTATTCTCCTCAATTGGTGCGTAGCCGTTGCTTATCTCGGTGCCGAAGTATTCTGTAATTTTGTTTGTCTCTTTGGGATGTGTAGCCAGCCATATAGCCCAGCTTGTGTCGGGGTATATGATGATGAGGTGTCTTGGTGTGTCGATGTGCTCTTTCCTCTTGAGGATTTGGGCGAGGAGTGGTATGTTGTCAAGAGCGGGGATGGAATCGAGTAGTGATTGAGGTATCTGTGTGCCACTTATGATGGTAGCGATGCGAGGTTGTGCTACGCATAGCGCAGGCGAGGCGTTGTGATAGGCTCGGTTGGCTTCTCGCAACTGCAATAGGTGGTGCATGCACGCAGTGGTGATGCAACCTACCAGTATGAGTATTGCTGCGATGTAATATGCCGTGTGTTTCTTATTTAGCCTGTCAAATTTCATATTGTGGCTATAATCGGAAGTGTTTCTCTTTGTCGCAAATATAGTGAATGGTGTTGATAAATAGCGCTTTTGGGTGGAATTTTTGCTTCTGGTAGATTGTTGTATTTTTAGCCTCTGATTTTTTTGATGCAACGCTATGATGTGTCAAATATTTTGCCTATTTTTGTATGTTAAACCAACTCTCTTAGAGAGTTGCGAACTATGGATAATAAACAAGAAAAAATATAGCACTATGAAATTTATCGTATCAAGCACTGCGTTACTTTCGCATTTGCAAATCATCAGTAGAGTTATCAACTCAAAGAACTCGATGGCCATTCTCGAAAATTTCCTTTTCGAGTTGAAAGATAATCAACTTGTGGTGACAGCATCTGACCAAGAGACAACAATGACTACCTCTATCGAGGTGGTTGAGGCTGTAGGTAACGGTTGTTTTGCTGTTTCTGCCAAAATATTGCTCGACCCCTTGAAAGAGTTGCCCGAGCAACCTCTCGAGTTTGAAATCAATGATGATAACTTGGAAATTTATATCAAGTACCAAAACGGACACTTCAACTTGATGGGTGTTAATGGTAGCGAGTATCCTCAAGCTCGTCCTTTGAGCGATGAGGCTGCTGCGATAACCATGCCCGCCGAGCGCTTGCTCAAAGGTATCGGTTACACACTCTTTGCTACTGCCGACGATACCTACCGTCCCATTATGAACGGTATCAACTTCGATATTTTCCCCGACAATATAGCTTTCGTAGCTTCCGATATACACAAGTTGGTTCGTTTCCGCGACCTCTCTATTCAAGCCGGCATCCGTGCATCGTTTATCTTGCCCAAGAAGCCCGCTACATTGCTCAAGGCTATCCTTCCCAAAGAGAGTGGCGAGGTAACTATCAACTTTGACGAGAAGAGCGCGCGTTTCACTTTGTCAAACTTTGTGCTCACATGTCGTCTCATTGAGGGTAACTACCCCAACTACAACTCGGTGATACCTCAAAACAGCCCCAATATGCTCACAATCGACCGTGCATTGTTTGTCAATGTATTGCGTCGTGTATCGGTATTCTCCGATCAAGCCCTGGGCCTCATCGAGCTCGCATTCGACGATCGTCACATGGTAGTATCTACTCAAAATATCGACTATTCTATTTCGGCTACCGAGACTGTCGATTGCAACTACTCTGGTACACCCTTCACAATTGGTTTCAATGCGCCCAAGCTCATCGAGGTGTTCAATACAATCCAATCGGACGAGGTGACTGTGTCGCTCTCTGATGCCAGCCGTGCAGGTGTTATATGCCCGCTCGAAAACGACGAAAACGAGGAGCTCCTCATGTTGCTCATGCCCATGTTGCTCAATAAATAATAGCCCATGGAACTCAGCCTTGTCAAGCCCATCGTATTTTTTGACCTCGAAACAACGGGTACAAATATTACCGACGACCGCATTGTAGAGATTTCTTATATCAAGATATATCCCGGCGGTCGCGAGGAGAGTCGTACTATGCGCATCAATCCGGGTCGCCCCATTCCCCCCGAGGCAACAGCCGTGCACCACATTTCGGATGCCGATGTTGCCAATGCTCCGCTTTTTGAGCAAGTGGCAGGAGAGTTGGCAGCAGTGTTTACTGACGTAGACATTGCCGGATTCAACAGCAATCGCTTCGACGTACCCTTGTTGGTAGAGGAGTTCTTGCGCGTGGGTACCAACCTCGATTTGACCAAGTGTCGTTTTGTTGATGTGCAGACCATTTTTCACAAGATGGAGCAGCGCACACTCTCGGCAGCATACCTTTTCTATTGTGGCAAAGAGCTCGACGGCGCACACTCGGCCGATGCCGATACCCGAGCTACATACGAGGTGCTCAAGGCGCAGCTCGACCGCTATGACGTGTTGCAAAACGATATTGACTTCTTGTCAAAGTTTTCGACACACAACCGCAATGTCGACTTTGCAGGTCGCATTGTCTACAATGATAAGGATGTCGAGGTCTTCAACTTTGGTAAGTACAAAGGTATGCCCGTTGCCGAAGTGATGGCACGCGACTCGGGATATTATAGCTGGATAATGCAAGGCGACTTCCCCCTCAATACCAAGAATGTGATAACCCGTATACGATTGCGCGGGCTCAATACCAATACTCAAAAATAACACAATGACACTCAAAGGAAAACATATCGTGCTGGGCATAACCGGTAGTATTGCTGCTTACAAAGCCGCCTATCTGTTGCGTGCCTTTGTCAAGAAAGGTGCCGAGGTGCAAGTGGTGATGACTCCTGCCGGCAAAGAGTTTATTACGCCTGTTACGCTCTCGGCGTTGAGCGGAAAGCCCGTAGTGAGCGAGTTTTTTACTGCCAACGACGGCACTTGGCATAGCCATGTCGACCTCGGCTTGTGGGCCGATGTGATGGTTATAGCCCCTGCTACTGCAGCATCGATAGGCAAGATGGCTCACGGTGTTGCCGATAATATGCTCATCACAACATACTTGTCGAGCAAGGCGCCTGTGTTTATAGCTCCGGCTATGGACTTGGATATGTTTGCCCACCCCTCTACACAAAACAATCTCAACCTCTTGCGCTCTTATGGCAACCATATCATAGAGCCGGCATCGGGTGAGTTGGCAAGTCACTTGGAGGGTAAGGGTCGCATGGAAGAGCCCGACCGCATTGTTGCCATCATCGAAGAGTTTTTTGCCTCGCAACAAGCATTGGCAAAAAAAAAAGTGATGATAACTGCCGGGCCGACGTATGAAAAGCTCGACCCTGTACGTTTTATAGGTAACTACTCGTCGGGTAAGATGGGCTTTGCTATAGCCGAGGCTTGTGCGCAAGCCGGTGCCGATGTAACGCTCATTGCCGGCCCTGTGTCGCTCAAGACTACACATCCTGCCATCAAGCGCATAGATGTAGAGAGTGCCGATGAAATGTATGACGCTGCGGTGTCGGCTTTTGCCGAGAGCGATGCCGCTATCATGTGTGCCGCCGTTGCCGACTATAAGCCTGCAGTGCGTTGCGATGTGAAAATGAAACGCTCGGCCGATGATATGACCCTGCAACTTGTGCCCAATCGCGACATCGCAGCCGCCTTGGGTGCTATAAAGCGCGAAGACCAATGCCTGGTGGGATTTGCCCTTGAAACCAACGACGAGGAGGCCAACGCTCAGAGCAAATTGGCTAAGAAGAACCTTGACTTTGTTGTGCTCAATTCGTTACAAAATCCCGGCGCGGGTTTTCGTCATGATACCAATCGCGTCACTATCATAGAGCGCAACGGCAATGTGACAGACTATCCCTGCAAGCTCAAGAGCGAAGTTGCCACCGATATAGTGTCGCTGTTGGCTCAATATGTAAACCAAAAGTAAAAAGCGTAAGATGAAACGTTGTATTGTACTGCTCCTCCTTACATTGTCGGCGCTGCCATTATTGCTGGCGCAAGAACTCAACTGTCGTGTTGTTGTCAATAGCGATAAGATACAAGGTACAAACAAGGAGGTGTTCAATACGTTGCAGACTGCTATAACCGAGTATATGAACGATACCAAGTTCTCGTCGGTGCAGTTGTCGTCTGTAGAGCGTATTGAGTGTACATTGCAGTTTATCGTTTCGGAATATACCGATGAGCGCATGGTGTGTCAGTTACAGATACAGGCGCGTCGTCCGGTATATAACAGTTCATACACTTCTACACTCATCAACTTCCAAGACAATGAGGTAGAGTTTAACTACAAAGAGTACGACCCCTTGGTCTTCTCTACATCGACCTATGAAAACAATCTTACCTGCATCCTCAACTTCTATGCCTATCTGATATTGGGTATAGACTTTGATAGTTTTGTGCTGTATGGTGGAGATTCGTTCTTCGAAATGGCACGCACGATGGTACAACTCGGACAATCTACACAAGAGCCCGGTTGGAAAGCCTTCGAGAACAATCGCAATCGCAGTGCTATTTTGTCGGCATTTGTAGAGCCTGCAACCAAGCCTTTCCGCGAGATGTGGTACACCTATCATCGCAAGGGAATGGATGAAATGGTGCTGGGTGTAGCCAAGGCACGTTCGACCGTAGGTAAGTCTCTTGAAGTGCTAAAGACGCTCTATAGCAACAACTCTTCATCGGTGCTATTCCCCATGTTTAAGGAGGCTAAGTTCGACGAAATTATCAATATATATTCCAAGGCAAGTTCGACCGAAAAGAACGATATGTACAACTTGCTCATAGATATATATCCCTCGGAAAATCGCATGCTCATGAAGATAAAAGAAGAGAGTAAATAATTTTATGATAAAAAAGTTAGTTATTCGCAATTATGCGCTCATAGATAGTCTTGATATAGACTTTGCGCAGGGTTTCTCGGTGATTACCGGAGAGACCGGTGCGGGTAAATCTATTATATTGGGTGCATTGTCGCTCATTCTGGGTCAACGCGTCGATACTAAGGTAGTTACCGATATGTCGGTCAAGACGCTTATAGAGGGTACTTTTGATGTGGCTTCCTACAACTTGAAGCCTTTCTTTGAGGAGAATGACCTGGAGTATGACGATGAGTGCATAGTGCGTCGCGAGATAGCCCCTTCGGGTAAGTCGCGAGCATTCATCAACGATACACCCGTTACGGTGGCACAACTCAAGCAGTTGGGCGACCGCCTTATCGACATTCACTCGCAACACCAAAATCTGTTGCTTGCCGACAGTGGCTTTCAGCTACGTCTGGTCGATGTGTTGGCTCACAATGCGCAAGAATTGTCGGACTATCAAGCCGAGTATAAACGCTGCGTAGCATTGGCAGCCGAGTTGGATGCTGCTCGTCGACGACTTGCCGACGCGCATGCCGACGAGGATTATATACGCTTTCAATATGCACAATTGCAAGAGGCTCGTTTGGTGGCGGGTGAGCAGGAAGAACTTGAACTTGAACAAGAACGACTCACCCATGCAGGTGATATAAAAGAGGCACTCTATGAGATAACCTCGCTACTCGATGGCAACGAGGCGAGCGTGCTGGGTGCGCTCAATGCGATACTCTCGCGTGCTCGCACTTTGCACAACTATTTCCCCGAGGCACAACAAGCTACCGAGCGATTGGATAGTGCCTATATTGACCTTAAAGACCTGCATGCAACCTTTGCCGACTGGAATGAGTCGCTGGCTGTAGATCCCGAGCGTCTTGCCTGGGTAGAGGAGAGACTCGATACAATCATTACCCTTCAACAAAAACATCGCGTCAAGAGTGTCGATGAGTTGATAGCCCTGCGAGAAGAATATGCCGCTAAGCTCAATAGCATAGACAATAGTGATGCCGATATAGAAAAACTGCAACAACAGCTTGCCAAGGCAGAGACTGAGCGTGCGGCAAAGGCCAAGCAACTCACTGCCACACGTGAGGTGTCGGCACGCAATCTCTCGTTGTTATTGGCCGAAGAGTTGCGCCCCTTGGGTATGCCCCATGTGCGTCTCTCGGTCGACTTAGAGCCTGTCGCCTACAATAAAATGGGTGCCGAGCAAGTTGTTATACGCTTCTCGGCCAATAAAAATCAACCATTGCAACCTGTGGCCGATGTGGCTTCGGGGGGTGAAATATCGCGTCTCATGCTATGTATCAAGTCGCTTGTGGCCGATGCCATGTCGTTGCCTACCATCATTTTTGATGAAATTGACACCGGCGTGTCGGGCGATATAGCTGCGCGCATGGGTAGCATTATGCATCGCATGTCGCAATATATGCAGGTTATAGCCATTACCCACTTGCCCCAAGTGGCTGCGATAGGTAACAATCAGTATCGTGTGTACAAAGATAACAGTGGCGATACTACACATACCCACTTGGTGAAACTTAACAACGATGAACGTGTAGAGGAGATAGCTCGCATGCTCAGTGGTACTACGCTCACAGAAGCCGCCCTCAACAATGCCCGTGTATTGCTTGCATCGCAAGACCAATAATAAAAAAAGACTATGGAGAAAAATGATTTCATATTTGGCATACGTGCCGTTATCGAGGCTATAGAAGCCGGAAAAGAGATAGACAAAATCATGGTGAAAAAAGACCTGCAAGGTGACTTGGCACAAGAACTCTTTGCTGTAGCTCGCCGTGTGGGTGCTCCCATTCAACGTGTGCCTGTAGAGCGCATCAACCGCATTACTCGCAAAAATCACCAAGGCGTTGTGGCTTTTGTGTCGGCCGTAGAGTATTACACACTCGATACTTTAGTACCTCAATTATATGAGGCCGGAGAAGTACCCTTTGTCGTGTTGCTCGATGGTGTGACCGATGTGCGCAACTTTGGTGCGATAGCGCGTACTTGCGAGTGTGTGGGAGCACATGCCGTTGTTATTCCTGCTCGTGGCAGTGTGTCGGTCAATGCCGATGCAGTAAAGACCTCGGCCGGTGCATTGCACACCCTTCCGGTGTGTCGTGAGCGCAGTATGGTAGATGCGGTGAAATATCTGCACGACAGTGGCTTTACAATCGTTGCCGCCTCGGAGAAGTCGCAAAAGAATTATACACAAGTCGATTACACAGCCCCTGTGGCCATTGTGATGGGTGCAGAGGATACGGGTGTATCGCCCGCCGTATTGCGTTATTGCGACGAAATGGTAGCTATACCCATGCGTGGCGAGATAGGCTCTCTCAACGTATCGGTAGCTGCCGGTGTTATGATGTATGAGGTAGTGCGTCAACGTGGCTAATAATACATATTATTATATATATAACGCAACAAGGCTG
>JAFZFQ010000065.1 GCA_017555825.1 Bacteroidaceae bacterium | reverse complement strand
CCATACCCACTTCGTATTGAGCTTGAGCATCACCTTCTTTGGCTGCTAATTCCAATGATTTGCTATAGAATGAGTACAACTTGGAAGTGGCATCCGCGTGGCCCTGTCTCTTCGCCGCCAAAAACCATTTACCGGCAACTTCTGTGTTATTCTTTAAATCTTTCATTTCGAGGTAATCCATACCTACTTCGTATTGAGCTTGAGCATCACCTTCTTTGGCAAACTTCTCAAGAGATTTGCTATAGAAAGAGTAGAGCTTTTGCTTGGCTTCGTCATTTCCTGCTACTGCAGCTTTATAATACCATTGAGCCGCCTTATCGGTGTTGGCAGTAACACCGTCACCATTGTAATAGGCATTAGCCACTGCTAATTGCGATGCAACATCACCCTTTTTAGCCGCCTTTTCTAACTCTTTACTGTATGACTGTGCTAACAATGGCAATGACATTGTAAATAGCACCATAAAAGTTAATAGTTTTTTCATTGTTTTTTTGTTATTTAGTTAGTAATAAATTATATTTTGCTATTTTCTTTTTTGACAAGATTTTTTGCCCCCGCCACAGATGTTTGTTGGCTGTAACTGACCGGGTATGAATGGACTGTAGCAAGGTGGATTGTAGGAGGTAGGTGGAGTATCCAACTTTACTGCCAAGTCGAAACCTTGTGCGCGTATCTGTTGTACAATGCTGTTGAAGATAGATTGCACATTTACTCCATGCATACTACCACCATTGGCTTGTGTGCTAAGTCCCGGTAAAGATACCATAGGGTATTTGATTGCCGAGTTGCCTATTTTGCAGGGAATAAATGAGAATAGTTGTTGATCTTGTGCATACATTCTACACGACCAAAAATGGCCGCCACTTGTGAGCGACAGGTTGTAGTCAACGAATAGGGTAGGTAGGTTGTATTGCGTGTAAGTGTCTCTTGATATAAGCTTGTCAAGAACAAGAACTGTGTCGATATAAAAATCACTCTTGCGACGATGTCCAAAGAGGACTAAGTCGCCTGCAGCCATTGATGGGCGAATCTTGCAGCAGGAGTAGTAAAAAGTGTTACCAAAAACAAATGGGTCGGTATTTAGTATCAGTCCATTGCAACGAGGCTGAAGAAACAGAGGGGTGTGTATTTTGCGATATGAAGATGTTGTAGGATAGTTGCTATTGGGTGTATAGTTGCTACAACCTTCAAATTCGCCTAAGAAGTATATATCTTGGTTCTTCAACAATTTGTTATTGCCATCAACTACCTCGGCATTTGTTGCGTGTAGCAGCTTGCGAAGGTGTGGTGCTTGTTTATTGCAGCAGCAATAATTGGGCATCAACATTGCTCCTGATGGTTCGGCAAATGGATGTGCAGTGAAATATAGCGATGGCATAGACTTGCAGTTTTTTGGTGGCATAGTAAAAAATTGATTACTGATTAGATTATAGTGTGTTTTAAGTTTTAATATTTTCTTGCAAAAGAAGTGATAATAAATAAGAATCGACTGGTTCATTCTGGTTCATATAGGTTGATTTCAATGAGGTATTTCGTACATACAAAATTTATTTTTACTTTTGCATAGCAGAGCAAAGTTGCCTGTCGTCGCATTGTGCCGTTATGAATGAAGAGAACAAATACATAGACTTGTGTCGTGCCGTAGAGAAATGTGCCGGACGAAAAATGGTAACACCACGCGACTTTGAGTATTTGTCGGTGTGTATCGAACAGTTGACTCACCAGCACTTGGGTGTGTCGACACTCAAGCGCTTGTGGGGTTACTTGGGCGAAGAGGGGAAATGCACCCCTCGACAATATACGCTCGATATATTGTCGCGCTATGTGGGGTACAAGAGTTATGAGGCATTTCAACAAGGCTCGACATTGACAAGCGAAAGTGACAGCGACTTTGTAAATGCACAATCGATAAGTGCCGACCGCATAGCGGAGAAGGAGCGCATACGCATCATGTGGAATCCCGACCGCGTAATGATAGTGCGCTGTGAGGGTGACAATACCTTTATAGTAGAGGAGGTGATGAATAGCAAGCTGAGTGTGGGCGACTGCTTCTGTTGTGACCGATTTACGCAGGGCGAGCCACTGTTTCTGTACAACCTTGTTCACGAGGACAACAAGCCCACGGGCTATGTGTGCGGTCGATTGGGAGGTATACGATACAATGTATTGACTGCAATGGATTAATATGTTGGATATGAACAAATTACCCCCCCCTAAAAGGGCGTTTGAAGAAGATATTGTCTGTTGTAAAAGATAGCTCTATGAATACAGATGTCAATAACATAGACCCATCGGTATTTGTAGAGGCGGGGGTGGTAGCTACACATGAGGGCCGGCATATAGTGCCACTGCCGATGGGCGAGAGTGCAACATCGCTATTGTATAGCGTGAATGTGGGTGGTAAGATGGTGTTTATGAAACGCTTGCGCCCCAATCTGTTGCGTGATATCAGGCATAGGTCGTTGTTTCGCAAGGAGTATGAGGTAGGCAGCCGACTGTCGCATCACAACATTGTGCATTATGAGCAAATGTATGAAAGTGATGACGATTGCTATCTGTTCATGGAACATATTCAAGGACAGACCCTTGCCGAATGTATCGACTTTAATTCGGCTTACTTTTCCAATCGTCGCAATCTTGATAAGTTTGTTCGTCAGCTACTGGCCGGAGTAGGGTATTTGCATGAACAAAATGTGCTACATGGTGACCTGAAACCGCAAAACATCATGCTCACACAAGTCAACAACGATGTGAAAATAATAGACCTTGGCTTCTGTTTCTGCGACAGCTATACCGATACCGCCGGAATGACCCGCAAGTATGCCGCACCCGAACAGCTCGATGAGGAGGTGCAGAAGTTGGATTGTGCGAGCGATATATATTGTATAGGACGCATACTCGAATACATAGACCAACGCATAAGTAGAGGACTACCGTTGCGCTATCGAAGCATCATGAAGCGCTGCCTTAAGGAGGAGAAGTGGCAACGATACAGCAGCGTAGATGAAATACTGCAATACCTGAACCGCCGCTGGTGGAACAAAAAGCGTGTGTGGAGTGCCGTGGCTGCAATATTGGTGCTGGCAGGTAGCGTGTGGAGTGTATACCATGAACGACCCGAACCTTTGTACGATGGTGTGAAGTATGGCATAGGCTACAAAATAGTGTCGGAAGAAAGTCGCACCTGCGAGGCTGTGTGTCATACTGAAAAAGCCGGTGTCAGGGATTTGGTATTGCATAGTGTGGTGCTTATCAATGGCAAAGAGTATAGAGTGGTGAGTGTAGCCGATAGTAGTTTTGTTGATGACTCGTTGGCCGTGTCGATACACATCCCCGAGGGTGTCGAGCGCATAGGCGAAGCCGCCTTTCGCAGTATCAGCAATGTAACACTGTTGAATGTGCCTAATAGTGTGAAGTATATAGGTAAAGAGGCCTTTATGGGAATGGATAATCTTGCGCACCTCTTTATAGGAAACGGCATAGATACCATATACGAGCGCACATTTGCCTGTGACACGTCCCTTGTGCGAGTAGAGATACCCGAGGGTGTGAAAACACTGAAACTCGATGCCTTTGCCGGTTGTTGGAATCTTAAATATGTAACCCTGCCATCGACACTTACCACCATCGAGCGAGGGGTGTTTTATGAATGTACGTCGCTCGAGGAGATTGTACTGCCGGCCTTGGTGCAGTACATTGGTGAGTATAGCTTCTATCATTGCGATAGACTTACCGATATATACAACTACAGCCCTGTGCCACAACCTTCGCTACCTATTGTACAGAATGCCTCGGGTGTGACCCTTCATGTGCCACAAGGCAGTGCCGACCTCTATCGCCGGGCTCGCTACTGGCAAGAGATGAATATAGTAGAGATGCCGGAGTCGTAGCTTTTCGAGCCCTTATATACAACAACCGCACTCGCCACTATGGCGGGTGCGGTTGTCAGGTAAAGAATTACCCTCGTTAATGCAAGCTGTGAGGAGGGCAATCCGTATTTTGTTTCTTGTTTTCGTTAGTCGAGACGACCACCGTGCTTGGTGTGAGTTTGTTGCTCGAGAGCAAGTGTCACAGTAGGTTGGTCGCATACCTCGGTGGGGCCAAAGTATTGGATGGGGCCGGGATATACGAAGTTGTTTTCGAGTGCCCACTTGTCGCGGTTGTCGGCCAAGTAGCGGAAGGGTGCGCCTTCGAGATCGACGAGAGCCTTTTGGATAACGGGCTTCATCTCGCCGTGGCGACGCTCCATGTTCATCATCATGGTTACGGGTACACCACCGGCAACCCACTCTGCTGCGGGGCGAGTAGTGTTGCGTACGCTCGACATGTAGCCTGTCTTGCCCTCACCGATGAGCAATGCTGCTGTGTAGCCGAGTGAGAAGCAGTAGTCGGCATCGAAGTTTGAGGGAGTGGCGCAACGGCCTTCGTAACCGAAGAAGTGGTATTGAGTAGAGAACTTGCCGCAGTACTTGCCGGCCTCTTTCATTTGAGCGAGCTTGCGACCTACCATCTCGCCGAGCAACTTCTCGGTCTCGATGAGTGATACTTGCACGTTGCCGTGGGGGTCGCGGTCGAGGGTGAGCTGACGAGCCACACGCTCGGGAAGGCTGGCATAGATAGCGCTATTCTCGGGCGAAATATTGCTGATAATATAGCGTATTTGTTCGTTACGGGGTACGCGAGAGAACTCGGCAGCGTGGTGTGCCAAGAAGTCGTTCAACTCGCTGATGAGGCTCTTCATAGCGGGGATAAACTCGATGATACCCTCGGGGATGAGTGCTACACCATAGTTTTGACCCATGGCAGCGCGTTGTGCCACGATGTCGGCTATATAAGTAACGATGTTGTCGAGTGTGAGTTGTTTTTGCTCTACCTCTTCCGAGATGAGGCAGATGTTGGGTTGTGTTTGCAATGCACACTCAAGGGCGATGTGCGATGCCGAGCGACCCATCAACTTGATGAAGTGCCAATATTTTTGAGCCGAGTTGCAGTCGCGTTGGATGTTACCAATCATCTCGCCATATACCTTACAAGCTGTGTCGAAACCAAATGAAGTCTCAATCATTTCGTTTTTCAAGTCACCGTCGATGGTCTTGGGGCAACCGATTACTTGTACGCCGGCGTTGATGCTCTTGTAGTACTCGGCGAGTACACAGGCGTTGGTGTTAGAGTCGTCGCCACCAATGATTACGAGCGCCTTGATGTCGAGAGCGCGGAGAATCTCCAAGCCGCTGTCAAATTGCTCTTTAGTTTCCAACTTGGTACGACCCGAACCGATAATGTCGAAACCGCCTGTGTTGCGGTATTCGTCGATAATGTCGGCTGTAAGCTCTTTGTAATTGTGGTTGATAAGACCTGCAGGGCCCAAGAGGAAGCCAAACAAACGGCTCTCGCTGTTCATGGCCTTCAAGCCATCGAAAAGACCCGAGATAACGTTGTGACCACCGGGAGCTTGACCACCCGAGAGGATAACACCTACGTTGATGGCGGGATATGTGCGCACCTCGTCGCTGTTTTCAAAACGAAGTACGGGCATACCGTATGTATTGGGGAATAGACGAGCAATTTCTTCTTGGTCGGCAACCGATTGTGTTGCAGCGCCTTCTGTGCAACGAACTCCTGCTTTTATTGCTTCGGGCAACTTAGGTGAATAAGCCGCACGAGCAACTTGTAATGCACTTTTTTTCATTGAATAAACCTTTGTCTTAAAATTAATACTCTATTTCAAGCCACAAAGTTAGTCAAAAATAGTGGCTGTCGCAATAATCGACCATGTAAAATTGTGCAAATAGTACACAAACGTTGCACTGACGAGAGGTGAAGTTTTGTGCTTATAGATTGTGTTAATATGAAAAAAATCATTAACTTTGCGCTCAATTTCGACAAAGCGAAGGTATGAATTTGTAAGAATGCACAATATGACGTCTTTGTTGCATGAAGAGGTAAAAATAGAGAAGATTTTCAATCTCGAATAGGTATATTTTATTCATATAACAAACACAAAAGTTAAAGTTATGATTTATTCACACGAAGTAGAACACATGTGTGTTGTCAAAAAAGGACCTAATCACGGTCCCGCTCCCATCCCCGAAGAGGGTCGTTGGGTGAAAGCTAAAGAAGTGGTAGATATTTCGGGCTTGACTCACGGTGTGGGTTGGTGTGCTCCTCAACAAGGTGCTTGCAAGCTCACTCTCAATGTCAAGGAAGGTGTAATCCAAGAGGCTCTTATCGAGACTATTGGTTGCTCTGGTATGACTCACTCTGCTGCAATGGCTTCTGAAATTCTTCCCGGTAAGACTATCCTCGATGCTCTCAATACCGACCTCGTATGCGATGCTATCAACACTGCTATGCGCGAGTTGTTCTTGCAAATCGTTTACGGTCGCACACAATCGGCCTTCAGCGAAGGTGGTTTGATGATTGGTGCCGGTCTCGAAGACCTTGGTAAGGGTCTCCGCAGCCAAGTAGGTACTATGTACGGTACTTTGGCCAAGGGTTCACGTTACCTCGAGATGGCCGAGGGTTATTGCAGCCGCGTAGCTCTCGACGAGAACAACGAGATTATTGGTTACGAGTTTGTTCACCTTGGCAAGTTCATGGACATGGTGAAGAAAGGCGAAGATGCCAACGAGGCTCTCAAGAAAGCTACCGGTACTTACGGTCGCTTCACAGCCGAGCAAGGTGCAGTTAAACACATTGACCCCCGTCACGAATAATAATAGGAGGAAGAAACTATGATAAGAGAAGTAAAATTTGAAAGCCAAGACCGTCGTATCAAGCAAATTCTTGCTGCCTTGAACGCCAACGGTATCAAAGACATCGAAGAGGCTAACGCTATTTGCGAGTCTTATGGTCTCGACCCCTATAAAACTTGTGAGGAAACTCAACCTATCTGCTTCGAGAACGCTAAGTGGGCTTATGTAGTAGGTGCTGCTATCGCATTGAAGAAAGGTTGCACATCGGCTGCCGACGCTGCCGAGGCTATCGGTATCGGTTTGCAAGCATTCTGTATCCCCGGTTCAGTAGCCGACGACCGTAAAGTAGGTCTTGGCCACGGTAACCTCGCTGCTCGTTTGCTCCGCGAGGAGACTAAGTGCTTCGCCTTCTTGGCTGGTCACGAGTCTTTCGCTGCTGCCGAAGGTGCTATCAAGATTGCTGCTAAAGCCGACAAAGTGCGTAAAGAGCCCCTCCGTTGTATCCTCAACGGTCTCGGTAAAGATGCTGCTTACATCATCTCACGTATCAACGGTTTTACTTATGTTCAAACTGAACTCGACTACGCTACCGGCGAGTTGAAAGTAATCCGCGAGGTTCCCTTCTCACAAGGCGACCGTGCCAAAGTAAAATGCTATGGTGCCGACGACGTGCGCGAAGGTGTAGCTATCATGTGGCACGAAGGTGTAGACGTATCTATCACAGGTAACTCTACCAACCCTACACGTTTCCAACACCCCGTAGCCGGTACTTACAAGAAAGAGTGCGGCGAGCGTGGTAAGAAATATTTCTCAGTAGCTTCGGGTGGTGGTACAGGTCGTACATTGCACCCCGATAACATGGCTGCCGGTCCCGCTTCATACGGTATGACCGACACTATGGGTCGTATGCACTCAGACGCTCAATTTGCAGGTTCTTCTTCAGTACCCGCACACGTTGAGATGATGGGCTTCCTCGGTATCGGTAACAACCCCATGGTAGGTTGTACTGTAGCTTGTGCCGTAGACGTAGCTCAAGCACTCAGCAAGTAATTTTTATATTACATAAACCAAGCAAAGGAGTAGCCCCGAGGGGTTGCTCCTTTGTTGTTTGGGGTAATAGCAATGAAGTGTGAAGTGTAGGTGAAGTGCGAAAGTTTTGAGGCCGAGTGTGGTAAAAATTGAAATATTTGTTTAATTTTGTGAGTAATTATAATTTTTATATTGATATGAAGAGAATAAAATCTATTTATGCTTTGTTGGTTGCTATGCTCATGCTCGTGTCATCGAATGTAGCTGCTCAAAATGTGCAAGTACACTACGACTTTGGTCGAGAAATGGTTACAACTACTGTAGAGATGTTTAAGCCCGATGGCGGTGGTAGCACATTCCTTTTTGTCGATATGGACTATTCGCCCACTGTGGTAGGTGCCTATTGGGAGATAGCTCGTGAATTGTGCTTCTGGCAAGGTAGCAAGGTAGATTGGCTCTCGGTTCACCTTGAGTATAATGGTGGCCTCAGCACCGAAACCTCGTTCAACAATGCCTTCTTGGGAGGTCTCACCTACTCGGGTCACTCAAAAGATTGGAGCAAGACTTGGTCGCTCTCGGTTATGTACAAGGCTATTCCCGGTACTGTGGGTCTTGATGGTGCATCGCAAGTGCACAACTTCCAGATTACCGGTGTGTGGAATCTCGACTTCTTCGATCACTGGCTTTCGTTCAACGGTTTTGCCGACTTCTGGCGCGAGTCACGTCCTTGGCAAGGTACAGAGTATATCTTTATTGCCGAGCCTCAATTGTGGGTAAACCTCTACAAAATACCCGGTTGGGAGAAAATCAAACTCAGCCTCGGTACCGAGGTGGAGCTCTCTTGCAACTTTGTAGACAAGGGCTTCTATGCCATGCCCACGGCTGCTGCCAAATGGACTTTCTAATAGCTTAAAATCTTAAATCACAAATAACAATGCTTAAAAAACTTTTCGGATTTGATCCGGCAGAAAGTACTGTCAAGAAAGAGATAGTTGCCGGTATTACGACCTTTCTCACCATGTCGTATATCCTCGCCGTAAACCCCTCTATGTTTGGTTTGCTCGATGGTATGCCTCAAGGTGCGGTGTTTACTACTACTGCGTTGGCCGCCATCGTAGGTTGTGTGGCTATGGCGTTTATCGGTAAATTACCCTTTGGTTTGGCTCCCGGCATGGGTCTCAATGCCTTCTTCGTGTTCAGTGTGTGTATGGGTATGGGCTACACTTGGCAATTTGCCCTTACAGCGGTGCTCATTGAGGGTCTTATATTTATAGTGCTCACGCTCACCAATGTGCGCGAGGCTATTGTCAATGCTATACCTTTGAGTCTGCGCAATGCCATTGGCGCAGGTATCGGTCTGTTCATTGCATTCATAGGCTTGAATAGTGCCGGTGTAGTGGTAAACGACGATGCTACACTTGTGGCTTTGGGCGACATCACTTCCGGCTCGGCTTTGCTGGCTATTATTGGTATCATCCTCACAGGCTTCCTCTATGCACGCAATGTGCCCGGTGCTATACTTATAGGTGTGTTGGCAACGATGGTTATCGGTATCTTTATGGGTGTAACCGAGTTTAAGGGTATCCTTTCACAACCCGAGTCGATAGCTCCCATCTTCTGCCAATTTGAATTCGACAAGATCTTTACACTCGATATGCTTGTGGTAGTGTTTACCTTCCTCTTTATCGATATGTTCGATACTGTGGGTACACTTGTGGGTGTGTGTACAAAGGCCAATATGGTCGATGAGAAAGGCAATATCAAACGCCTCAACCAAGCCTTTATGGCCGACTCTATTGCTACCACTGCCGGTGCAATACTCGGTACATCTACCACCACTACCTATGTAGAGAGTGCTGCCGGTGTGGCACAAGGAGGTCGCTCGGGTCTCACAGCAATGGTAGTAGCCGTATGTTTTGCTATATCGTTGTTCTTCTCGCCCTTGTTCCTCTCTATCCCCGCAGCAGCCACAGCACCCGCACTCTTCCTTGTGGGTCTCTTGATGCTTGAGCCTATCACCAAGATACCGTTCAATGATTTCTCCGAGTCAATACCCGCATTCGTATGTATCATTATGATGCCCTTGACCTACTCAATCTCAAACGGTATTCTTCTCGGTATGATTACCTATGTGTTGATGAATATCGTTTGTGGTAACTTCAAGAAAATTACCCCTACGATGTACATCCTTGCTGTGCTCTTTATACTCAAGTATATCTTTATATAATAAATAGTTACCTATAAAAACACAAATAGGCTGTGCATACACAGCCTATTTGTGTTTTATACTCCTCGTGTGTGTGCGATGAGATTTATTTATTCAGTACAAAAGTCAAGGGAATATCGAGACGCTTTGCCCAACAGGTTTCGTTGTGCTCGTCGCCCTCGAAGGTGTGGGTTGCATAGTGAGCCTCATCCCAACCTTTGGCCTTGAAGAGGCTGTCGGTGTTTATTTGATAGGGCGCATAAGGCTCGTCAATGCCCACTGTGCCACGATCCATATATACGATGCGTGTGTTGGCCTCGGGTAGCTTCTCGCTCATGTATTTCTCAAAGGCGATGGCCCATTGGTGGTTGTCGCCGGCGAGGGGTAGGTGTCCAAACGATAGGTGTGTAGACATGCACACTGCGCCACCAAACACCTCGGGATATTCGCACAAGGCATACATCGATATGAGTCCGCCCATGCTTGAACCTAACACAAAGGTGTTGGCACAGTCGGTAAGGGGGCGGTAGTGCTCGTCGATAAAGGGTTTAACCTCCTCTACTACAAACTTTAGGTACTCGTCGCCCTTGGGAGTCATACGACCATAGTCGGCAATATCTTCGGGTGTATAGTCGAGCGTTTTTGAGGGGAAATATTCGTTGAGGCGGTCTTCGGTGTTGTCTATTGCCACTACGATGGTGTTTTTTACCTTATTCTCGGCAAGGAGTGTGCCCAGCACTTCATCCACCTGCCACTCTTGCTTGTTCCAGGTTGTAGTAGCATCGAAGAGCATCTGTCCATCGTGCATATATATCACTTGGCAGCTATCGCCCACGGAGTAGCCATCGGGTAGCCACACTGCCACGTTGCGGGGTGTGATGTGTTGTGATGCAAAATCGGGATAAAACTCCAATGAGCCTGTGCTTACTTGTTGTGCGGTTGGCATTTCTTGAGCCTCTTGGTCGGTAGTCAATGCCACAATGCCACCCACAGCAAGGATGGCAATAAATGCGATAGCAATAATATTTTTCAATTTCATAACTTTAAGGTTTTTATGTGTTATTGGGGGTTGCGCGATACATCTTGTAAAGGATTTCGCAAAACTATATAAATAATTTCAATACCACAAGAGTGTGTTGGTAGCCTCTATCGTAAAATACCCCATAGAGCAACACGGTTCTATGGGGCATTGTGGTGGGTATTTGTTTTGTTACTTAATACTTATCGCCTGTTTCGAGTTCTTTGGTAGTGAGCGATTTCTTGTCCATCTTGCGCCAAAAGTAGGCGATATAGGCTACCACAAAGGGGATGATGAGTGATACGGTTGCCATAGTGCGCAGGGTAAATTCGCTTGAGCAACTGTTACTCAGTGTGAGCGAGCTTTGCAAGTCGGCGGTAGAGGGGTAGTAGGCAGTGTCATTATAGCCGGCTATCATAAATAGTGCCATTACGGCCATTATTGTGCCAGGTGCAGCAAGCCATATACCTCGGTTGAATTCCTTCTTGAGCAGTGTGAGCACGACTCCTGCCACGAGCAATACTGCGCCTACAAGAAGCATACCCAATACGACCGGCATGGCAAGTAGGTTGGTAAGGTACTTGCCTTGTTGCATCGACACTACGCCTGTGTCATCTACGGCAAAGCCATCCATTGTTACAAGTTGTGCCACAACGACAAGGAACATAACGAGGAAGCATGCAAAGCATATCAAGAGGCTGCGCCGCAGTTGCTTGGCAAGGTTGTTGTGCTTGATGTTGTTTATCATATACAACGCACCAAGGCACACTGCCAAGAACATAACCATGAGACCAAACTCTACATTGAAGGGGTTGGCTACGGCTTCGAGTCCGCGCCAGTCATTACACCAACGGCTGATGACGGGAGCTCCTATATTGCCAACAGCATTTTTGTCTACCACAAACTGCGATCCTGTGAAGAATGTACCCACTGCTGTACCAATCAAAAGCGGAGCTAAGCAACCGTTGAGCGTAAGAAAGATGCGGAAGGCTGTCTTATCCAAGATGTTGCCGGCCTTTCCTTGAAACTCGTACGAAACGGCTTGCAATACGAAGGTGATGAGAATAAGTATCCACACCCAATAAGCACCACCAAAGCTGGTACTGTAGAATAGCGGAAATGAGGCGAAAAATGCACCGCCGAATGTAACCAACGTTGTGAACGTAAGCTCCCACTTACGACCTGTAGAGTTGATGATGAGTTGTCGCTCGTCTTCGGTTTTACCCGCCAAGAATATCAGGGCATTACCACCTTGTACAAAGAGCAAGAATACCAATAGACCACCCAATAGGGCTATCAAAAACCACCAATATTGTTGTAAAAAAGCGTATGTAATCATAGTTGTACCTCCTTATTGAGCGTTTTCGGTTTTAGGGCCTTCTTTGATGGCCTTGATGAGTATGCGTATCTCTATGGCGAGGAAGAGGGTAAAGATGGCCACAAAGAGGAAGAATGTGGTTTGCACAGCACCCACGCTCACGCTCGATACGGCCGCCTTGGTGGGGAGCAACCCCTCAATAACCCAAGGTTGTCGACCTACCTCGGCCACAATCCAACCTGCTTGCCCGGCCATGTATACAAGGGGTATAGATAGCAATGACACCCATTGCAACCATTTCATATTTTTGATGCGACCTTTCCACTCGGCCCACAGTACGACAAACATGAGCAAGAGTAGGAATGTGCCCAAGCCTACCATCACGCGGAATGCCCAATATACCATAGGAACCGATGGAACCAACTCCTCGGGTGAGTCGATATAGCCGTAGCCAAAGTAGTCTATATTCTCTTCAAGCACTTTGCGAGCTTCAGCGGCTGCTGTGGGGTCACTCTCACGCAGGTTGCGATATTCGCCAAAGGCTTGTAGAGCTGTTTTGCCACGTTCTATTTTTCCCTCGGCCGAGAGGTGAACTGTGCCGTCGGGGGCAGTATAGCCATGGAGTAAGTCGTTAATGCCCGGTACGTAGCCATCGATGTCGTGTGTAGCCAATACCGAAAGCACTCCGGGAACTTCTACTCCGGGTACAATTGAGAAGGGTGCGCGAGTACCACCATTTTCAAGGCCCTCGGCAGCAGCCAACTTCATAGGCTGGTACTCTGCTACATGTATGCCCGATTTATCACCGCTAAACATCACCGCAACAGTACCTATAATACCCACTATAGCTGCAACGCGTATGCTGGCAAGGGCAAATCGTGTTTCGCGTTTTTTGAGTAAGTACCAGCAACTGATGCCTATCACAAAGATAGAGCCTGTCATCCAGCCACTGAATACCGAGTGGAAAAACTTCGACACCGCTACGGGATTGAGTACCAATGCCCAGAAATCAACCATCTCATGGCGTACGGTGTCGGGATTAAACTCCATGCCTACGGGGTGTTGCATCCACGAGTTGGCAACCAAAATCCACACTGCCGATATGGCAGCGCCTATACCGGTGAGCCATGTGGCTGCCAAGTGAGCCTTTTTGCCTACCTTGTCCCAACCGAAGAACATCACTGCGAAGAATGTTGCTTCCATAAAGAATGCAAAGATACCCTCAATGGCAAGTGGTGCACCGAAGATGTCGCCTACAAACCACGAGTAGTTACTCCAGTTTGTGCCAAACTCAAACTCAAGTATGATGCCGGTTGCAATACCTACGGCAAAGTTAATGCCGAAGAGTTTCATCCAGAACTTGGCAGTTTGCTTCCAAAACTCATCTTTTTTTATCACATAAATAGTTTCCATAGTAGCCATTATCACGGCAAGTCCCAGCGTGAGCGGAACAAAAATCCAGTGATAACCGGCTGTGAGGGCAAATTGCGCCCTTGACCAGTCAAGTAGAGCTGTTTCCATTATGATATCAGAATTTTATTGTTATTTGTCTATTTCTTGGGTAGTGTGAGTTCAGTACCTACAATATCAATCTTTTCCGACTCACTCTTGCCGGCAAGGGTGGGTTGGAAGAAAAATAATCGTAGTACGAAGAATAGGATGATGATTTTAAGGAAGATAAGTCCCCAAAGAGGGCGACCCCATGTCATGTTTCGGAAACCTTCTACATAGAAGTTCCATATAGATTTTAAGGTGCTTTTGTTTTTCATTGTAATAATAATTTTTGCAAATGTATTGATGTTTCTCGAAAAAACAAGAATGATGTGCAAAAATTATTATAATTTATAGAATATTGGGCTGTGTAATGTCTGTTTTGCGACAAAGATGCCATTATGAAAGGAAAATGTCTAAAATTTTCCATACGGCTACCATGTGGAAGATGTCGCCAAGGATGATGAAAATGTGAAACACGGTGTGCATATAGCGTACTTTGTGTATGCTGTAAAGTACAGCTCCCGATATGTAGCATACGCCTTCGGCTATTACCCATCCTACAACACCCCATCCTACGCATTCGTAGAAGGGCTTGAATGCTACCATAATGGTGAGTCCCATGAGTACATAGCAAGCGGTTTCGATATAGCTATGGGCACTCATCTTGCGAAAACTGATACCTGTACCTACCAAAGCACAGAGCCACACAAAGGCAAATATGCTCCATGCCCATATCGTTGCACCACCTTCGAGTAGTGCTATGAGTGTTACGGGCGAGTAACAACCGGCTATGTGCCAATAGATTGCTGTATGGTCGAGTTTGCGCATAAGAGCCTTGCTGCGAGTCTGCGTGGCAGGCAAGGCATGGTAGATTGAAGACGTGGCATAAGAGAATACAAGACCAAACATATATAGCCATAGGCTCATAATGGCAAGTGCCGAGCCGTAGGTGTAGCCTTTGCAAAGGAATATACAACACACAATTATACTGAGAACACCTCCTATTATGTGTGTGGTGTAGTTGGCAACTTCTTCGCCGGGGGTATATTTGGCTCTTAGCTCATTCAAAATGTTTTTCTCCATAGCAATGGTCTTGGGGGATGTGTGTATGACAAATGTAGCAATAAATTTTGGTGTTGCGACAGGGGGAGTTGATATAAATCATATTTACGAAGCAAAAAATGCTTTTTATCGCACCCCCACATCTTTATTCGCCTCTTTGCATTACCTTTGCGATACCAAATGTTGAAATGATGACACGCCTCAAAGTGATATTAATAACTCTTTTGTGCCCGCCATTGATGGTTGTTGGCTATGGTATGAAGAATATACTTCTCGTATTGCTCCTCACGTTGTTGGGATGGATACCCGGTGTTGTGGCCTCGTTCATTATTCAAGCGGGCGATATACCCGAAGATACCATTTAATGCGTAACAAAGATGAAAGTAAGTAATGCAATAGGCCATGTGGCATGCTTGGTGGCGTATGCCATCTTTGGCGTTAATATTATTGTGTGCAAGGATCTTACAAGCAGCCGGTTGATATCGCCGATTGCATTGTTTACGTTGCGCTCGGTAGGTGCGGGACTGCTCTTTTGGATTATCTCACTCTTTATGCCGCAAGAGAAGGTTGCATGGCGCGATCATCCACAGATATTGCTTGCATCTGTGTTGGGTTTTCTGCTCACACAGCTCACATTTCTCATGGCTATCCCCTCCATTACTCCCCTCGATTGCTCTATAACGAGTGCTATGTCGCCTATCTATACGATGATTATAGCAGCTATAGTGTTGCGTGAGCCTATCACATGGCAGAAGGCGGGCGGTGTTGTGCTAAGTTTTGCAGGTGTTGTATTTCTTTTGCTCAACAGTGTTTCGGCGGGTGGTACTACGCACACCACCACAATGGGTCTATTACTTATGATACTCAATTGTATATGCTTTTCACTCTACTTGGGTATCTTCAAGCCCGTTATTGGGCGTTATTCGGTGGTAACATTTATGAAGTGGATATTTCTATATTCTACACTCATGTCGTTGCCATTGTCGTTTGGCGAACTCACCTCCTTGCACTACGATGCCTTGCCGAGCAATATTGTGGCTGAGTTGTTATTTCTTATTCTCTGCTCTACGTTTATCACCTATTTCCTTATTCCGGTGGGACAGAAACGCATTCGTCCCACGTTGGTGAGTATGTACTCTTATGTTCAGCCCATTATAGCTACCGGAATTAGTATCTATTTGGGCATGGACACCCTTGGCTGGCAAAAGGTATTGGCAGCCATAGCCGTTTTTACCGGCGTGATGGTGGTGAGTCGCAGCAAGGCGAAAGAGTAATTACTGTATGAGGTGGGGCGTTGCGTCGTAGCTACCTTCACCTGTTTTGTTGTAAACGTAGGTGGGTTTGGCCATAAATGAGTTGTAGAATATCTGTGCCGCTACGTTAAACTGTTCCATTGAGTGCTCGCGGTTGTTTTTTGCGCCACCTGTTCCCGAAGGATCGAAGGCAAACCACATGCACCATCCATAACCTTGTGATGCGATATTTCGAGCCGAACGGTCGGTGAGGGTGCGACCTTGAGCGAGTTGTATCGAAGCACCGCTACATTGTGCGTAAGTAAGATCGCCATAGGGTGAAGAGGTGCGACCATAGTCGGCTACGATAAAATCAATAAACTCGCTTTGGGTATGAGTTGTGCCATCGATGGTTACCTCGGGTAAGTTGTAGAGTGCACCATATTCATAGACAGATACTTCGGTGGGCCAATCACACTTTTCGCTCAATGCTTTCTTGAGTTCGTATGCCAATCGAGCACCCGCCTTGGCACTACGTTGTGTGAACCAGTGATTTTCTAAGTCAGGGCTCTTTGAGTACTCGTCATCAAGGTTTACACCATCAAGTTTATATTGACGGCAGGCTTCGGCGACGCTTTGTGCCCATTGCTCGGCACCCCAATCCGATAGCTGTGCCAATCCTGAGGCATCGTGGTTGCCAAGTAGACCCAAATATACTTTTATACCGCGTTCGCGCAACGGTTGCAAGAATGTATCGCTGTTGTCGAGCAAGGCTTGCACGTTGGGGTTGTTGTGCAGATATACTACATCGTTGTCACTGTCGTAGTTTATATTGGCAGCAAAGAGTATTACTGCATCGAAGAAGGGTGTGCCATCGGTGAGGTTATACTCCAAGATGTTGAGCGGGTTGCAATCATTCACTTCCAGATATACTACTTGTTTGATGCTACGCTCCTCGTCCTTGTGCAGCTTGATGAAGAATGTCACTTTGCTCTCTTCCTCTCCAATTGTAGCGTTGCCCGATTGGATTGTAGCGTAGATGGGTACTGCATAGGTAACACCCGGTGTGAGCATGGTTGCATCGACGGTGATGCCCACGTTGTCCGATTGTGAGTTGCCTTGAGATATAGTTACTTCGCGTTGAGAAAAGATTATAGCATCGATAGGTACTACGGGGCATATTTCGCCGGTATTCTCTATATGTTGGTGTTGCTCATCTATGGCAAGTGCTACAACTATATCGTTGCTGGCAGGTGATGAGAGTGTTACATTTACCTCGCCACTCCATGTGTCGGTGTCTATTTCTTCCAATTCGTCGTTTGTGAGGTTGTTGAGTCTTGCTTCCGAAATGCGTGCCGATTGGCTGACAACAACCGATACGGGGGCAACATCTTTGGCTGTGAAGATGATGCTGTCGGTGCGTGCCTCGCCCGCGTTGTCGGCCACGTTTATGATGAGCGAGCTTTCGGTTTTGTTGGCTATAACCCATTGGGGTGCAGTATACTCCCAGCTATCGCAGTTGGTGCTCACTTCTATTACGGCATCGTCGTTGTTGTCGGGTGCAAATTGTAGTGAGTGCGTAGTTGATACCGATAGGGTAGGTATCACGGTGTCGATATGAGCCGATTGGCTTATAGCCAGGGCTATGGGAGTGGTATCTTTGGCAGTGAAGATGATACTGTCGGTGCGTGCCTCGCCTTCATTGTCTGCTACATTCACAATGAGCGTGTTCTCGATTTTGTTGGCAATGACCCATTCGGGAGCCGAATAGTTCCAACTGTCGCAATTGGTGCTTACTTCAATCACGGCATCTTCGTTGTTGTCGGGCGCAAACTGCAATGAGTGTGAGGTTGCTACCGACAGCGTGGGTATAATGGGAGTCTTTTCGGTGCATGATGTGTAAATAAAAAGACCGAGTATTGCGATAAAGATGTTTTTTATAAAAGAGTGTCGCATGAGTGTATGATTTTAGAGATTGTTATTTAGAGTAGTTATAGGTTGCTATGGTCTTGCCCTTTTCGTCTACAACATCTATCTGCATGTTGCTTTGTGTAGCCTTTACCTTTACAATGGTGTTGTGCGCATTGATGAGTATCGGGAAGGGTGTGTTGCTGTTGCTTTCGCTGTAAATAAGTTCATGTTCGTGAGCGCACAGCATGATGTCGGGGGCAGCTTGTCGTAGCACTTCGACAAATTTGTTTTTTACCTCGTTGTTGCCATGCCAATCGCCCATTGGGGGGATGTGTGACACTACCACTTTCAATGGGGCATTGCGGTAGGCCTCGCTGTTGATTACACCTTCGAGCCACTCGGCCTGACGGGTACGGTAGTTGTCATACTCTACCAAGCCGTAGTATTCGATGTCGCTATCGGCCTTGTCCTCGCCACTATCAAGTATGACAAAGAGTACGGGGCCTTGCCTGAAGGTATAGTAGAGCGATGAGCTACCGGTAGAAAAGTAGTCGTGAAACTTGTGTGCATACGAGCCTCGTGTTTCATGATTGCCACGGGTGTAATAAAAAGGAGTTTCGCCGGCAAATGTCGATACGGCGGTGCTTACAAAGTCGCCAAAAATCTGCTCTTCGCTGTTATACATCGAGGCCATGTCGCCGTTGAATATAAAGAGGTCGGTAGCCGAGAGGTCGCATTGTGCTATGAGGTTGCTCATCCTGTTGTTGTCGCCGTGTATATCGTTGATAACGGCAAATGATACTTGCTCGGCTTCGTGGCACAATGTTGTAAATCGAAGAGGCTCTTGCGAGTATACATTGGTAGCCGCATAGTCGCCATACATAACACGGTTGCCTTCGTGCGATACAACCGCTTGGGCATAAGTGCGGTAGCGATAGGTGGTGTTGCTCGACAATCCTTTGATTGTAACGCTGTGGATGGTTGATATATTCTTTATACCATCGGTGGTGTCGAAGTAGCGTTGACGCTCGTAGTTGTAGAAACTATCGTTGCCATCGTGAGCCAATTCTATCCAACCTACCGAGGGTGTGTCTGTAACCCATGTGATAGTGGCCTCGTTGGTATCAATATTTTGTAGATATGGGCCATACATTATGCGCACACTGTTGTTTTGTGCCACGGCGCATAGCAATGAAGTAAAAATAATGAGTAGAGCAAGTATTTGTTTCATAAGCTATAGTTTATGTAACAAAGATATGCAATCGTTTTGATATAGAGTGTAGTTGGGGTATAAAAAAAGCAAGTGACTATCTCTAATCACTTGCTTTGTAGCGGGAACGAGAATTGAACTCGTGACCTCCGGGTTATGAATCCGACGCTCTAACCAACTGAGCTATCCCGCCATTACCAAAATGAGGTTTTCCTCAAATGCGGTGCAAAGATAGGGGTTATTTTTGATTTATGCAATAGTTGGGCGAAAATTATTTTGTTTTTCTTCAAAAAATGTGTGCTCGTATGGGTGTGCTTTGTTGCGAATGCTACATTTTCCCCTTCACGCCGGCTTCTACAATGGTGTCGGGGTTGTAGCTGCTGCGTATGCGCCACTCTTGCGGATAGAGGTTGTTGGCGCGGTTGCCCAGATTTTTTACCCAACCGAGTGTGAATCCTTGGTAAGTGAGTATAACATATCCGCGCGGGGTATCGGTCGGAAGGGTTACTGCTTCACGACGCAAGTAGGTGAGTGCCGTATCGAGCGATACTTCGCATAGGGCAAATGCCTCGCGGTTGCATGTGGTAGAGAGTGCCAACGCATGCGTGGGGATAATGTCGCGACCCTTGAGTGTGGCCAGGGGTATACCCGCATGTAGTACATTGAAGTCGCGTTGCATGGCTTGCATATCGGTGGCATACTCATTGGGATAGGCAGTAATGCTTGTCTCATCGGCAATAATGGTGTATTCTTGCGATGATAGCCACTCTTTTACCTCGCGGGGTATGGGCACTGCTTTGTTTTTGCCACCTTGTTTTTTCTTTTTATCGCGTATATTGGGTACAGTGCCACAGGTATCATTGGCATCGCCATTTTTGCGCAGTACGGCCATGAACAATCCTTCGCCATGTGTGCGGTGAGGCATGAAACGATATACCGGTGCATCGCCCATTAGGGCGCTTGTAATGCCCCAATCGGGGTCGGTGCTTACGGCTAATGGTATGGCATTATATTCATCGACAATGTGCTGCACCATAGCCTCGTTCTCTTCTATATTGAATGTACAGGTGCTGTATATAAGTAGTCCACCGGGGCGTAGGGCGTTCCATACGTCGGCAAGAATACCCTCTTGGCGCGAGGCACAGTGTGCTACATTGGCAGGCGACCACTCGGCAATGGCGGTCTCATCTTTACGGAACATGCCTTCGCCCGAGCAGGGTACATCGGTTGCTATCACATCAAAGTAGTTGTGCCATGTGCCCCAGTCGGCCGGTGTATTGTTGGTTACTACCGAATGTGGATTGCCCCATTTGGTTATGTTCTCGGCAAGGATTTGAGCGCGTTGTCTCACAACCTCGTTGCTCACGACGAGGCTACCCTCGGGTAGTTGAGCCAGCGCATGTGTCGATTTTCCGCCCGGAGCAGCGCACAGGTCGAGGTAGCGCACAGGGGTGGTTATATATTGTTCTATAACACGGCCCAAGAACATAGAGGCGGCTTCTTGCGCATAGTAGGCTCCGGCATGGAAAAGGGGGTCGAATGTAAAAGTGGGTCGCTCGGGTAGGTAATATCCTGTTCCGCCCGACCATGCCACGCGTGTAGCATTGTCGGGTGCTTGTGCTCCCTTAGAGGTATTGATGCGAATACTCACCGGTTGCTCGGTATGGGTCAGTGCATGTTCAAACGTGGGATATTCATCGCCCAGGAGTTGTTGCATGCGTTCTACAAAGGCTTTGGGTAGTTCCATATCATTAATACCAATTGAGTTGATCGTAAGCGTTGCTTTGCTTGTCGTACTTGAGGTCTTTCAGTAGCGACGACTTCACGGCAATGTGGAAGTTGTAGGACTTGTATGGTCCTACAGGTACGAAACTGGCCGACATGGTGAAGCAGTGCAAGTCGCGAGATATGTTACAGTTCATATAGGCAAGTTTCTTGGCTTCAAAGTCATAGCTGGCCGTGAAGTTAAACGACCATCCTTTTGTCAAGTTGAGGTTGCCCGATAGACTCAGGTTTTGTACAAACTTGCCATCATACTCCATCTTCTCTTTGTTAAATGCACCGTAGGTGTAGTTTATCGAGTAGTTGAAGGTGAGGCTCCAAGGTATCTTCCAGTTGTAATAACCGTCGCTGTCAAACTCATTATTGCTATTGGAACGGTTGCCCGAGCGACGCTTGTTGTTGCTCTCCTCCTTGGCTGCAGCACTGTTGGCCAAGGGATCGTCTCCTTGGGCTATCTCTTCATTGCCTGTTGCGGGCTTGTCGCGCGTCTCTTTTTTCTTGAAAGTATCGTTGTTGAATGTGTATGAGAAAGATGTTCCGGCACTCGATAGCCTTGCCCAGCCACGGCCGGCTTGTGAGCGCAAAACATCAACTCTCACGGGGTTGCCGGCGGCGTTGAGTTGGTAGCAGTAGGGGTCCCATGTAGTGCGTAGGTTGAGGTTGAGTCCCTTGGCTATCTTTATGAGTACATTTACGTTGATATTGCTCCATCGCAGTGAGTCGGCGGCCAAGTTGTAACTTGTACCTACGGTGAGGTTCTCTATAAGCGAAATTTTCTTGACACCTGTCGAGTCGGCATCGCTCTTTACCTTCATTTCGAGGTTGTTGGCAAACGAAAGGTTTACTACGCCACGTTCGCCTGCCGGAGCTGTGCCAAACAGTCCGTTGGAGAATGGCGAGTAGACTTGCTCGACATACTGACCATTCTTGTTGGTGTATTTCAATGTCTCGTACATGCCCCAGAATGGGTCGCTGAAGTCGGGTGCGTAGGTAAATGATACTGAGGGTGTGAGCACGTGGCGTATCTGCTTGACTGCGTCGCCGAGAAATTTCATGGGTGTGTAGAATCCATACAACTTGGTCTGCATGCTCACGCCGGCATTGAAGTCGTATACGTTGTAAAATCCGTATACCGTATCGTTGACAATGGCCGATGCTTGCGGATCCCAATCGCGCATGATTTTGTTGGAGTACATGCGGTCGGTGAAGTTGACCGATGCGGTCATGTTGATATACTTAAAGAGGGTAAATGTTGCCGAGATGGGAACATTGTGGCTCATACCGTTGCGCCAATCTTTGAGCAAGTTTTTCTGAAATATTTCGTCTTGTTTGGCCGTAATGCTGTTTTGCAAGCGACCGCTATACGACAACTGTATCTTCTCATACCATTTTTCGGGGCCCGATGCATTCTTGCGCTTGAAGGGGCGTATCTGGCTCAACGAGATAGTGAGGCTGGGTAGTGATACGTTGAGGGTTGAGTCTTGTGTGCGCTGTGTGATATTGGCACTTGCCGATATGCTGAGAGGTGCATTGGGCACACGGTAGGTGTAGTTGATGGTTGATGTAGATGTCGATTGTGTAAATTGGTTGGGGTCGTAATAGGTGTTTACGTCGTTGCGGTTATAGCCACTCGTAGAAAAGTTTACGCTCGCCGAGAAGCTTGAGTTGGTACTTGCTTTTGCATCCTGTGTGTGCGTCCAAGCTACCTTGAAGTTGTTTTGCGACGAGTAGTCGGGCATGCCTTTGTCGCCGGTCACGGTGTTGATAAAACTCACATCGATGCTACCCGAGAATTTGTACTTCTTTATGTAGGCCGAGCGTGCTTGTACACCCCACGAACCCTTGGTGTAAATTTCGCCGGTGAGAGCAAGGTCGATATAGTCGTTTATGGCAAAGTAATAACCGGCATTACGCATGTAGAAACCGCGTTTCATCTCCTCACCAAATGTAGGGAAGATAACTCCCGATGAGTATTTTTTGTTGAAGGGGAAGAAACCAAATGGAACGGCCAATGGCAGGGGTACATCTTCAAGTACCATATAGGCGGGGCCTGTCACAACGTTTTTCTGCGGGCGTACCTTGGCTTGTGTCAGTTGTAGATAGAAGTGGGGGTGCTCATGGTTGTCGCACGTGGTGTAGCGACCATTCTCCATAAAGAGGATGTTTTCCTCGGTCTTCTTGGTGCGACCACCGGTCAAGAAACCTTCGCCTTGCTCGGTTATAACGTTGGTAATGTAACCTTGTTTACTCTTGAAATTGTAGGTCATGGTTTCCGACTCATACTCACCACTGCTATCTTTGTAAATGGGGTTGCCTATAACCTCGCCCAAACTGTCGGTGCGACCCACGGCATATACTGTGTTCTCGTTGAGGCTCAGCTCTATCTGCTCGGCATCGAGCTGAATGTCTTGATAGTTTACAACACTTTTTCCGTAGAGAAAAGCCAAGTTGCCGGCCTCAAATACAAGGGAGTCTTGTGCTGTGAAGTCTACCACTGCATCGAGTGCCGATCGGGTCTTTACACTATTGTCGTTAGGTGCTTGTGTGGGTTTTTCTACCGCTTGTGCTGTAGCTTGTAGTAGCGAGTCGGGTGCTTGTACGGTAGGCAACGAGTCGCCTGAAATTGCGTTTTTAAAATCGCCTTTCGGTGCAATGCGGCGCACTTTGCTTTTTGATGATGATACGACAGAGTCGATAGCCGATGTGGCAATGCTATCGTTGCTATGGTGTGTCAACGCCATAGTGTGTAGTGATAGCATGCTGATAATCAGTATCGCAATAATTCTGTGTATATTGTTTTTATGCACCATTGGTAGGTCAATAATCTACAAACTGCAAAGTTACACTTTTTCTGCGACAAACGTGCTGTTTTAGGGGTTTTAATAAATTTTAGCGACGAATGTTATTCTACTGAAAAGTAGTTATTTGTTGTAGTCGATGTCGCCAAAAAGTTGCGCCAAGGCAATGAATCGCTCTTCGTTTTCGGCTCCGAAACGAGCTATGGATTTGTGTACTTGTGCAAGTGTGCGTTGTATGTCGGGTTGCGACTTTGAGAAAAAGTTGTCGGCATAGCACACGAGTTTCTCTTCGAGTGTCTCGGGAAGCATGTCGCAGTGGGGCAGAGGGAGATTTTGCGACACAATATCGTCGACAGTGAGTCCCACACCAATGTGTCTTTCGCATACTCGTGCGTGTGCTTCGAGTCCCTCGGCGCGTAGCAGTTGAGCTCCTATCACTCCATGTTGTATGTAGTGTGCATCGCCATGACAATGTATAGAGGGGGCATGTGTGCGAAAGACGCCTATGTCGTGCAACATAGCTGCTTCGTGCAGAAATGTGAGGTCGATGGGTAGATGGGGGTTGGCACGCGCTATTGTTTCGGCCAATGAAGCTACTTGTTGGCTGTGTTTCCAGAGCAACTCGGTAATGGCCTCACCGGGACGATAGTAGCGATTGAGAATGTCGGCGATATCTATCATGGGGAGATGTAAAGTAATAAAAAAGAGGTGCTACCCGCATGGGCAACACCTCTGTATGGTTGGTCTTGATTAGTCGATAATGTCGTTCCAGCCGAAGATATCTTCAGCTTCACCCTTACGGATGGCGCTCAAGAGGTTATAGAGCTTGATACACCAAGGACCTACAGTACCGTCGGTAGAGTAAGTGTAGCTAATGCCACGAACGGGGTCGTCAATGCGTGAAATGGGGCTGATAACTGCGGCAGTACCACAAGCTGCAGCTTCTTCAAATGTTGACAACTCTTCCTCGGGAACGGGACGGCACTCAACCTTCATACCCAAGTGCTCGGCAAGTGCTTGCAAGCATTTGTTGGTGATAGAAGGAAGGATTGAGTCGCTCTTGGGAGTGATATAAGTATTGTCGCGGATACCGAAGAAGTTGGCTGCACCGCACTCGTCGATATACTTTTTCTCTTTGGCATCAAGATAGATGGGGTTTGAGTAGCCCTCGTCATGAGCCAATACAGTAGATGAAAGACTTGCTGCATAGTTACCACCTACTTTGAAGCGACCTGTACCAAGGGGTGCTGCACGGTCATATTCACGTACGATGCGCATCTTGGTAGGCTTAATACCCTCTTTGAAATATGGACCTACGGGGGTTACAAAGATGATGAGAGTATATTCTTGAGCGGGCTTAACACCAACTTGCGCTGATGATCCGATGATAAGAGGACGGATATACAATGAAGCGTCGCTCTCATAAGGAGGAACAAAACGTTCGTTTTTCTTTACTGCCAAGCGAACTGCCTCTTCAAACAATTCTACGGGCATCTCGGCCATGAGAATACCACGGCAAGAAGTTTGCATACGTTCTGCTGCTGCACGGAGGCGGAAGATACGGATTTTACCATCTTTGCCACGGAAGGCTTTGATACCTTCGAAACACTCTTGACCATAGTGGAGGCAAGTTGCAGCCATGTGCAAGTCAATAGTTTTTTTCTCTGTTACTTCGAGTTCACCCCACTTACCATCTTTGTAAGTGCAGCGTACGTTATAGTCGGTGTCGATATATCCGAAACCAAGACTATTCCAATCAAGATTTGCGAGTTCCATAATATTATTAAGTATTTTTGGGTTACTTATTTCGCTGTTTAATTTATTCGTACAAAGGTATCGTTTTTTTTCGATTACTTGTATACCTTTTCAAGGTAAATATTCATTAAAAAATTTCATGTTTAATAACATGCTTTTTAACCACCTGATAGTTAGCTTGTAAGAGGGCTTGCTGTGCGGGTCACAATATGGTCTTATTAAACTATTCTATGCCTTGTAAGTCAATATTATAGATGTAAACTAAGTTTTATGCCATGAAGCGATTGCTATTTTTTCTTTTTTCGATATGTTGGCTTGCATCAATAGCGCAATCTTCGAGTTACGATGAGCGCTTGCGCGCTATGCAAGAGTATCCTCGCACAACTGTTAAGGTGGCGCAAGAGGCGCTTGATGTTGCAATGAAGGAGCGAAAGTCGGCCGATATGATAGATGCGCTTATGTTGCTGTCGGGTGCTCAGTTGATGATAGATAGCGACAGTGTAGGGAGTGTATTGCAGCATGCCGAGTTGATAATGAATAGCTGCTCTAATGCAGTTGATCGCAGTGTTATAGCTCTCTACCTGTGCGATGTATACCAGGCTCATCTGCTCAATAATTATTATCGTTGTGGTAGAGCATCTTATATCAAGGGTAATAGTGATATTGCCACTTGGAGTGCTCAAAATTTTTATGACAAAATAGATTCGTTGCAACAAGTGGCATTGCTGCCGGTGAGTGCATTGCAAAATACGCCTATTTCGCGCTATCGCAATATAATAGCAATAGAGGGCTACGATGGCGAGAGTGCCTGGGCGTGGCTGCAGAGATTCTATCCTTCGATGTACGATTTTGTAGTCGATGTGGTGTATAATCGCATTGTCGAGCGTCGCCTTCGCCCAGATGCGTCTTGTGCTATAGATGTGACAAGTGTGCTGAATGATGCAATAGAATTTCATAAAAAACGTCGAGAGTATGCTCCACAGATGATGTGGGAGTTGAAGCGCTTGCAGTACAACAATCTCTTGAGTGACGATAGCGATAATTACGTGCGTGCTGTTGATGCGCTTGTGTCGCAATATTCACGTTATGATTTTGTAATAGAGGTAGTTATAGCCCGATATAACCACATGGCTATCCATGATAGTCAAAGTCTACAAGCCGAGTATAACGTGTTGATGCGGTGGATAAATAAATATCCGCACTATTATCGCATAGCTTGCCTGCAATCGATGTGTGCCGACTTGTCGGCTACAACAGTTTCGCTGTCGATGCCCTACCTTCTCTACTCTGCCGATGACGTGACGACCGATGTTGTATATACCAATGCCGATAGTATTGTGTGTGAGCTGTGGCGTGGTAGTATAGAGTCGCCTGTTAAGGATGTGTTGAGTCTTGCCCAAGATAATGTGGCGTGGGAATTGTGTGCGTCGCAGAGTGTTCTGTGTGAGGGAATAGACTTCCAAGAGCATAAGGCAAGGGTGATGTTTCCTCGCCAGGATGCGGGTGTGTATCGTATGATTGTACGCTCGGGTGAGGCGAAGGAGGAAGTTACTTTTGTCATTACGCCCTATATGTTGCTCACAGTCGAGTCTACGCCCGGTGAGGCTTGTACCTTGTTGGTAGATTGTCAAAGAGGTAACCCGATTGTTGGCGAGAAGATGGTTTTGGTGTCTCGCTCGGGCGAGGTGTTGCAAGAATCGACAACCGACGTTAGTGGTGTGTGCCGTTGGGTGAAACCATCGCTCAATGGTGCATATTATATACATTTGGCCGATATTGATAAATATCCCTTTATGCAGAGCATTGGTTTTGCGCGTGAGGCTGTTGAGAAGCCTTGGGTGAATGCTCGTATTTTTACCGATCGTTCGCTTTACCGACCGGGGCAAACGTTGCAATTCTCGGCTCTTGTATACCGATTGGATGACGAGTTGCAAGGTGTTTTGCCAGATTGTGATATAGAGGCAAAATTATACGATAATGCGGGTAATGAGGTGTGGGCAGGAACCTTCACTACCGATGTATACGGTTCGATTTATGGTGAAATAGCACTCCCCGACAAGGCCTTGCCGGGAATGTGGCGACTGAGTATGTGTGGTGAAAACTGCTATGCTGTGCAAAATATAGAGGTGGCCGAGTATAAGCTACCGCAATTTTCGGTCGAGTGCAGTGCTATTGAAGGCGTGTATAGCTATGGCGATAGTGTGCAAGTGAGAGGTTGCGCCATGAGTTATTCGGGTGCGGCAGTAGGATTTGCGCAAGTGGTGTATGAAGTGCGACAACTCAACTACATGTATGGAGGTGCTATGGTTGTGGCTCGTGGTAATACTTCGACTCAAGCCAATGGCGATTTTGCATTCTCTTTCGTTGCTACTGAGCCCGAGGTGGAGTATGCCCGTTGGTGGGGTAGTCGTTATGTAGTGGAGGTTACCGTTACTTCGCCTGCCGGTGAGAGTCGTCAAGGTGAGGTGGTTGTGCCTGTGTCGGGTGTTGGTGTAAAATTGGTATGTAGCCTGCCCGACAAGGTGTGTCGCGATAATGCAACTACGTTCGCCATGAGTGTAGTGAATGGCGCCGGAGTAGTGCAACAATTGCCCTGCACAATTTCACTCTATCGCACAGATTGCGCAGTAGTGGGTAGCAACGTCTATACGCGACAAGATGTTGCGTTGTGGCACACTCGTGTTGTGGGTAGTGATAGTCGTGTGATGTTGCCCTGCAATGAGATGCAGTCGGGCTCTTATAGATTGATGATGTGTACACTCACCGACAGTGGCGAGCTGGTGGCCGATAGTGTCGATTTTGTGTGCTATTCGGTACACGACACGCAGCCCCCTGTACCTGTAGAGTTGTGGTTGCCTCAAGAACGATATGAAGCGAACGATGGCGATACTGTGCGCATAGCTGTGGGATCGGCACTTCGCGATGCATCATTGTACTACTTTATATCCAATGGTAGCCGTCCTGTTGAGTATAAGGAAGTGTCGCTTGGCAATGCAATGTATGAGCTTCATTTGCCTTTTGATACTTCGTGCGACGATGTTGTACAACTCTTGTTTGTACTGGTCTATGACAACAAGGTGCATAGTAGGAGCGTTACGGTAACACGCAAGCAACTCGATATGAGTCTGACCATAACGCCTACAACATTTCGCGATAGAACGCGCCCGGGCAATAGCGAGACGTGGCGATTTAACGTGACTAATGCCGATGGAAAGCCTGTCGAAGCCCTTTTTATGGCAGAAATGTATGATGCTTCGCTCGATGCACTACGTGCGCACAATTGGTATTTTGCACCGCGCTATGTGCCTGTTGTGCAGTATGGGTTGTCGGTAGATTACTTGTGGTATCTTACCAGTACCGACCATGCCTACCTTAACTACCGTAATGAGTTTGCATCGGTAAGTTATGTGAGTGCTGTATCGCCTATGCTTCGTAATTATCTGTTGTACGGTTACGGCATTATGAATGGGGGGATGGTGTTGAGAACTATGGCACAAGCTGCCCCCAATGGGGCATATTACAAAAAAGATGTTGAAGCCGATATGATAAGTGCCGAAGAGGGCGTTCAAGACTATGCCACTGAGGAAACTGCATTTGATGACGTCAATGCACATCCATTACAAACGGTAGAGTATCGCAACGATATGGCCGAAACTGCGTTTTTTTATCCGCACTTGGTTGCCGACGCCAAGGGTAATGTCGCCATAGAATTTACAGTGCCCGAATCTGTTACAACGTGGAATTTCCTCTCTTTGGCTGTTTCGCCTCAATTACAATGTGGTATGTACACTGCATCGGTGTTGTCGTCAAAGCCCTTGATGATACAGCCCAATATACCACGATTTGTGCGACAAGGCGACCAAATGGTGCTTTCGGCTACAGTCTATAATATGACCAATGATGTTGTGACAGGAGAGGCGCAACTCACTCTTTATAATCCTGAAAATGAAAGCGAATTGGTGGTTATCAAAGAGCCTTTTACAGCCCCGGGAGAGGAGTCGGCAACGGTGCGCTTTTCGGTTATAGTGCCCGATACGCTCTCGCTTGTAGGTGTGCGAGTGGGTGCAGCTACGTCAAGGTATAGCGATGGCGAACAGCATCTGTTGGCGGTATTGCCATCGACAATGGTTGTGACCGAAAGTAAGCCATTCTATATAGCACCATTGGTGGGAGATACAACAATACTCTTTGATGCCATGCAAGAAAAGGTTGAACACAATGAGGTGCAAAGCCTGGGTGTTGTGCTCGAATATTGCGATAATGCGGCATGGTATGCAGTAACAGCGTTGCCATCGTTGGTTCAGTCGTCCGATAAAAGTGCTATTTCGCTTATGGCTTCACTATATGCCAATGTGGCTGCTACAGGTATTGTGTCGAACAATGATATAGTTGCACAAGCCATAGAGTATTGGAGCATGCAGGCCGATGCTTTACCACTTGTGTCGCCATTGGAACAAAACGAGGAGTTAAAGCAATTGTTGTTGAGTGAGACACCTTGGCTCGTTGACGCCTTGAATGACACTGACCAGATGAGACAAATAGCCTCGTTGCTTGATAGAAGTCGTGCCGAAAAACTCTCCCAAGAGATAGCGACGCGCTTGCGCGATATGCAACTGAGTGATGGTGGTTGGCCTTGGTATAAGGGTATGCAATCGTCATATACCATAACGTTGAATGTTGTAGCCGGCTTATCCAAACTTGCTACATGGGGAGATGTAGGTAATACCGAGTCGATGGCAATAATGAAAATCGAAGCTTTGCGTTATCTTGATGCTGAGTACCTCAGTCGCAATAAAGTGCGGGCAGAGCATCCCGATTATCAGGATTTGTGTTATCTATATGTGCGCAGTGATCTACTCGATGTGCCCATGAGCGCCGATGTGCTTGCTTTGTCTCGTCAGCAACTCGATACGATAGCCGCACAGTGGTATAAGCTGGATGATATAGAAAAAGCCTATGCTGCAGTGGCGCTCTATCGCAATAGATATGTGCAAGTAGCACATGATATTGTCAATTCATTGCGCGAGTATGCTCATGTTACTGCATCGCAAGGCATGTATTGGCCCAATAATCGCAGTAATTCATTCTATCGCAACAGTGCAGTACAGGTGCATTGTGCCATATATGAAGCGTTGACATTGGTCGAGCCTTGTAAAGAAGAGCAGGATGCGATGCGACAATGGCTTCTCTTGCAGAAGCAAACACAAGCTTGGGAGAGTGTTCCATCGACGATCGATGCGGTACATATCCTGCTGTCGTCCGGAACGCAATGGCTCACAGGGATGGCTTCTACACGTATAGAGTGGGGCGATACACCACTCCCTCAAGCCTCTAAAGAAGAGCAAACAATAGGGTATGTCCAATATGTGCGCAGTGGCAAGGACGTGGATGTGGCCGATGCAAGACTTGTTGTGTCGAACCATGACGACAAGCCCTCGTGGGGTGCTATTTATTGGCAATATAGTGCTAATATAGCCGATATAGAGTCGCATAATGTCGATGAGATAGGTGTGCGGCGTAGTTATTATGTAGAACGCAACGGCGAGTTGATACCCATTGAAAATACTCAACTCGCTGTAGGTGATGAGGTGACTGTGCGTATGACTATAAAGACTGATAGAGATATGCAATATATGGTGCTTGCCGATGCTCGTCCGGCATGTTTCGAGCCCCAAGTGCAGCTGCCACAATACAACTATGCGCAAGGTCTGTATTACTACTCAGTACCCGGTGATGCAAGTAACAACTTCTATATCGAGTATATGCCCCGAGGTGTGTATGCGGTAGAGTATAAAGTCTATGTCGATCGCCCCGGAATATATCAGGCAGGTGTAGCAACTGTACAAAGCTATTATGCCCCTCAGTTTGCTTCGCACACAGCAGGAGCTGAGATAGAAATACAACAGTAGGGCGCCGATAAAATGCCAAGCGGGTTGAAGAGTCGTCTTCAACCCGCTTGGTGTAATATAGGTATTTGTTCCTTACATCTTATACATATTCTCGTAATACTTTTGGTAGTCGCCACTTGTTACGTTATCCATCCACTCTTGGTTGTCGAGGTACCAGCGTGCTGTCTTTTCGATGCCCTCTTCGAACTGGAGTGAGGGCTCCCAGCCGAGTTCTTTTTGGAGTTTGGTTGAGTCGATGGCGTAGCGTGCATCGTGACCAAGGCGGTCGGTTACGTAGGTAATAAGGTCGAGCGAGTGTCCTTCGGGGTTGCCGAGGATGCGGTCTACGGTCTTAATCATGACCTTGATCAAGTCTATGTTTTTCCACTCGTTGAAACCGCCGATGTTGTATGTCTCGGCTATCTTTCCGTTGTGGAAGATGATGTCAATTGCACGTGCATGGTCTTCTACATACAACCAGTCGCGCACGTTCTCACCCTTGCCATATACGGGAAGTGGCTTGCGGTGACGTATGTTGTTGATGAACAGGGGTATCAACTTCTCGGGGAATTGGTAAGGGCCGTAGTTGTTCGAGCAGTTGGTTACGATAGTGGGCATGCCGTATGTGTCGTGATAGGCGCGCACAAAGTGGTCGCTACTTGCCTTGGCTGCCGAGTAGGGGCTGTGAGGGTTGTACTTGGTAGTCTCATAGAAGAAGTCGTCGCCGTAGGCTTTGTGACCCTCAGACGATGCAACGGTCTTGAAGGGGGGCTCTATGCCCTCGGGGTGGTTCATTGTGAGTGCACCATATACCTCGTCGGTAGAGATGTGGTAGAAGCGTTTACCCTCGTATTTCTCGGGAAGGCTCTCCCAATAGAGTTTGGCTGCTTGAAGCAAAGCAAGCGTACCCATCACATTGGTCTTGGCAAAGGTGAAAGGGTCTTTGATAGAGCGGTCGACATGGCTCTCGGCGGCAAGGTGGATGATGCCATCTACTTTCTCCTCTTGCATGAGCTTGTAGAAAGCCTCAAAGTCGCAGATGTCCATCTTTACAAACTTGTAGTTGGGCTTATCCTCGATGTCCTTGAGATTTGCCAAGTTACCCGCATAAGTGAGCTTGTCGAGATTGATGATGTTATACTCGGGATATTTGTTTACAAACAAACGAACGACATGGCTACCGATAAATCCGGCACCACCTGTTATAACGATATTTTTCATTGTGATTATTGTCGGTTGAGGTTAGAGATACATTTTTTGAGCGAATCGGTCCAGTAGGGAACTTTTACCCCAAAGACCTCTTTGATTTTGGTCTTGTCGAGCACCGAATATGCAGGTCGCTTAACGGGACTTGGAAACTCGTCGCTGTGACAGGGTTGTACGTCACACTCGGTAGTGCCGTTGTACTCGGCAATCATCTTTGTGAAGTCATACCACGAGCACACACCCTCGTTGGAGTAGTGGTATATGCCCGTTTGCGAGCCGTCAAACTTTTCGAGTACCACGGCAATGGCATGAGCCAGGTCGAGAGCATAAGTGGGTGTGCCCACTTGGTCGAAGACAACTTTGATCTGTGGCTTGGTAGCTGTGAGGTTCATCATCGTCTTGCAGAAATTCTTGCCAAACTCCGAGTAGAGCCAAGCGGTGCGTATGATAACATGCTTGCATCCCGAAGCAATAATTCGTTGCTCTCCATGCAATTTGCTCAATCCATATACACCGGTAGGTGTGCCTTGCTGATTCTCTTTGCATGGGATGTTGTAAGGCTCTTTGCCAAATACATAGTCGGTCGAAATTTGGACAAGCACACCGCCCACTTCTTTGATAGCCATAGCAAGGTTTTCGGGTGCTGTAGCGTTGAGCAACTCAGCCAATTGTTCGTTGGTTTCGGCAGCATCCACATTGGTATATGCAGCACAATTGACAATGGCGTTTACCTCATTCTCAACAACCATCTTGCGCACAGCCACAGGGTCGGTAATGTCGAGATAAGTAGTCTCTACACCTTCCACCTCGTTTACATCGGTAAAAATATATCGGTGGTGGCTTGTTTGAGCCACAATGCGCATTTCATTGCCCAACTGACCGTTGGCACCGGTAACAAGTATAACCATGGCTTACTCAAATTCGGGATATAGGTTTGTATTATAATCGAAAGGCGAGTCAAAATCCTTCAAACACACATGTTTGAGGTCTTTCTCCGATAGGATGGCACTCTCTGTAGGAATCATCCAGTCGATACCCAAGCTCTCGTCTTGAATGTTTATACCGCCATCGGCTTCGGGTGCATAGAAGTTATCGCATTTGTATTGAAAGACGGCAGTATCACTGAGAACCGCAAAGCCATGAGCAAAACCGCGAGGAACGAAGAATTGTCGATGATTCTCTTCGCTCAGCTCTACGGCAACGTGTTGTCCATAGGTAGGTGAACCCTTGCGAATATCCACAGCCACATCAAGAACACGACCCTTTACACAACGCACCAATTTGCTTTGTGTGTAAGGAGGACGTTGAAAGTGAAGTCCACGCATAACACCGTAGCTCGACATGCTCTCGTTGTCTTGAACAAAGTTGATGGGTCGCACCTTCTCTTCAAACTCCCTTTGCGAGAAGCTCTCAAAGAAGTATCCGCGAGCGTCCTTAAACACCTTGGGCT
>JAFZFQ010000064.1 GCA_017555825.1 Bacteroidaceae bacterium | reverse complement strand
TTGTAGACATTTAATTTGTTGTTTATCACAAAGATAATATTTTTTTGTGATATAACAAAGCCCCGGCTTGTGAAAGTCAGGGCTTTGTTTTATGTTTTTTGGGGGACAAAATAGAGGATGTCTCGTTTTGAGACACCCTCTTGTATATCTCAAATCTCTATTTACAGCACCACCTTGGCAGTAGCGCCACTATTGAGGCGGGCTATATACACACCTGCAGGGAGTGTAGCCACATCTATGGTACCCGTAGTAGCACCTTGGCGCACAGCTTGTGTAGCCACTGCACGACCCGTAGCATCGTATAGCGTGATAGCTTCGTCTGCCTGAACTGTGGGGAAATGAATAGTCAATATGCCGGCTTCCAGAGTGCTCGTAATAGTATATTCATCGACAGTTTTGTTATTTACGCCCTGTGTACTACCATTTTCGATAGTTCCAAAATACTCTTTACCATAACTACCAAAATATACGTCGTATAGAGATGCTTCAAAACCATCTATCTTAGCGCTAAATTTACGCAAACATCGTCCATCGCAGTCAAGTGGTGTTTCTCTATATGTAATATCTATTACACCGTTTTTTTCAACCACAAAAAGATACCATAACCCGCAGCCATCATAATAGGCACATCCATCTATATATAAGGTTCCGTCTTGCAACGACATATTTAGAGTCTCTTTCTGTAAAGTTTCATCCTCAACATATTCTCCCGGGGTTATCAAAAGGTTTTGTATGTTATCTTCATTAAAAGTGAAAACACAGTCTTCAAAAGCCAACAACCTTTGTGCTCGACCTTCATTTTCCGGAAAATATCCGTATCTTATAGAACCAATACCTTCAATCCATACGTCGGTATAACTGGCATCATTTTTACCTTGTAGATGTATGCACTTCCGTGACTCCTCTGAGTAATGAAAGTTTATAGTGGTATCTTTCACGGCTGTAACAACCAACTCCTCACCGTTTCGCATCTTAAAGGTATCGCCTACTTTCAATCCCATATCAATAACCAACACCTCTTCTTGTGTATCACATAAATATTGATACACTTTGTTTTCATCAAATCTGATTTTTAGATTGTCAATATACGTAGCATGGTATAGAAGTTTATTTATTATCGTATCGGTATAATCCCAATTAATCACACCATATTTACATAAACCTTTATCAGTATGATATACAGTCCATGTTCCAAAGCTTGATGCAAACAGACAACAAGCTATGAATGACAATAAAATAGAAATACGTTTCATGATTGTAGTAAATTAAGTTTTTATGTATTTATTTTGGCTTCGTTTTTAATAGTGGTTATTGGTAACTTTTATAATTCTCATTTTGAATTATTGTGTCTTCTTCTATAGCATAACTGTAGATATTGTTTCCATTAGTGCAGTTTCACTCATAGCCTTCTACAAGAAATGGTAGATACTGATGCTCGGCATAGGCTACCGATGATATTGCCAATGTGGCAAAAAGAAGTAGTAATTGCTTTTTCATAGTCTATGGTATTTATGGTAATTATGTGCGCAATGTATTGATTATAAACAGAAAAGTCAAGCCCGCAATTCATTTGTTAATAAACATTAACAATTGGGGGGGTGATTAAGATACATTAACAAGCCAATAGACAGAAACAGCGCACTAAACTACAATAAACCACATATAGTACCTCACACAAGGCAATTGCTACCAACGAAAGCGGGCGAGCCATTGAGGCTCGCCCGCGCGTGTACATATTATATATATGTATTACTCTTGAAATTTGGCTTTGATAAACTCGCGGTTGAGGCGTGCGATGTTCGAGAGCGATACGCTCTTGGGACACTCAGCAGCACAAGCACCGGTGTTGGTACAGTTACCAAAACCGAGTTCGTCCATCTTAGCCACCATAGCGCGTGCACGGCGAGCAGCCTCTACGCGACCTTGGGGAAGAAGAGCGAGTTGGCTAACCTTGGCCGAAACGAACAACATAGCCGAACCGTTTTTACAAGCAGCAACACAAGCTCCGCAACCAATACAAGAAGCCGAGTCCATAGCCTCGTCGGCATCAGTCTTGGGGATGAGGATAGCGTTGGCATCTTGAGCACCACCTACGTTGATAGAGGTGTAACCACCGGCAGCAATGATTTGGTCATAGGCTGTGCGGTCTACCATCAAGTCGCGGATAACGGGGAAACCAGCCGAACGCCAGGGCTCGATAGTGATAGTATCGCCGTTGTTGAACTTGCGCATGTGCAATTGGCAAGTAGTGATAGCCGAATCGGGACCGTGGGGGTGACCGTTGATATACAACGAGCACATACCGCAGATACCCTCGCGGCAGTCGTGGTCAAATACAACAGGCTCTTTGCCTTCGTTGATAAGTTGTTCGTTGAGCACGTCGAGCATCTCAAGGAATGAGCTGTCGGTCGAAATGCCTTTCACGTTATATGTCTCAAACTGACCTTTTGATTTGCGGTCGCGTTGACGCCATACTTTCAGTGTTAAATCTATAGTCTTTTCCATAACTGTAATTCCCGATTATTGTTTGTAGTTACGTTGTTGTACTTTGACAAACTCATAGTTGAGTTCCTCTTTGTGCAACTCAGGCATTTGATCGTCGCCTTTATACTCCCAGCAACCAACGTACATAAATTGTTCGTCGTTACGTTTAGCCTCACCCTCTTCAGTTTGGTGCTCTTCGCGGAAGTGACCACCGCAAGACTCCTCACGGTGCATGGCATCGACAGCCATCAATTTACCTATCTCAATGAAGTCTTCCAAGCGCAAAGCCTTCTCCAACTCAACGTTCAATGAGTAAGCGTCGCCGGGGATGCGCAAGTCGCTATAGAATTCTTTCTTAATCTTTTCGATCTCAACGAGAGCCTTCTCAAGACCGGCCTTGTTACGACCCATACCTACATAGTCGCTCATGATGCGACCGAGTTTCTTGTGCAATGAGTCAACCGATTGTTTACCCTTGATAGCCATGAGGCGGTCGATACGAGCTTTAACAGCTTTCTCGGCCTCGGCAAACTCGGGCAAGTCGGTGCTGAAGCGGGGCACTTGAATTTGGTCTGAGAGGTAGTTTTGGATAGTGTAGGGCAACACGAAGTAACCGTCGGCAAGACCTTGCATGAGGGCCGAAGCACCCAAGCGGTTGGCACCGTGGTCAGAGAAGTTAGCCTCACCAATAGCAAAGAGACCGGGGATAGTAGTTTGCAACTCATAGTCTACCCAGATACCACCCATAGTGTAGTGAGAAGCGGGATAGATCATCATAGGAGTCTCGTAGGGATTATCATCAACGATCTTTTCGTACATTTGGAAGAGGTTACCATAACGAGCCTCAACAGCAGCACGACCAAGACGCTTGATAGCATCGCTAAAGTCGAGATATACAGCAAGACCTGTACCTACGCCATAACCGGCATCGCAACGCTCCTTGGCAGCACGCGAAGCAACGTCGCGGGGCACGAGGTTACCAAATGCGGGATAACGACGCTCCAAGTAGTAGTCGCGGTCTTCCTCTTTGATTTGAGTGGGTTTGAGTTTACCGGCGCGGATAGCCTCGGCATCTTCTTTTTTCTTGGGTACCCAGATACGACCGTCGTTACGCAATGACTCAGACATAAGAGTCAACTTAGATTGGAACTCGCCGTGTACGGGAATACAAGTGGGGTGAATTTGAGCGTAGGCGGGGTTGGCAAAGTAAGCACCTTTGCGGTAGCATTGTACAGCAGCCGAACCGTTAGAAGCCATAGCGTTGGTAGAAAGGAAGAATACGTTACCATAACCACCGGTAGCGATAACTACTGCGTGAGCAGCAAAACGCTCGATACCACCTGTAACGAGGTTGCGCATGATAACACCACGAGCGCGACCGTCAACGATAACAACGTCGAGCATTTCGTAACGAGTGCGCAAGTCTACCTTACCCTTGTTTACTTGGCGCATCAATGAAGAGTATGCACCCAAGAGAAGTTGTTGACCTGTTTGACCCTTAGCGTAGAATGTACGAGATACTTGAGCACCACCGAAAGAACGGTTGTCGAGCAAACCGCCGTATTCGCGAGCGAAGGGAACACCTTGAGCAACGCATTGGTCGATGATGTTGTTTGAAACCTCGGCCAAGCGGTATACGTTAGCCTCACGTGCGCGGTAGTCACCACCCTTGATAGTATCGTAGAACAAGCGGTATACCGAGTCACCATCGTTTTGATAGTTCTTAGCGGCATTGATACCACCTTGAGCAGCGATAGAGTGAGCACGACGAGGAGAGTCTTGAATACAGAAGTTGATAACGTTGAAACCCAACTCACCGAGAGTAGCAGCGGCAGCACCACCGGCAAGACCTGTACCAACTACGATAACATCGAGACGACGTTTGTTGGCGGGGTTAACCAATTTTTGAGTAGCCTTATAGTTGGTCCACTTTTCGGCCAACGGTCCGGCGGGTATTTTAGATTCTAATTTTGACATAACTAAAATTTTTTATCAGGTTTATTGATTAGTGGGCCATTTGAGGAACGTCCATACCTTGGATACCGTATTGGATATACAAAGCTACAGCCACAAAAGCAAAACCGAGGCAGATGATGGTAGTGAATACGTTACCAATCACTTTCCAGCGGTTGAACCACACTGCGTTGTTGATACCGATAGTTTGCATTGCGCTCCAGAAACCGTGAGTCAAGTGGAACCACAAAGCAGCAAGCCAAATCACGTAAAGAGCAACCATTACGGGGTTTTGGAATGTTGTGATAACGAGGTATGAACCATCGTGGGGGTTCACTGTGGTATCTACATGAAGGAGCTCATTGAGCTGCATCTTGTACCAGAATTGTGCCATGTGAAGCACCAAGAACAAAATAACGATGATACCGAGTACCAACATGTTTTTTGAAGACCACTCTACATCTTTTTGGCGTACGTTTACAGCATAACGGTCGTTACCACGAGCCTTGCGGTTTTGGTAAGTGAGCCAGAAAGCGTAGATAATGTGAACAAAGAAACCTGCAGCAAGAACTGCTGTGAGAGCAAGTGTGTACCAACGAGCGCCCAAGAATCCACAAATGGCATTATAAGCCTCGGGTGAGAACACAAGTGCAAGGTTCATACACATGTGAAAAGTTAAAAATAGAACGAGAAAGAGTCCCGATACACTCATGACTACTTTACGTCCTATCGACGAGTTAGTTAACCACATAAGTTTGAATTTTAAGTTATTATTAATTGTTTAGATGTTTTTATCAAGTATCAGTATGCAAAAATAGGCTTTTAAGACATACGAAACAAATAAATATTGATATTTTTCGTTGTTGACTCGACAAAACAGATATTTCAATTGTTATACAATCGTGAAAAATTGACAAAAAATACATACAAAAGATTTGTTAACTGAAAATTGTGTAACTTTGCAACCCTATTTTATTCCTATTTTTATGGCAGAAAAGATATTGATAACCGGCGCCGGTGGTTTTATAGGCGGATATATCGTCGAGGAGTCTCTTCGACGTGGTTACGATACTTATGCCGGTGTGCGCAATACAACATCAAGAGAGTATCTCACCGATACGCGCATTACGTTTATAAACCTCGATTTTGCCCACCCCGATAAGCTACAAAGCCAACTCTTGCAATACAAAAAAGAGATGGGCGGATGGGATTATATCATACACAACCTGGGGGTAACCAAGTGTAAAAAGAGTAAGGATTTTTATACCATCAACTACGAATATACTCGCAACTTTGCCAATGCACTTGTAGCATGTGGCATGACCCCCAAGAAGTTTATATACATGAGTAGCTTGAGTGTGTGTGGAAAGGGTGATGAAGTGAACCACACCCCTATCAAACTAACCGATACCCCCCACCCCAATACTCACTACGGAAAGAGTAAACTCAAGGCCGAGGAGTGCTTACATTCTCTACCCGACTTTCCCTACATCATACTGCGCCCGACAGGTGTGTATGGCCCCCGCGAAAAAGACTATCTGATAATGATGCAATCGATCAAGTGGGGTATAGACTTGAGGGCCGGATATAGCAAGCAACTTATTACTTTTATATACATCAAAGACCTGATAAGAGGTGTGTTTGCCGCCGTCGAAGGCACAACGGTGCGCAAAAAATACTTCTTATCGGAGGAGCAAGCCTACTCATCGTCGGGATTTGGCAACTACGTAGCACGCGAATTGGGTAAAAAATTTGTTGTACCCATCATACTGCCCATGTGGTTGCTGTGGCTCATAACCCACACAGTAGAGGGTATCAACAAACTTACGGGATGGACATCGGCAGTAAATCGCGACAAATACCACATAATGAGTCAGCGCAATTGGGTGTGTGACACCTCATCGACCCGCGAGGATCTCGACTTTGTTCCCCAATATTCGCTTGAGCAAGGTGTGCGCGAGACTGTAGCTTGGTATCGCGATAACAAATGGTTGTAAAATAAGACATCGAAAATGGAAAGAAAGAGTGTTACAATATACTGCGCATCGAGCCCCATGGTAGACGAATGCTTCTTTGATGCAGCACAAGAGTTGGCTACACTGTTGGCCAAGCACAACAAGTCTATCGTATATGGCGCCGGCAAGATGGGCCTCATGGGCTGTATTGCCGACCACGCACTGAAAAACGGTGGTAGCGTGACAGGTGTTATACCCCGCTTTATGGTAGAGCGCGACTGGTGTCACAAAGAACTCACACATCTTGTCGTGACCGAAGATATGCACGAGCGCAAGCAGACGATGGCTCGCATAGGCAATGCTGCTATAGCACTGCCCGGTGGTTGCGGCACGCTCGAAGAGTTACTTGAGATTATCACCTGGAAACAATTGGGATTATATACCCACCCTATCATCATCCTCAATACAGCAGGCTACTACGACCCACTATTGAAGATGTTACAAAACGCTCTCGACTATCGCTTTATGCGCGACATACATGCCCAACTGTGGCATGTTGCACACACACCCGAAGAGGTAATTGAAGCACTCAACACCCTGCCCGAATGGGACTCATCGTTGGGAAAAATAGCTGTTGTAAAATAAGACCTATCATGCGATGAGCACCACTCAACACAACACTCCTCTTGCAGTAAACGACTATCCCACCACCGGCAACCTATCGGTAATGGATAGCCCCATGGCTCTATATACCGACAGTAGTCAAAATGACAGCTCGATAATAGGGATATTTACTACCGATACACATCGACTCATCACCCACAGCGACAGCGTGGCAACAGTATTGCGCGAAGGTCTTTATGCCGAGAAACGCTCCTCGACACCGGCCGAAAATCCGTGGATAGTGGGGTTATTGATATTGTCGTTTGCTTTCTTTGCCATATCATACCGCCGTGGAGCCAAATATTTGAAGCACTTGTTTACCTCGTTGTTCAAAACCAAGAGTCGTGGCAACCTCTTTGACGAAACAACAATCAACGAAAACCAACTGCGACTATCGCTCATTATACTCACCTTTATCACCGAAGGTATAGCTACATACCACCTACTCATAGCTCCATTGCTTTCAAATAGTAATTACGCGCACTATTGCATACTCTTCTGTATACTCATTTGTGCCATCTACTACCTGTTTCAAAAAGGAGTATACAGCCTGCTTGGTAATATATTTAGCAGCCGACAACAGACCGAAGGTTTTATAGAGAGTTTTACCTCTACCAATATCTTTATAGGTCTCTTTTTCACCCCCCTTATACTCCTCATGCTCTTTATGCCGGGCATCGCGCAGATAGCCGCTTATATATGCCTCGTTTTGTATATTTTAGCACGTATTATTATAATCTATAAGGGTATTAGATTTTTTTTACCTCAGATTTACAATTTGCTTTATATAATTTTGTATCTTTGCACCCTGGAAATTGTACCCCTCATTCTCCTGAGAAAATTGGTGGTATATACTTATGAATTATTTTCTTTAAATATTATAACAAGTTGAAAATAAAGAAGATATTGGTTTCACAACCGAAACCTACCACAGAAAAATCGCCCTACTATGACATCGCACAAAAGTACGGTGTAGAAGTAGTATTTCGTCCGTTTATCAAAGTCGAGGGTCTTACATCGAAAGAATTTCGTCAACAAAAAATATCTATTCTCGACTATACGGCTATCATTTTTACATCGCGTACAGCCATCGACCACTTCTTCACTTTGTGCAAGAGTTTGCGTGTGACTATACCCGATACCATGAAGTATTTCTGTACTACCGAGAATATATCGCTCTACTTGCAAAAGTATATCGTATATCGCAAGCGCAAGATACACCATGGTACAAAATCGAACAAGATAGAAGATTTGATGCCTATTCTTGCTAAGTATAACGAGAAGTATCTGTTCCCTGTATCGGATGTACATAAAGACGAGGAGACTACGTTGCTCGAACAACACAAGATAAACTGTACCAATGCTGTTATGTATCGTACCGTGAGCAACGACTTTACACCCGACGAGGCTTTTGACTACGATATGTTGGTATTCTTCAGCCCCGCAGGTATCGCTTCGTTGTTGAAAAACTTCCCCAACTTCGAGCAAGGCGATATAAGCATAGCATGTTTTGGCCCCACAACTGCCAAGGCAGCCAAAGAGGCCGGCTTGCGTCTTGACATAGAAGCACCTACCCCCGAGATGCCCTCGATAACAGGTGCTATAGATATGTACTTGAAACAAAACCATAAAAAGAAATAAATAGCTATTTAAGCAAATATATATCACCTCGTATATACCTGCGAGGTGATTTTTATAATAAAGCTATGATGTACCGATTGCCCAAAGAAGAAAAATTGTGTAGCCGCACCAAGATAGAACAACTCTTTGCGGATGGGCAGTCTTTTGCACAATATCCGCTGCGTATTGTATATCGCATACACCCCAAAAACACACCCGAGGAGCGTCCTCAATTCTTTATAAGTGTACCCAAACGCAAGTTTAAACGTGCTGTGAAGCGTGTGTGGTTGCGTCGTCGCATACGCGAGGCCTATCGTCTACACAAACACATCATACCCGATATGGGCGACAAAACTATCGATATGGCTTTTCTATATATCGCTGCCGATATGCAAGACTATGCCCATATAGAGCAACGCATGATAGATACACTCAACAAACTTGCACATAACATCAACAAAGAGATAGAAAACACCCCATGTCAGCAATAAAGAAAATAATCACTTGGATATTATTATTGCCCATCTATTTCTATCGTCGCTGTATATCTCCCCTACTGCCACCTTCGTGTCGCTATACACCCACCTGCTCGCAATATGCTATTGAGGCCATCAAGAAACATGGCCCTATAAAGGGTTTGTGGCTCGCTATCAAGCGTATATGTCGTTGCCATCCGTGGGGAGGCAGTGGATATGACCCTGTGCCATGATGATTATAAATGACATACATACTCATGGTAGCAATCGCTTGTCACATGCCATAGAGTCTCTTTCACCGGCACAATTCGATAGAGAAACCTCTGGGGCATGTTCTATAGGTATACATCCCTGGGATAGCGACAGTGTCACAACCGATGATATATTGCGGCTGGAAGAATTATCTACACACCCCGGTGTTGTAGCTATAGGAGAATGTGGCATAGACCGCTTGAGAGGAGCCGATATAGCCAACCAAACAACCCTATTTGAGCAACATATAATACTCTCGGAAAGAGTAAAAAAACCGCTCATCATTCATGCTGTAAAGGCAACCGATATAATACTATCGCTACACCGCAAATACCTGCCCAAACAAACATGGATTATACACGGATATAGAGGTAATGCTATCACCGCACAACAATATATAAAACAGGGTATAGAACTCTCTTATGGCGAGAAATTCAATTCCCAAGCTGTAGCTGTAACTCCACTCGAAATGTTGTGGATAGAGAGCGACGAGAGCAAGCTGGATATAAAAGAGATATATACCCGGGTATCGGAAGCAATAAATATAGAAGCCAAAGAGTTACAAAAAGTAATAGAAAGGCGTGCAAAAAAACTATTTTTTGGATGTGAATAATTGTTTATTATCACAAACTATACTACATTTGCATGCGTACAAAGAAAAATATGCGATTAAATAACAAAACTCCATACAACAATGAATTTTATTGAAGAATTGAAATGGCGTGGCATGATACACGATATGATGCCCGGAACCGAAGAACAAATGCAAAAAGAGATGACTGTGGGTTATCTTGGTATCGACCCCACAGCCGACTCACTCCACATAGGCCACCTTGTAGGTGTAATGATGTTGCGTCACTTGCAACGCGCCGGCCACAAGCCCATTGCCCTCGTCGGTGGTGCAACAGGTATGATTGGCGACCCCTCTATGAAATCGCAAGAGCGTAAATTGCTCGACGAAAACACTCTCCGTCACAACCAAGAGGCTATCAAAAAACAATTGGCCAAATTCCTCGATTTTGACTCTAATGAGCCCAATGCTGCTATTCTTGTCAATAACTACGATTGGATGAAAGAATTTTCGTTTATCGACTTCATTCGCAACGTAGGTAAGCTCATAACAGTAAACTATATGATGGCCAAAGATTCGGTTAAAAAGCGTCTTTCGGGTACATCGGGCGAGGGTATGTCATTTACCGAGTTCTCATACCAATTGATGCAAGGTTATGACTTTGCTCATCTCTATCAAAACAACAACTGTAAGTTGCAAATGGGTGGCTCGGATCAATGGGGTAACATCACTACCGGTACCGAGCTCATACGTCGCATGTATGGTGGCGAGGCATTTGCTATAACTTGCCCCTTGATTACCAAAGCCGATGGTACAAAATTTGGTAAAACAGAGAGCGGTAACGTATGGCTCGATGCTCGCTATACATCGCCCTACAAGTTCTATCAATTCTGGTTGAACGTGAGCGACGTAGATGCCGAGCGTTATATCAAGATATTTACCTCACTCACACAAGAAGAGATAAACGCTATTATTGCCGAGCAAAACGAAGCACCCCACTTGCGTCCCTTGCAAAAACGTTTGGCACAAGAAATTACCGTCATGGTACACAGCCAAGAGGCTTATGATGCTGCTGTAGCGGCTTCAAACATACTCTTTGGTAACACTACAGCCGATGCGTTGCGCAACCTCGATGAGACTACACTGCTCGACGTGTTTGAAGGTGTACCCACATTTGAAGTATCTCTCGAAGAACTTAAAGCCGGTATCAAAGCTGTAGAACTTACTACCGACAAGGCTGCCATCTTCCCCTCAAAAGGCGAAATGCGCAAACTCACACAAGGTGGTGGCGTATCTATCAACAAAGAGAAACTTGTTGCTTTTGACCAAACAATAGACGAATCTTACCTCGTAGCTGGCAAATATCTTATTGTACAAAAGGGTAAAAAGAACTACTTCCTCGTTATTGCAAAATAATTTTTACTACAAAATAGCAAAGGTACGATTCATCGGCGCATGAATCGTACCTTTTTTATAAACCCACATTTATAGAATTTATATCTGAGTATATACATAAAAAGCCCATTAATAGAGGTTGTAAAGTAGAAAAAAGCATTATTTTTATTTTTATATTTATTTTTCGGCTTAAAAATTTGGTAGATATAAAAATTACCCTTATCTTTGCATCGCTTTTGGAAATAATCCATAGCACATAGGTACTGGCTTATGGTGTAATGGTAGCACAACAGGTTTTGGTTCTGTTTGTCAAGGTTCGAATCCTTGTAAGCCAACCAAGAAAAAGACTCGAAAAATTCGAGTCTTTTTTCTTTTTCTATAAATCTTCTATTTTTTCCTATCAACACATTATCCTCCACATTTCAACAGTTTTTGTTGTATAGTTACTATAGTTATTAACAATATAGCTATATATTTTATATTCAGTAATTTATATACTTTATTAACCTATTTATTCATACTATATCAACAACTTATAAACACACTCTATTCACAAAAATAGCATTATTTAAACAACTCTATTGTTGATAAATAAAAGCTAACTATTACATTTGCAAGTATGAAAAAAGCCTTTGTCATATCACTCTTTTTTATACTCGCATGTATATGTATACCTGTTCATGCCGAGGAGGATGACTATGATGAAGTTCTTATACCTGTTGTTGAAAATCCACAACTCAAAATATCACTCTACGAAGGTTACTATTGGGCATGTATAGATGGCGATACTGTACAAGTATATCAGATGAAACCTTTTATTGTATATCCGCCTCTCAAAAAATTTAAGAATAAGAAGAGCGAAAAATACTATTGGAAAACCGTGCGTGATGCCAAGAAAACATTGCCCTATGCCAAACTTATCTATGATATTCTTGTAGAAACTTATAGATATATGGAAACACTACCCGATGAAGATTCAAGGCAGCAACACCTGGTGAGAATGGAAGATGAACTATTCAAACAATATAAACCTGTACTCAAAAAATTTACTTATTCACAAGGTAAAATGTTGATAAAACTTGTCAATCGCGAGTGTAACCAATCGTCTTATCAACTTATAAAGGCTTTTTTGGGTAGTTTTAGAGCCGGATTTTGGCAAACTTTCGGCAAATTATTTGGTGTAACACTCAAAACAGAATGGGATCCTCAAGGTGAAGATGCCGAACTCGAACGTATATGTGTAATGATTGAACAAGGTATGTTATAAACTATATAAACTACACTATAATAGCATATTATATAGTTATCAACATTGTCTTAATAATAGTCTATAAATACAACTGTTTGAAGAAATCCCATATAACCAATCCGGCTGTTACCGACACATTGAGCGAATGCTTTGTACCAAATTGGGGTATTTCTATACATTTATCACACTTATCAACAACTTCTTGTTGCACACCCTTTACTTCATTACCCAATACAACTGCATATTTCTGAGTACGGTCAAGTTGAAGCGTATCGAGAGATACACTATCTTTTACCTGTTCTATAGAGAATACAGTATATCCCAAGGCATGTAAATTATCAACAGCTTCTACCGTGTCGGCATAATAACTCCACTTTACACTATCCTCGGCGCCCAGCGCAGTTTTATGTATATCGGGGTGAGGTGGAGTAGCTGTTATACCGCACAGATATATTTCCTCTACAAGAAAAGCATCGGATGTACGAAACACTGAACCTATATTATTGAGACTGCGAATATTATCCAATACCACAACAAAAGGCAACTTATCAACCTGTTGATATTGTTCGGTTGATAATCTATCAAGATCCAATATACTTTTCTTCTCCATTTATAGCTATATTTACACAATTGATAGTGCGAATATAGCAAATTTTATCTACAAAACAGCATGTGAATATAGATGTGAATAAGTGTTGATAATGATATGGAAAACTCGACCGTTATAAACAACTTATTGTGCCATCCATAGCTATGTTGATAACCAACAAAATAATTACACTATTATAAACATTAAAAACTACCTTTTTCCATATCCAAAATTGCAGAATTTTATTAACTTTGCCACATTAAACACTAAGTTGAAAAACTGTGTAAATACTTGATAATGATAAAAAAATATTGTTGATAACAAAAGACTCTCTTTTTATACTATCTTGATAACTTTAAAAGCAAGAAAAATGTAAAAAAGTTATCATAGCTATCAACAGGATAATATCATCATCAAAAAACATTTTTAGAAAAAAAATTAAATTTATAAATATATGATTGCTGTGGATATTTCTCGTGGTTATGTAAATGCTCCTATAGAGGATCATGTGAATATAGTAGCAGAAATAAAGAGAATGAAGAAAGAAAAAAATGCTGTCATTCTGGCTCACTATTATCAAGAGAGTGCAATACAAGAGATAGCCGACTTTGTAGGCGATAGCTTGGCGCTTGCTCAATGGGCAGCCAAGTGCGATGCCGACATATTGGTAATGTGTGGTGTACACTTTATGGGCGAAACAGCCAAAATACTTTGTCCCAATAAAAAAGTTCTTATACCCGATATGAATGCCGGTTGTTCTTTGGCCGATAGTTGCAAGGCCGAAGATTTGGCTGCATTCAAAGCTCAACATCCCGGTTATAAAGTCATATCTTATGTAAATACATCGGCTGCTGTCAAGGCGCATACCGATGTAGTTGTTACCTCTACCAATGCTCGTCAAATAGTAGAGAGTTTCCCTGCCGACGAAAAATTGATTTTTGGTCCCGATAGAAATTTGGGCGGATATATAAATTCTATTACCGGTCGCAATATGTTGTTGTGGAATGGTGCTTGCCATGTGCACGAACAATTCTCTGTTGAAAAGATAGTTGAATTGAAAGTACAACATCCCCAAGCTGAGGTATTGGCTCACCCCGAGTGTAAGAGTACAATTTTGGCTCTTGCCGATAAGGTAGGTTCTACAGCAGCATTACTCAAGCATGCTATTAACAGCGATAAGAAAGAGTTTATTGTAGCTACCGAAAGTGGTATATTGCACGAAATGCGTAAGAATTGTGCCGATAAAACTTTTATCCCTGCACCTCCTGCCGATAGTAAATGTGCATGTAATGAGTGCAATTATATGCGTCTCAATACAATGAACAAGTTGTATAATACCTTGAAATATGAGTTGCCCGAAGTTACTGTAGATGCCGAGATAGCTGCCAAAGCTATTGTTCCCATCGAGCGTATGCTTGAAATTTCGGCCAAACTTGGCTTGTAAAAACAAATAGAAAAAATAATAAAATCACATATCAAACTATATGGAATATAATTTTAAGGAAATAGAAAAGCGTTGGTCGCAATTCTGGAAAGAAAATAATACATATAAGGTGCAAGAAAACAATGGTAAACCCAAGTTTTATGTGCTCGATATGTTTCCCTACCCTTCTGGTGCCGGATTGCACGTAGGCCATCCTCTTGGTTATATAGCTTCAGATATATATTCAAGATACAAAAGATTGCAAGGTTTCAATGTATTGCATCCCATGGGTTACGATGCCTATGGATTGCCCGCCGAGCAATATGCTATACAAACAGGTCAACATCCTGCTATCACTACTGAGAAAAATATAAATCGCTATCGTGAGCAATTGGATAAAATAGGTTTCAGCTACGATTGGAGTCGCGAAATACGCACTTGTGAGCCCGAATATTATAAATGGACTCAATGGGCGTTTATCAAGATGTTTGAGAGTTACTATTGTAACAATAAAAAACAAGCTTGTCCTATTTCAGAGTTGATAGAAACCTTCGAAAAACAAGGTACAGAAGGTGTAAATGCTGCTTGTAGCGAAGAGATGCATTTCTCGGCAATCGAGTGGAAAAACAAGAGCGAAAAAGAACAACAAGAGATATTGATGAACTATCGTATAGCCTACTTGGGTAATACGATGGTAAACTGGTGTCCGGCATTGGGCACTGTACTTGCCAACGATGAAGTGAGCGAAGGTGTATCGGTGCGTGGTGGTCACCCTGTAGAACAACGTCTCATGCGTCAATGGTGCTTGCGTGTATCGGCCTATGCTCAACGCTTGCTCGAAGGCTTGGATAACATCAATTGGACCGAGAGTCTCAAAGAGACACAACGCAATTGGATAGGTCGCTCGGAAGGTGCCGAAATGCAATTTAAGGTAGACAATAGCGATGTAGAGTTTACTATCTTTACAACTCGTGCCGATACTGTATTTGGTGTTACATTTATGGTACTTGCACCCGAGAGTGAATATGTATCGCAAGTGGTTACAGCCGAGCAACGTGCTGCTGTAGATGCCTATCTCGAAAGCATCAAGAGTCGTACAGAACGCGAGCGCATGATGGATCGTAGCGTGAGTGGTGTATTTACCGGTTCTTATGCTATCAACCCGTTGAATGGTAAGAATATACCTATCTGGATAAGTGATTATGTATTGGCAGGATATGGTACAGGTGCTATTATGGCTGTACCCGCACATGATAGTCGCGACTATGCTTTTGCCAAGCATTTCAATCTTCCCATTATACCTCTTATAGAGGGTTGTGATGTGAGCGAAGAGAGCTTCGATGCCAAAGAGGGTATTATGATAAATTCTTGTGGCAATGGTCTTGACCTCAATGGTATGACTGTAAAAGAGGCTATCGCTGCTACTAAGAAATTTATAGAAGAAAAGGGTTTGGGTCGTGTGAAGGTAAATTATCGTTTGCGCGACGCTATCTTCAGCCGTCAACGTTATTGGGGCGAGCCCTTCCCTATCTATTATAAAGAAGGCATGCCCTATGTATTGGATGTAGATCAACTTCCTTTACAACTGCCCGAGGTAGATAAATTCTTGCCTACTGAGTCGGGTGAGCCCCCATTGGGTCGTGCCAAGAATTGGAATACAACAGAGGGTTATCCTTTTGAGTTGTGTACTATGCCCGGATTTGCAGGTTCTTCGGCCTATTATTTACGTTATATGGATCCTCGCAACGATAAAGCTCTTGTATCGAAAGAGGCTAATGAATATTGGCGCAATGTAGACCTTTATATAGGCGGTACAGAGCATGCTACAGGTCACTTGATTTATAGCCGTTTCTGGAATAAGTTCTTGTTTGACTTGGGCATGATATGCGAGGACGAGCCTTTCAAGAAATTGGTAAACCAAGGTATGATACAAGGTAGATCAAACTTTGTATACCGTATAAAAGACACCAATACATTTGTATCGTACAATCTCAAGAAAGACTACGATGTAACACCTATTCACGTAGATGTAAACATTGTGAGCAACGATGTATTGGATCTTGAGGCATTCAAATCATGGCGACCCGAGTTTGCTACTGCCGAGTTTATACTCGAAGATGACAAATATATATGTGGTTGGGCTGTTGAAAAGATGTCAAAATCGATGTTCAACGTAGTCAATCCCGATGATATAGTAGAGCGTTATGGTGCCGATACATTGCGTTTCTATGAGATGTTCCTCGGCCCGTTGGAGCAAAGTAAACCTTGGGATACTAATGGTATAGATGGTGTACATCGTTTCTTGCGTAAGTTGTGGAATCTCTACTTCCAAGGTGATGCTGTAAATGTAGTAGAACGTGCAGCTACCAAGGAGGAGTTGAAATCATTGCACAAACTCATTAAAAAGGTAACTTGGGATATTGAGAACTTCTCTTTCAATACATCGGTTAGTGCCTTTATGATATGTGTAAATGAACTTACATCGTTGAAGTGCAACTGTCGTGACGTATTGCAAACCTTGGCAGTGCTCATAGCACCCTTTGCACCTCACATTGCCGAGGAGTTGTGGCATATAACAGGCAATACAACATCGGTATGTGATGCTCAATGGCCCGAGTGTAATGAAGATTACCTCAAAGAAGATAGTGTAACGTATGCAGTATCGTTCAATGGTAAGGCTCGCTTCAATATGGAGGTAGCTGCCGGTACATCGCGCGAGGATGTAGAAAAGATGGCTCTCGAACACGAGTCGTCGGCTCGTTGGATGGAAGGCAAAACTCCTAAAAAAGTAATTGTAGTACCCAACAAAATTGTAAATATTGTAATTTGATAGGATCATGGTAAAAAGTTTAAAAAACAACATTTGGTTTCAACTGAAAGACTTTATATTCATTATATTAGGTTCTTTTAGTTACGCCTTGGCATGGCAAGGTTTTCTCATTCCCAATCAGCTCACCACAGGAGCTGTGACAGGTTTGGCTTCAATTATATACTATGCTTTTGGTACTCCTCCTGTAGATGTTACCTATGCAGTAGCCAATGTTATATTGCTTCTTTTTGCTCTCAAAATTTTGGGTGTAAAATTCTGTATTAAAACCATCTTTGGTGTATTCTTCTGCTGGTTGTTCTTGCACATCTTGCCTGCTTGGATGCCCAATGGTCTTGTTCATGGCGATACCTTCATGGCAGCCGTTATAGGTGGTATGTTGTGTGGTGTGGGTCTCGGTGTAGTATTTACCTCTAATGGTAGTACCGGTGGTACCGATATCATTGCAGCAATGGTCAACAAATATCACAATGTGAGCTTTGGTAAGATGTTGTTGTACATAGATATTATCATCATTTCGTCGTCTTATCTCGTGTTCCACGATGTAGAGCGAGTTATTTATGGTTATATCATCATGTTCATCACTACTACAGTGTGCGATATGATTATCAACGGTATACGTGCATCTGTACAGCTTCTTATTTTCTCTGACAAGTGGGAAGAGATAGCTGAGCAAATAAGCAACGAATTGCAACGTGGTGTGACTGTATTGGATGGTATGGGTTGGTATACCAAGAAACCCAAAAAAGTACTCGTCGTAGTAGCTAAGCGTACACAGATTACACAAATAGAGCGCCTTATCAAAAATATAGATAATAACGCCTTTATTTCGCAATCGGCTGTATCGGCTGTGTATGGTCAAGGCTTCGACAAAATCAAGTCATAAAAAATAAAATTTTCATTCCTACGTTATATATAAAAGTGCTTTAATGAAAAAAATAGTTTTCGCTACCAACAATCAGCACAAGCTCGGCGAGGTGCGTGCTATGATAGGCAAACACTTCGAGGTATTGAGTTTGCAGGATATTGATTGTAATGAGGATATACCCGAAGATGGATTGACCTTTGAGGAAAATGCTATTCAAAAAGCACTTTACATAAAGGATAACTATGGATATGACTGTTTTGCCGATGACTCAGGTCTTGAAGTAACAGCTCTTGATAATGCACCCGGAGTGTTCTCGGCACGCTATGCCGGTGAGCCTTCCAATTCGCAACGCAATATAGAAAAACTTATGTGCGAAATGCAGGGTAAAGAAGAGCGTTCGGCAAGATTCAGAACATGTGTTGCTTATATAACAGATAGCGAAAAAAAGATTTTCGAAGGCTGTATTGAAGGTAATATTATAACAACATTGCGTGGTTTCAATGGATTTGGATACGATCCGTTGTTTGTGCCATGTGGCTATGATATAACATTTGCCGAAATGAGTAGCGAGGAGAAAAACAAGATAAGTCACCGAGCTATAGCAATACAAAAATTGATAGAATATTTACTTAGGAATTAATATTATAGTATGATAAAGAAATTATTTGCAGTAGCTGTAATGTGTTGTGTAGCTGTGTTATTACATGCACAACAAGGTGTGGGTCAGTGGCAACTTTATCCCACAAAGTCGGCTCAATCGGGTATTATATACGAGTCTGTGTATGATGAGGTATATTATATATCGGGTGATAATCTTTTCTCATACGATAAGAAAACCGGTGAGATAGAAACTTATAACTCGGGTAACTATCTGTCGGATAATGGTATAAAAAATATTTATTACAATTACGATAATGGTTATTTGATGATTGTGTATAACAACTCAAATATCGACCTTATCTACAACAATAAAAAAGTAGTAAATATACCCGACCTCAAGAATACCATTATGATGTATTCTAAGGCTATCAACGATGTTGCTTTCGGCGATAATAAAATATATTTGGCCACCGATTTTGGTTTGGTTATTCTCAACGATACCAAGCACGAGGTGTACGAATCTTACATTTACGAAAAGGCATTCTCGAAAATTGTCAAGGTAGGTAGTAAGTTGCTTGCCCTCATCGACAATAAGTTGTATGCTTCTACCATCAAACCCGGTATGTACAACTTTAGCAGTGTGTGGTTTGCTATAGATATGGGCTCTATTGTTGTAGACAAGGTGAGCAATATGTATAGCTTCAACAACGAGCAAGTATTGTTCTCGTGCAACGAGAAGTCTTATATAGTGAATGTTGAGAGCAGCGATATTACTGAGCAAACGACTAGTTTCTATTATGCCAAGAGTATCAATAGAACCAAGACAGGTCATCTCATATCGTTCAGCAATAATATACGCTTTGTTTCGAGCGATATATTCCCCAACAATCAAGTGGTGGTAAGCGAAATCAAGTCTACCGATAATGCCAATATAAAAGATGGCTACTACTCATCGTACAATGGACAAAATTCGGTGTGGGCTTGTAGTGCAGCAGGTGTATCACATTTCAAATACTCGGGCAGTACAGTAGAGTTTATGGTACAACCCTCGGCCTACAATACATCGAGTGTAGCCAAGCCTCAAAGTGTAAAGGTTCACAACAATAAGGTGTACGTAAAGGATATGGGTGCTTATAACCACTCGGTAGAAATGTATGCTGCTACTACTATCAGTGAGTTGGATTTAGATACTTACAATTGGTCGGTTTTATCATTAGGCAATGTTATACGCGACGGTAAGTCTACGTCGAAGGGTGTGTTGCGCTCTTCATACAACATGGCTTTCGACCCCGACAGTAGCGAAATATTCTATATCGGTTCGTGGTTTGATGGCTTACACAAATTCAACGGCAGTAAATATGTAGGAAACTACAACCAAAACAACTCCAACTTGGCTCATCCCTGGGAAATGTTGTGTTCGTTTGCCGACTTTGATAGTGATGGTAACTTGTGGACTCTTATGGTAAGTAACAATAAGGGTAGCAATACGCTGATAGCTTGTTTGCCTGCCAATAAGAAAATAAAAGACCCTGCAACTACTACAGCCGAGGATTGGATTACCTACGACGCAGGTGCCAATCTTACCTTTACCAACAATTTGCTTGTATGTAAGAAGTCGCCCTATGTATTTGCTATACACGGTAAGCAGGTCAACCCCACTCGCATTACTGTGTTGAATAGAAAGACTGGCGAAATGCGCGTTTTCTCTACATTCCCCGATCAAGACGGAGGCTCTTTTGGCAACGGTGTGCTCTATTTCTACACTGCCGAGGAGGATAACAATGGCGATGTGTGGGTAGGTACTTCTTCGGGTCCTATCATACTCAGCAATCTGTCGAATATAATGAACAACAACTACCGTTGTACTCGTATAAAAGTACCCCGTAACGATGGTACCAACTATGCCGATTACCTTCTTGAAGATGAGTCGGTAAACGATATTGTTGTAGATGGTGCCAATCGCAAGTGGCTTGCTACTACCTCATCGGGTCTTTACTTGGTAAATGAAAATGGTACTGAAATCATCGAAAACCACACTACCGACAATAGTATCATTCCTTCTAATACCATTTATAGTATGGATATGAACGATGCTACCGGCGAAATATTTATTGCTACCGACAAGGGTGTGGCTTCCTATCGCTCGGACGTGTCGGAAGTGGGCTATGATTACAACAACGTGATTGTATATCCCAATCCTGTCCGTCCCGACTATACAGGCTGGATTACTGTACAAGGCTTGATGGATAACTCATTGGTGAAAATTACCGATGTTGCTGGCAACTTGTTTAGCGAAGGTTATTCAAATGGTGGTACATACGTGTGGGATGGTCGCACAGCTTCGGGCAACCGTGTCAAGACTGGCGTTTACCTTATCTATGCCTCGCAAAGTGGTGGAACAAGCGGTGTTGTAGCCAAGGTAATGGTTGTGAATTGATATAGAAACTATGAAATTGATATAGAGAGGAGGCAAGTGGGTCTCCTCTTTTACTATTATATATCTTATCTTTATGAAACACCCGTTGGAGAAATTCCGCTTCTGTCCTATCTGTGGAGCACCTCGTTTTGTCGTTAATAATGGCTCGTCAAAGCGATGCGAGTCGTGTGGCTTTATCTATTACTTCAATCCGCGAGCTGCAGTGGTAGCGGTTATAAGAGACGAACAGGGCCGATTATTGGTCGCTCGCAGAGCTCATAATCCGGCCATAGGTACATTGGATCTTCCGGGTGGATTTACCGAGTGCTACGAGACAGCCGAAGAATCGCTCTCTCGCGAGGTTTTGGAAGAAACGGGTATACATATCCACTCGGCTCGTTATCTCTTCTCTGAGCCCAATATATACACTTATTCGGGCTTCGATGTGCATACTATGGATTTGTTTTACGAAGTTGTGGTCGATAGTTCTATTGCTTATAGCAGTAATGACGATGTAGCTTTCTTGCAATGGATAGCACCGGCCAATATCAATCCCGACGAGTTTGGATTGGAATCCATTCGCCGTGGTATTATTCGATATTTACAGGAATTTCCCTATCACAAAGGGTAGTTACCCCAATATATCCAGCCTATCCAGGCTACCAGCAGTGCAACAAGTATAAGTAGGGCTATGGTAGATGCTCGCTTAGTGCGTGTGCTGAAGAAGTAGCATGCTTGTAGCGATACACAGCCACCGAGTATAGGCAAGTATTGCACACTATTTGTATTGTCTATAATGAGCAATATAGCTGTGTAGGTCGACAACAGGTTGATAAATCCGTTGGTGGCGCGGGTATATATCTTTTCGTTAAAAGCGTTGTATAGATTGCCTATACCCATTACAAAACCTATCAACATCACTACACCTATGGGTAGTAGCGATAGTGTCATATTGGGCATCTGTAGCGGTGTGGCAAGGGCTGTAAAGTCGAGTTGCGACAGTGTTACAATACCCAACCCCCATACAAGCCAATAGGGTGTCAAGAGACCCACCAACATGGCTGCAAAAGTGCGTAATGTGGCTACTTGCATCTGTATAATACCTATCACCAAGATGGGCAGGAAGTATAGTATATGAGCGTCTACCAACGATAGACTCGATAGCGTGAGTGCTATGATAAAGCCCTTTTCTGTGGCGTGACTCTCTTGATAGCAAGTATATAATATTCCCACCAGTATAAAGGCAATGAGCGACACAGCATTGGTGGGGGCAAATTGGTTGACAAGACCGGGTGTAAGCAGTTGGAATAGTACAAAAAAGAGTAGGGGGAGTAGTGTTTGTTCTTTTACCAACTGAAAGTGTGTGGCCATCTTGGTGAGCAGTGTGGCGGTGAGCAGTATTATACCACAGTTTACCAATATACCCACTATATTGTTTTCTATGGCGGGTATACTCCAGCCCTCTACTATACCGTTGTAGCTATATGCTTGCGGAACAATATTGCCAAACATTACACTGCCCGTAATCGCCACAAAGAAGAGTGTGACGATTACAGGCAGGAAAATATGTATAAGTCTGTTATTCAATTTCTATCAGAGCTTTTCGAGGTCATTACCAATGTCGCGACGGTTGTATTTACCCTCAAACTCAATGAGGCTTGCCGAGCGATAAGATGCATCGAGCGCTTCGCGACGAGTAGTGCCGTATGAGGTGACAGCAATGACACGGCCACCGGCTGTTACCACGTTGCCATCTTTCTCGGCTGTACCGGCGTGGAACAGGATGCTCTCTTTTACGTTTTCGAGGCCTGTAATCACCTTTCCTTTCTCATAGTTGCCCGGATATCCACCCGACACCAACATCACAGTAACGGCAGCACGTGAGTCTATTTCGAGTGTGCGGTTATCGAGTGTTTGTGTGGCTACACCTTCCATGAGGTCTACCAAGTCCGATGCTATGCGGGGCATTACTACCTCGGTTTCGGGGTCGCCCATGCGCACGTTATACTCTATTACCATGGGGTTGCCTTCAACATTGATAAGGCCCAGGAATATAAAGCCTCGATACTCGATATTCTCTTTCTTCAAGCCCTCGATGGTGGGTATTACGATTTGTTGCTCAACCTTTTGCATAAACACCTCGTCGGCAAAAGGAACGGGCGAAACAGCACCCATACCGCCTGTGTTGAGGCCTGTGTCGCCTTCGCCTATGCGTTTGTAGTCTTTGGCTACGGGCAGTATCTTGTAGCTCTTGCCATCGGTGAGTACAAATACCGAGCACTCGATGCCCGACAAGAACTCTTCGATAACCACTGTGGCGCTGGCGTTGCCAAACATACCGTCGAGCATGGCGCGCAACTCGCTCTTGGCTTCGTCGAGGGTGGGGAGTATGAGCACACCTTTACCGGCAGCCAAGCCGTCGGCCTTGAGCACATAGGGTGCTTGCAAGCTCTCAAGGAAGGCATATCCCTCTTCGATATTCTCGGCTGTAAAGCTACGATAGCGCGCTGTGGGTATGTTGTGGCGCATCATGAAGGCTTTGGCAAAGTCTTTGCTACCCTCAAGTTGCGCTCCCTCTTTCGACGGGCCTATAACGGGTATGTGGCTTATTGTGGGTGTGTTGGCAAAATAGTCGTAGATACCCTTTACAAGAGGATCTTCGGGGCCTACAACTACCATATCTACCTTGTTTTCCAAGCAGAAGCGAGCCACTGCGTCGAAGTCGGTAGCCGACATATTGATATTTGTGCCCAACGAGGCAGTACCGGCGTTACCGGGTGCGATAAAGAGATTTTCTGTGCGGGGGCTTTGAGCCAATTTCCAGGCTATGGCGCATTCGCGACCACCCGAGCCTAAGAGTAGTATATTCATGTGTATGTCTTATTATTTGTTTTCGTTGTTGGTCTTGCGGGTGCGAGTGCGACTGCCGGCAGTTGTCTTTTTGGGCATACGAGCCTCGCTATTGTCTGTTGTGCGGGGTGTAGTGGGGCGCTCACGCTTCTCAAAGCGACCTTTTTCGCCACGTGTTGCAGGCTTTTTGTCGTCGCGTCGGGCAAACGGTTTGCGCTCTTTGTCACCTATAGGTTTGCGTTCTCTTTTTTCAAAAGGTTTGCCATCCGTGTTGCGTAAGGGCTTTTTCTCATCGCGAGCAAAGGGTTTCTTGTCACCACGAGCAAAGGGTTTTTTATCCTCTTTGCGAGGCTTGTCTTTGCTGCGCATAGGGCGAGGTTTGGGCGGTTCGGTGGCAGTAGCACGCTTGTGGGCAGCGTATGTACCCTCAAATATCTCATACTTACGGAACTCGCATTCCAGAGCACCGTTGAGTGTGGGTATCTTGGCCGAGGGCTTCAATCCTATCTTGTCGAAGTGCTCTTGGCGGTAGCCCAATATCCAGGCTGTATAACCCTTAAACACGTGTTTGAGTCGGTTGCCTATGGCTTCATACAGTGCTTCCATATCCTCGGCGGCAATGCGCTCGCCATAGGGGGGATTGGTAATGATAATACCACCTTGTGCCGGAACCTCCTCGTAGCTTTGTATAGGCTTGGTCGAGAGTTCTATATATCGTCCCACGCCGGCGCTCTTTATGTTGCGCTCGGCTATGGCAGTAGCCTTTACCGAAATGTCCGAACCATATATTTTGTGCTCAAACTCACGCTCGTTGCTATCGTCGTTATATAGCTCTTCGAGCATGTCGGCATCGAAATCGGGCCATTTCTCAAAGGCAAAATGTTGGCGGAACACGCCAGGGTAGGTGTTGGTAGCGATGAGGGCTGCTTCAATAAGGAAAGTACCCGAGCCGCACATGGGGTCGACAAAGTTGCTTTCGCCACGCCATCCGGTGAGCAATATAAGACCTGCAGCCAGCACCTCGTTGATAGGTGCCTCGGTTTGTGCATCGCGGTAGCCACGTTTGTGTAGCGACTCGCCCGAGCTATCGAGCGATAGTGTACAAGTAGTATTGTTGATGTGCAGGTTGAACTGTATGTCGGCATTATTGAGTCGCACCGAGGGGCGCTTGCCGTACTTCTCGTTGAAGTAGTCGGCAATGGCATCCTTCATGCGGTAGGTTACAAACTTCGAGTGGCGGAATTCGTCGGAGAAGACCACCGAGTCGATAGAAAACGTTGTAGAAAGCGTCATCAACTGCTCCCAATCGAAGTTGCGCAACGTGTTGTACACCTCGTCGGGGTTGTGAGCCTCAAAGTGCAGTATGGGTTTGAGTATGCGCAGTGCGGTACGACAAGCCAAGTTGGCCTTGTAGAGCATTGCCTTGTCGCCCTTGAACGACACCATACGGCGACCTATGGTTACATCACTACCGCCCAGGGCGGTTATCTCTTCGGCCAATACACCCTCAAGTCCTTGAAAAGTCTTGGCAATGATTTCAAATTTTTCGTTTTGCACAGGAGAATATTTTATTCAATGTACAAAGATAGCGATAAGCGAGAGGAGAACAAAATAAGTTCGCTTATTTTTTATCCCGAGCAAAGCTATCTTGGGCGAAGCCAAAGATGAAAAATTGAAGCTATCTTGGAGATTTATCATCTACATTTTCACAAATTTCACTATTAAACCAATTCTGTATTCATCATTGTGGTTATGCTTCTTTCTATACACCCACATCTATTTTATTGTGTACGAGAGACAAACAATAGCAAATTATGCTTAAAAATTATGTTCTCCAGCACAATTGAGTGACGAGTATACAATATATTTTCATTTTTTTACGTACTTTTGCACTCAGTGTGATTATAAGCATATAATAAATGGTAAAAAAGAGTACATTAGAGTCTATTTTACAAAACGAAATGTCGGATTTCTGGGCACTTCTTGATGGAGAAGAAAAGCGCGTCATTTCCGACAATTTCCAGATACAAAACTTCAAGAAAAACGAAGTAATATATAACGAGGGCGACACCCCTTCTCATCTTATGTTCCTCATCAAAGGCAAGGTAAAGGTGTATAAAAAGGGTAACGGCGACCGTAACCAAATCATTCGCCTGGTGCGTCCCGGACAATACTTTGGTTACCGTGCATACTTTGCCAATGAAGAGTATGTAACCTCGGGTGCTGCTATCGAAAATACACAGGTAGGCTTCCTCCCTATGTCTATTGTCGAGGAACACATACGTCGCAACAACGACTTGGCCTTCTTCTTTATACGCACCTTGGCCAATAACCTCGGACAGTCGGACACCCGCACCGTCAATCTCACTCAGAAGCACATACGTGGTCGCCTCGCCGAGTCGCTATTGGTATTGCACGAAAACTATGGCTACGAGCCCGATAGCACCACACTCAACATCTACCTTTCGCGCGAAGATCTTGCCAACCTATCAAACATGACAACCTCCAACGCGATACGTACACTCACCACATTTGCGTCCGAACAACTCATCACCGTCGATGGTCGCAAGATAAAGATTCTCAAAGAAGACGAACTACGACGCATAAGTAAGTACGGATAACAACTAATAATACATTATACCAAGAGGGTGTGCTCAAAAAACAGAGCACACCCTCTTCTCATCATATACCCACCTATGCCCATGGTCGTAGGCATAAGTCTATCCCATAGTTATCACAACCGGAGATAATATCTATTACATCACACCTTTACGGGTAGCAAGGTGCTTTGCTACTCAATTGTAGTGTGCTTGTAGCAGCACTTAAACATTCATTTTATAAAGTTTCGTATGTCACAGTTACCTCGGGTTCAACTTCGCCCTCGGCAAGCGAGAAATCGTAGCTGTAGGTGGTAGTATACTTTTCTCCCATTGCATTGATGCACTCGAATGTGAGTAAATGTGTTGTCAATACCTCGGGCTCCTTGTCGAAAATAAGGAATAAGTTGTGTATAGACAATTCAAGGTCGTCTTTATCGAGCTCGGCAAGCGATTTAGTGTAAATTTTCTCTTCAAGAGTAGGGTCGGAATATCCACTTTCGATAAACTCCTTGGCACTTTGAAATCTGATAGACATAATATCGTTGAGAGGAGTTCCTGCGGGGTGTTCGGCATCGAAGTCTTTATCGCTTCGCACATCAATAATGCTAAAGTGAGGGTATTTCGTAACCACACGCGCCATTTCCAAGGGTCTATTTACCTCCATATTATATGAGGTGTCACCGTAAAGGGTACACAGTTGCTCATATTTAGCTTTGTCGGCTCCCTCAGATAGATAATTAACCCATCTATCACTTTTCACTCTCAGTCTTAGGTGTTTGGTAGAAGTTGACGAAAAAGCTCTTTCTATAACAATGCCGTCATACATTGCATACTCTTCGACAAAAGAACGAATAAAATAACGCTCTCCTGCATAACATCCACTGAGTAATAATATTGCCAATAAAAGCACTAATTTGCCTGCTGTAAGGTTTTTAATGTTTTTCATATAAAATAGGTATTAAAAGGGTCTATCGTATCTTATCATTTTTAAATACCAATTATAGTTGGTGCTTTTCTTTATCCTTTGCCACTACAGCACCACCTTGGCTGTAGCGCCACTATTGAGGCGGGCTATATACACACCTGCAGGGAGTGTAGCCACATCTATGGTAGCCGTAGTAGCACCTTGGCGCACAGCTTGTATAACCACTGCACGACCTGTAGCATCGTATAGCGTGATAGCTTCGCCCGCCTGAGCTGTGGGGAACACCGCCATCAGCGCATCACCACTGCGGTGTAGGGTGAGGCTTTTTGCATCTTTGTCTATATCTGTAACAGATGCTTTTATATATCCTTCAAAAGTCTTTATACCTACGTTTATTTGATAAGTATATGACTCTTTGTCATAACCGGATAGTTGTGCGCTGATTTCTAGTTCTCTATAAGAATCCCCCCATGCCGGCGTGTCATCAACAAACAGTTGTATAGTGTCGTTCTTTTCTATAGCAAATATATATTTATAGCCGAAGCCGTCCATTTCTACCAAAGCATCTATATATAGTACACCATCTTGTAATGATACATTAAACTCTTCTTCAAAATCATTTCTTACTTTATTCATAGAGTTAATTTTAGCCACTACGTTTTGCATATTCGCCTCTTTAAAGGTAAATAGGTTGTTGTAGCAATACAAAGCTCTTTGAGATTTACCATTTCCGATAGGGAAAAGTCCATAGTTCAAGGAGCCTAATCCTTCAACCCATATATCCGTATGTTCCGGGTCATTTATGTTTTGTAGGTATAGGCATTTACGCACAGTAGTGTCATTTTTATCTGGTTCTGTAAAATAACAAGGAATAATTATTGTATCTTTAACAGCTGTAACTATCATTTCTGAACCATCGTACATGGTAAATGTATCGTTTACCTGCAAATCTAAATCAATAATCAATATTTCTTCTTGTGTATCGCATAAGTATTGATAGACCTTATTACCATCGTCTCTTATTTTGATATTGTTATCGGGATATGTACTATAATAAGTATGTCCATTTATGACAGTTTGGTTCCATCTTTTAAATGTAGTCTCATATGGGCCTCTATCCGGATGATATATCTTCCAGCTACTTTCCCATATAATGTTTCCGGATGCAGTCAAAAATATCAAAATTAAGCTGCTCAATAAGAGTGAAATCCGTTTCATAATATTTAATGCTTTAAGGTTGTGTGACATTTACTTTTGTACCTGTTCGTATAGTAGTACCTGATGCAAATATAACATTTTTACCGTTGAGATTTATTGTACCACTATTAAAAATAACATCACCTTGATTTTTTTTATTGGTTACGTTGTTCCCTATTTTTATGTTTGTTGCATTATATTCTCTATCCTCACTAATAGTTTCATTTTGAATATAGATGCTATTTGCGGACTTTGTTATGTAAGGTATATAGTTATGCCTTGAAATGCAAATAGATATATTGTTTGTGGTTGCTGTATATTCTATATTATTTCCCAGGTAAGAGTTAACTTCATTAGTATCAAGATTATAGAAAGATACCCGAGCGTTACCATCAGTAAGTCTTACATATATCTTATTATCTATCTGAGCAATCTCGGGGGGGTCAATCTGTTTAGGTGTTTCTGTGAGCAGTTGCATGCTTGGATCTCCAAAGCAATGAAATATCTCATGGGTGTATAGGCTGAATGAGTTATTTGTACATGTTTCCTTCATTTTTAATATTCCAAGATCCAAAATTCTTCCAAGTTCATACGTTGGTTCTCGGAAAGTTAAGGATTTATAATAGGAGTCATTAAATGTGCATGTCAAACCAGGTTCTGGCCATATAGCATCAAAAATACCAAGAGAAAACGCATCACTTTCTCCACTGTTGCTCAGTTCTGTAGCTGCAATTATGCCAACAGCACCGCTATTGATTTTTTTAAGTAAGGTTTCTGCAAAACAGTCTGATGTCGCAATATATTTACCTGTTGAACAAGTAATGTTAAAAAATACAGAGGTTTTATCTGAGGATAAATTTGATAAATCATTCTTGCCAAATTCTGGGTTTTCCCAATTTTCTATTTCCCCATGTCCTCTATAATGGATTAAAAAAGCTCCACTATTGAAATAATTTATAATATCAAACTTGTCTCCGTCCCAATTGAAATTAGGCCTTTGTAACTCTTCGGGAATTGCTTCACCGAATGCAAACACATTGCTATTCCAGTTGGTAGGATTAACATTGCTATAAGCATAATAAACCCTATTAATCACTTTCCCTTGTAGTTCCATGTATTGCTTGATGTCTTCTGAGCTTTTTACAAAGCGTCTATCTTCATATCCATCATAATTTTTATCTTCAAAAAATGCACAGTTTATACCAGTATGATAATATAAAGAATCCATTATAGGTTCTTTTTCGTATTTTATAATTTTAGAGATTACATTATATGCTTCTAGTGAATTAGACACCGGTATTCTACCTCTTGCAATATCAGGTAAGATGTCATTATCCCCATCCATACAGCCATAATATAAATCTGTTGGATAAAACTCTTGCCCTTCGTGTACATAGTGAGGCGGAATATGGCTATGATCGCCAATAAATAAAACATACTTTAAATTTACTCCTAATGTGTTATATAAAATACTAATATTACTTTTTACTAATTGTTCACTCCAATTGTTCTTAATTAATACATGAGTGCGATATCCCAACGTCCTTTTCCAAGAAGCAAACCGGTTACAAACATCTTCGAATTCTGGCGTTGATATAATAAGGTAATCTTGGTTATCCTCAATATGCACCGATATTTTGTTTGGATTTGAAACATTTTTATTCAGAGCAATATTATCTATAAGAGTATGGTTTTGATTATTAAAGATGCCTTTGCTTGAATATTTTTCCTCATCACTAATTGTGATTTTGTATTTTATCTTTGTATATGCTCTCACAACTTTATTTTCTGTATCATACTGCAGTGGGAAAATGTTTACCCATAACAGTCCTTTCTCTTTATAGTATTCTATTTCTTCTGTTTTTAAAATATTATCAGGGAAGAAGCCTTCATAGGGTGTAATTGTATCTACACTTTCTATAGTATGAGTTGAGTAACTATTATCTATTAAAGGAGGTCTAGCAGGTGCTAAAGTTATAGGTATCTCAATATAAGATGTGTCAATGATATCAATTGAGGTGTATTGAGAAAGAGTAAAAGCATCCCTTCTTACGGGTAATGAAGGCTTCCCCGCAATGTCAATAAGACCAAAACCTTTATACTCCCATATATGACAGTTGGGAAAGAGAGGGTCTTCAGATACTATAGCGCTATCAAAAGTATAAGTAATAATAATGTTGTTGCCTTCATACTCTATACTTCTTGACGGTAACCCGTCGCATGTGCATGCCGTACTATCTTCGCATAGCGATATATATTGTTGTGCATGCAGTAGTGTTGTGTAAAAGAGACTACACAATAATATTATTATATATCGTTTCATGGCATTGTGCGATTTAGTGTGCGAGAATAATCATTTGCTTGGTATCTATTTGCATGCCGTCTACAAGCAAAGTGTAGAGGTACATGCCGGGGGTATAGCTACCGGCTTGTATGGTGAGAGTGCCCGATGTGGTGTTGACGGGCAAGGGGTATGTTTGTAGCATCTTGCCATTCATGTCGCATAGCATTATCATAGCTGTGGCAGTGCCTTCGGGCAGGCGATAGCCTATTTCGGTAGCTTGGTTGAAGGGGTTTGGTGTATTTTGCATCAGCAAGGCCGATTCATCGGCGATAGCTTCTTGCAGTGCGGCGGGTGCTTGTTGGCGTTGTGTGGTGAGGGGTTGTTTGAGTTCCTCAATCTCTTCATTAAGGTTGTCTATAAGCTCTTGTTGTTCTTTTATGGCGCACACCAAAACGGGGATAATTTCTTGATAGGCAATAGCTTTTTCACCTGTATCCGTGGTGTATACAACGTTGGGGAAAGCTCGCTCAAGCTCTTGAACGACGAAGCCATATTTAGGGCGTTGTTGCTCGGCCTCCATAATAGATAGTATGCGTGTATCTATTTCATAGAGGGGTTTTTGAGGATCTGATGTAATATCCGATTGTTGCTCGTTGTTTTCAACAGGAGTTGTTCGGCTTTGAGTATTAAGGGTATAAGTAATAGGTGTAAGGCTGTTAATACCATCTAAAGCGTTCGTTACTGTTTGAGAACTTCTATTTGAACTTGTGCTTTGTATTAGCAAGAAACCAATTCTTGAGTGAATTGAGCCGTCGGCATTAATTTTAGATGTAACATCATTACTAGCATTGCGCCCCATGAAAAGTGTACCTTGTGGTGACTTGGCTTGAGCAGTTATAACAGGATAAGGATAACTATTGCCGTTGTAGAAATATGCAGTGAAAGCATTTGTGGCGCCGACGGAGAAGCCGTATTGCGGACGTTGGCTGTTAAATAAAGCTTCGGTAGTGAAATCGGCATAGTAAATACCTCGGTATGGGTCAAAATTAATGGACTCATTAGAGTAGTTATTAATTATTTTACCTCCGCCCATAGTAAAGTTAGATATTTTTGCTGTCGTAATTTTAGCAGTTCCCATACTTACAGTTCCCATACTTACGGCTCCAAGAGAATCTACAACTAAATCAGCCTTTGCCGAAAAGATAATTGCCAAAGCAATCATGCTAGTAAGAATTTTTTTCATGATATAAAATTTTTAATGTTTAAAAATTAATAAAAGGGGCACCTTGGCCATAATATTGAATTTATGACCAAAGTGCGATGAGTAAAGTTTGCTTAGAATGATAACAATCCGCTATATACCGTTCCGTTGTCGGTGGTACAAGCAATTACATAGTCTCCTACAAGGTAAGGAATGTCACACGAGGGCATATCGGCAGTAACAACACCACTCCAAATGGTAGTGTTTTCGTTACCGATAGTTACTTCCATAAAATCGACATCGGCAGGAAACTCCAACTCGATACACTCATTATTATAATAACAAGTGATAAACAAGTCGCCCAATGTGCGAGGAGAGCCGTTGTTTGATGCAATCTGTTTATCAAGTCTCTCTGTTTTTTGAGGTAATTTGGGGGTATTACCGTCAGCCATTACAACTTGTACTGTTGCAAAAGATAGCGCAATAATCGCTAAAAAATTAAGAATCTTTTTCATAATGCTTTTTGTTAAGGTTTAAGCAAAAGTATCGATTGGGACGGCAGAATTCCTAATATTTTAGCCAAAAAAATCTATGCAATGGTGTTTGAAACTATTTAATAATCAGTTTGTTATGTATTATTAAAATGGTATTTTCTATGCGCTGTTGTAATATGTTGATTTTCAGTGTTTAATGTGTGTTGGGGGGGGGTAATTTGCTGATATATAGCTATTTGTTGATAAAGTAGTTGTATTTGGATATGTCTATATTTGTTTTTTTATTTATTTTTCGCTTCAGACTTGATTTTCTATTATATACTTTTTCTATCTCTATATTGAGTATTGCTGATATAGCGCGAGAAGAAAATCCCATAACAATATATAAGTATAGCTGTATATCCTCAGAACTTAATTTCGGGAAATCTTGGCGAAAATTAGACATAATATTATTGAGATGTTTATTAGCTAAGGTTTCTAATTTCTCAAGGGTGTTTTTGTCCGATCCCATATTTTGAATAGTAGATTTTACATCATTATAAATGACAAGTGTTGCTCTTTTTTCATCACAGTTTTCGTAATAAAGGTTACAAAGATAGTTTAACGTTTCAAACTGCTTACAGAAAAGATTCTTTGCTTCATTTTGAAGCGATGCAATTTCTTCTTCTTTGTTAAATATGGATTGTTCAAGATTGTTGGCCAATGCAATATTTCGTTCTATCTCGGCTTTGCTTATCTTAATTCTTACCGTGGCAGTAATGACAACGCCGGATATTAGTAGTATTGTAATAATGATGATTATGTATAGCAGATTAAGAGTCTTCTTTCTTTCAGAAATCTTTTCTTGCTCTTTATACTTTTCAACCTCATATAGGACTTTTTGATTGGAGAGTTCACGAATAAGTTTGTTCTGCAGCTCAACTTCTTTTTCCAGATATAGAAGTGCCGAATCGGGTTTATGCATTTGCTTATTTACTATGTATAATCCCCAAGTTTGTTGTGAGTCTAATTGAGTTGCCCAATACGCATTTTTATAAGCGTTGTCTATATCGTCAATGTTAGCAAAACATAGACTTTTATTGATGTAGTCAATGGCTGTAAATAATTCGTTGTGTTCGGTTTCAAGCTGGTTTAATATAGTAAGAGCCTCATTGTACATTTTGTTGTGTATAAGAAGGTTAACCTTGAGCCTCTTGCTAAGAATATACAATCGTGTATTTTCAGATATCTCGGATAGTTCAATAATATGATTAACGATAGAGTCGCATAAATGGTAATCCTTATGGTTGTAAAACGCTTGTGCAACTTCCAATAAAGCGTAGTTTGTATGCTCTGTGTATTTTGTTTTTGAAAAAGCGTTGTACGACTTCTGTGCATACTCTATTTCACCGGCATTGTAGTATATACTACTATATATATACGAGGTGTTTCGATATATAAGGCCAAGGTAAAAATAAGCATCTATATCAAGTGCAATCTTTTCGGCCTTGAGGAGCGAGACGATACTTTGGGCATAGTCGCCGGCGTTGTACTTTACACGTGCGAGGTAGTAATATGCCAGCATTTTGTAGTGCTCGTTGCCGGAGTGTGCATAGTAGTCGACGGCAATGTTTATGAGCGAGTCGTTGGCGACGTCGATATAGTTTTTGTCGAGGGCTTGCGAGTGTAGCAGGGCATATCGGGCCTTGTCCTCGCGATATAGGCGACGAGAGTCGATACTATCGAGCAGTGCAAGTGCTGTGTCGGGGGCAGTCTCGATAAGGGGTTCGGCGCGGTCGAGCATAGCTACATAGCGCCGGTCGCTACATGCTGTGGCAAGTAGCACAATGGCGAGTAAAGGGGCGAGTAGGCGTTTCATGGTTGTGTAGGTGTTGTATACCGGTACGGTAAAACGCAAATGTAGCGGTAAAATCTCGGTATTGCAAAAAATGTGCTATAATTATATCCTGTAGCAGTTGTCGCAGGCCCAAAAGTCATTGGTGGGCGATTTTTGTGATATATTTTGCCCCGAGGGTAACAACATTGGTTATTTATCGTTACCTTTGCCTACACGTCATGGCGACACAAATAATATAACGATGGTGAAGAAATACGACTTTTTAGTTATCGGATCGGGTATAGCCGGTATGAGCTATGCCTTGAAGGTGGCCGACAGAGGTACTGTAGCCTTGGTGTGCAAGAGTGAGCTGGCCGATGCCAACACCTACTTTGCACAAGGTGGTATAGCCTCTGTTACCGATATGCTTGTAGATACCTTTGAGAAGCATATAGACGACACGATGATAGCCGGCGACTTCTTGAGCGACCGTGTGGCGGTAGAGAAGGTAGTGCGCGAGGCTCCATCGCAGATAGAGGAGTTGATAAATTGGGGTGTCGATTTCGATAAAAACGAGAATGGCGAGTATGACCTTCATCGCGAAGGTGGCCACTCGGAGTTTCGCATATTGCACCACAAAGACAATACCGGCGCCGAGATACAGTTGAGCCTTATAGAGGCAGTGCGCCGTCATCCCAATATTACGATATTCGACAATCACTTTGCTATAGAGATACTCACACAGCACCACTTGGGTGTGACTGTAACGCGTCAAACTCCCGATATAGAGTGCTACGGAGCATACGTGCTCGACTTGGCCACGGGCAATGTAGACACCTTCTTGTCGCGCGTGACGGTGATGGCTACCGGTGGCGTGGGTGCTGTGTATCGCACCACTACCAACCCCCTCGTGGCTACAGGCGACGGCATTGCAATGGTGTATCGTGCCAAGGGTACGGTCAAAGATATGGAGTTTGTACAGTTTCACCCCACTGCGTTGTATCATCCCGGCGACCGTCCGAGCTTCCTTATAACCGAGGCCATGCGTGGCTATGGTGCTGTGTTGCGCACACGCGATGGCAAGGAGTTTATGCACAAGTACGACGAGCGACTGTCGCTTGCTCCGCGCGACATCGTGGCGCGAGCCATCGACAACGAAATGAAGACCCGAGGCGACGATTATGTATACCTCGACGTTACACACAAAGACCCCGACGAGACCCGCGCACACTTCCCCAACATCTACGAGAAGTGCAAGAGCCTGGGTATTGATATCACCCGCGACTATATACCCGTAGCACCTGCCGCCCACTACTTGTGTGGTGGTATATTGGTCGATCTCGATGCCCGCTCGTCTATCAATCGTCTCTATGCCGTGGGCGAGTGTGCATGCACAGGCTTGCACGGTGGCAACCGATTGGCGTCGAACTCGCTCATAGAGGCCGTAGTGTATGCCGAGGCGGCTGCCAAGCACTCGATGGCCAACCTGGGCGACTATGACTTCTGCTACGAAATACCCGAATGGAATGCCGAGGGTACTGTGCCCAACGAAGAGATGGTGCTCATAACCCAAAGTGCCAAGGAGGTGTGTCAGATAATGAGTACCTATGTGGGTATTGTTCGCTCGGACTTGCGCTTGAAGCGAGCCTGGGTGCGCCTGGATATTCTCTACGAAGAGACCGAGAGCCTCTTTAAGCGCAGCAAGGCATCGAAAGAGATATGCGAGCTACGCAATATGATCAATACCGGCTACCTCATCATGCGTCAAGCCATGGAGCGCAAAGAGAGTAGGGGACTGCACTATAACATAGACCACATAAAGAAGAAATAACCCTTACAATGCGATATAAAGAACCTACCATTACCGCCCGAGTGCAAGGTGATGGTGGGTTTGTTGTATTCTTTGAAAGGTTTTATTGTAGAAAGTATGTTGTAAATCAAAGTATTTCTCTCGTTGTCAAAAACAATGAGGTAAACTTCGTGTTTCTCGCTCGTTTGGTTGTATCTTTGCACCATAAATGGATGAATTATGGCAAAATTTAAAGTTCCCAACACGTACGTTATTATCTTCTCAGTTCTCATTATATGTGCTATTGCTACATGGGTTGTTCCCGGAGGCAATCCGCAGACGTGGCAGTTGTTCTCGGCTTTGTACGAGGGCTTCAGTCGTCAAGCGGGTATTATAGCCTTTGTGCTCATTATAGGTGGCGCATTTTGGGTGATAAACAGTACCAAGGCCGTAGATGATGGTATCATGAAGTTTATAGCACAGGCACGCCGATTGGAGCGATTTGGTGCTGTGCGCAAGCTGGGTGTGGGTAATATTGTCATAGTGCTCATTATGCTGTTGTTTGGCCTGTTTGGCGCTGTATTTGGCATGAGTGAGGAGACTATTGCCTTTGTAGCGGTGGTTATACCCTTGGCACGCTCGCTGGGATATGACGACTTTGTAGGCGTGTGCATGGTGTATGTGGCAGCGCATGTGGGCTTTGCCGGAGCAATGCTCAACCCCTTTACGATAGGTATAGCGCAGGATATGTCGGGCTTGCCGCTCTTCTCGGGTATAGAGTATCGCACAGTGTGTTGGGTGGTGCTCATGACCCTTACCATAGCCTTTGTGCTGTGGTATGCCAATAAGGTGAAACGCGACCCATCGTCACCGGCTGTAGAGGGCGAGCATGAGGCTATATCGGTGGTGCGTGGCGGTGGCAAGCGTGCCTGGATATGCTTTGCGGTAATAGAAGTTGTGTTGGTGCTTTTCTCTATATTCTATGCTGCCGACTGTGTGATAAAGGTGGGTCAAAGTGTGATACCTGCTCCCTATTTGATGTGGATATTGACAGCCTTGTTTACCGTGGTGTCGATTGTTGCGCTGCGAGCATCGGACAAGATGTATATCCTCAATATGTTGTTGTTTACAATTCTCTTCTTGGTCGTGGGAGCTATGGGTTATGGCTGGTATTTGCCCGAGATATGCGCCCTCTTTATGGCACTTGGCATTGCTGCCGGATTCTCGGCAGGCTACTCGGCCGACGATATTGCCAAGGAGTTTATAGCCGGTGCCAAAGATATATTTTCGGCGGCACTGATCATAGGTTTTGCTGCCGGTATCATAGTGATATTGGAGAATGGTGAGGTGATAAATCCTATGCTCTCGGCCTTGGCATCATCACTCGAAAGCAGTGGTCGAGAGGCTGCCCTTGCCATGATGTATGGCATACAGACATTCATCAACTTGTTTATACCCTCGGCTTCGGCCAAGGCTGCAGTAACGATGCCCATCATGGCGCCCTTCTCCGATATGATAGGTATAGCTCGCCAAACAACCGTCATGGCATTCCAATTTGGCGATGGCTTTACCAATATGATAACCCCTTGCTCGGGTGTGTTGATGGCAGTGCTTTCGGTTGCCAAGATTCCCTATGAAATGTGGGTGAAGTGGATATGGAAATTTATCCTCTTTATGCTCGTCGTGGGCTTCTTGCTATTGTTGCCTACACTCTATATAGCAATGCCCGGATTTTAACTCCTATCGGGCCATATAGTGCTTGCGTAGCTCGGCGGGGAACTTCTCTATGGCGTATCGCAATAGCGTGCGGGGTAGGGTGGTGTAGTGCTTGTCGAGGAAGTCGGTGAGAGGCTTCATGTCGCGTTTGCCCACCTCGCGTAGCAGCCAACCTACAGCTTTCTGCATGAGGTCGTGTGGGTGATGACACAGCCTCTCGGCAAGTCTTATAGTATCGTCATACTCTCCATGTCGTATAAACCACATCGTGGCTACAATGGCCATGCGTTGCTCCCATAGCAGTGAACTCTCGGCCCAGCGATAGAGCAGTGCGCGGTCGCGGTGGAGTAGGTGTGCTCCTATGATATTATATACCGATAGGTCTACCAAGTCCCAATTGTTGATGTATCGTGTGTGCGCAATATAGATGTCGACAATCTCTTGTCGTTGCTCGTCGGAGGTGTGGCGCGACTTGTACTGCTCGACCATACCGATGAGTGCCGATAGACGCAACTCATGAATTTCGCTATGCAGTAGGATGGCAAGTTGATGAGTAGGTAGGTGAAGGTAGCGCCGAGTAATGGCGCGGTTGGCAGGAACAGTCACGCCAATAAAACGATCGCCCTCGCCATAGTCGCCCTTGCCGGTCTTGAAAAATCGCGACAGCTCTTGTGCCTTCTTTTCATCGCCGGCTGCCAGCAGTTCGGCTCTCAAATTTTCGATACTCATTTTTGTCGAATTTTTCTTCATTGGCGAAGGTAGACCAAAATTGCCGAAATACCGACTTTTTAAAGCCGTTTTTTGCGGGTAACTATGCGTGCGACGCCAAATATTCGATTCTTACAAGGGGTGTTTGGTTGTTAATGGGTTGATACAAAGTGTTGTAGGTGTGTTTTGTGGCTGGGTGTAATAAGTCGCCAAAAAATTGAAAGTGTTTACAAATCTTAAAAAATTCCACACACATAGCTTTTGTTGCCAATTACAACGACTTTCGCGATAAAATTTTTAATTTTGGTCTTGAAAAGTAAACCCCACTTCTCCCGTTGTAAAAATAGCATCATGGTACTCAATTATATTTGGATTGCATTTTTTCTCATAGCCTTTGTGGTGGCTTTGTGTCAAACCATTTTTGCCGGCAACCTTGCAATATGGTCCGACATCATGAATGCCTCCTTTTCATCGGCAAAGACAGCCTTTGACATTTCGCTTGGTCTCACCGGCGTGCTCACCTTGTGGCTCGGCTTGATGAAGGTGGGTGAGAATGCCGGACTGATTTCGGTCTTCTCGCGTGCTATGAGTCCGCTCTTTTCGCGCCTCTTTCCGGGCATCCCCAAGGGGCATCCTGCCTTGGGCTCGATGTTTATGAATATATCGGCCAATATGCTGGGACTCGATAATGCAGCCACACCGCTGGGACTGAAGGCCATGCGCGAGATGCAAGAACTCAACACGCAGAAGGATACTGCTACCGATGCCATGATTATGTTTTTGATACTTAATGCGTCGGGCCTCACACTCGTGCCCATAGGTGTGATGACCTATCGTGCCCAGATGGGAGCAGCCAACCCGTCCGACGTCTTTATCCCCATACTCATTGCTACATTTATAGCCACGCTCGTAGGTCTCACGGCATTGTGTATAAAACAACGCATCAAGATAGATCGCGTGCTTGTCTCTTGGGCTCTGGGCTTGATGGCGGTGATAGGTGGAGTGATGTACTACTTCTCGCAGTTGCCACAAGAGAAGATGCAACTATACTCTACATTTGCTGCCAATGCGCTCTTATTTACCATTATTGTGGCCTTTGTAGGCACAGGATTGATAAAGCGAATAAATGTGTACGAGAGCTTCATTGAAGGCGCTAAGGAGGGCTTTAAAACGGCTGTGATGATTATACCCTATCTGGTCGCAATTCTCGTTGGAATCGGCGTTTTTCGCGCTTCGGGAGCGATGGATTATGTGGTGGATGCTGTGCGTTGGTGTGTGGCTTCGTGTGGCCTCGATACTTCGTTTGTAGAGGCGCTACCTACGGCATTGATGAAGCCCCTGAGTGGAAGTGGCTCGCGTGGTATGATGGTAGATTGTATGGCAGTGCATGGTGTAGATTCGTTTGTGGCACGAGTTGCTGCCACGGTGCAAGGTTCTACCGACACTACCTTCTATATCTTGGCGGTCTACTTTGGTAGTGTAGGAATTAAAAAGACCCGCTACGCTGTAGGGTATGCCCTTTTGGCCGATATTGTAGGTGCTATATCGGGTATATTGGTGGCATATTTCTTCTTTGGATAGAGGCTTTTTGTGATATAAATTTTACCTTTGCAGTTGCAAAATAAATTATTGATATATGCCTATAAGTTTTACAGCTCAGAATGTGTGTATGCCCGACATAAACTGTTGTGAAGTAACAGATTGGGTAAAGCGTGTGGCCAAGAGTTACGGCAAGCGTTGTGGCGATATAGCCTACATATTTTGTGATGACGAGCGCATTCTTGAAGTCAATCGCGACTTCTTGCAACATGACTATTATACCGATATCATCACATTTGACTACTGCACGGGCAATACAATCTCGGGCGATTTGTTTATCAGTCTCGATACAGTATTGACCAACGCACAACTTGTGGGCGAACCCTACGAAAAGGAGTTGTATCGTGTTATAATACACGGAATATTGCACCTGTGTGGTATAAACGACAAGGGTGATGGTGAACGCGAAATAATGGAACGTTGCGAAAATGAGGCGCTTGCGATGCGTGCAGAATGATATCAGAGGTTCTGTTTGCTCAAATAAAACAAAATAGTTATTTTTGAAGATAATCTCGTAGAACGATGAATTTTGAATATGACGTAATAGTTGTGGGAGCCGGTCATGCCGGTTGTGAGGCTGCCTGTGCTTCTGCCAACTTAGGTTCGAAAACCTTGCTTATAACCCACGACATGAACAAGATTGCACAGATGAGTTGCAATCCTGCTGTTGGTGGTATAGCTAAGGGTCAGATAGTGAGAGAGATAGATGCTCTTGGTGGACAGATGGGTATTGTTACCGATATGACTGCCATACAATTCAGAATGCTCAATCGTTCGAAGGGTCCTGCTATGTGGAGCCCTCGCTCGCAGAGCGACCGCGCTCGTTTTATAGAACAATGGCGCTCTATTATAGAAAACACCGACAATCTTGATATTTGGCAAGACTTTGTAAAACAGCTTGTTATAGAAGAAGGAGAGGTGCGAGGCGTCATTACCGGAATGGAAGTGACATTCAAGGCGCGTTGCGTTGTTCTCACCAATGGTACTTTCTTGAATGGACTCATGCACATAGGTCGCACACAGTTGCCTGGCGGACGAGTTGCCGAACCGGCCTCTTACGGAATATCAGAACAGTTGGCTCAACTTAGTTTTACCGTAGGTCGTATGAAGACCGGAACCCCCGTTCGCATCGATGGACGCAGTGTACATTTTGACGAAACCATCGAACAAAAAGGCGATGATGACTTCCATAAATTCTCCTATCTCGACTTCACTCCTCGCCCATTGCAACAACGCAGTTGCTGGACAGTCTATACCAACGAGCGAGTGCACGAAATACTGCACAAAGGCCTTCCTGAATCGCCTTTGTACAACGGACAGATACAGAGTATAGGTCCTCGTTATTGCCCGAGTATTGAGACCAAAATCGTAACTTTTCCCGATAAAACCGAGCATCAACTCTTTCTTGAACCCGAAGGTGAGACCACGCAAGAGTATTATCTCAACGGCTTTTCTTCGTCGCTTCCTATCGACATACAGTTGGCAGCGTTGAAGGAGATTCCTGCCTTTAGAGATGTGCGCATTTATCGCCCGGGATATGCCATAGAATACGATTATTTCGACCCCACTCAGCTATTGCACACACTCGAAACAAAGCTTGTCAAAAGGCTCTATTTTGCCGGTCAAATCAATGGTACTACCGGTTATGAGGAGGCAGCAGGACAAGGTTTGATAGCCGGTATCAACGCACACATTGCGTGTCATGGTGGCGAACCGTTTGTGTTGGGTCGCAATGAGGCCTATATAGGTGTGCTTATAGATGACTTGGTGACCAAGGGTGTCGATGAGCCCTATCGTATGTTTACATCGCGTGCCGAGTATCGTATACTGTTGCGACAAGATGATGCCGATATGCGTCTTACTGAGAAATCCTATCGCCTGGGACTTGCTACAGCCGAGCGATATGAGTTGCTCCGAACCAAGAAAGCCAAGGTGGATGAGTTGGTAGAGTTTGCTCAGAATTACTCAATCAAGGCTGCGCTTATCAATGATAAATTGGAGCAAGCAGGCCATCAACCCCTGCGTCAAGGCGTGAAACTCTATGACTTGATAGTGCGTCCTCAGCTTGATATAAACACTCTCGCACCCATGGTACAAGCCTTGCAAAGCAAGATAGACGATATACCTACACGTCGCGAAGAGATTGTTGAGGCTGCCGAGATAAAGATAAAATATAGCGGATATATAGATCGCGAGCAAATGATTGCCGATAAGATTACTCGCCTCGAAAATATACGTATTAAAGACAAGTTTGACTACATGTCTATACAGCAAATATCTACCGAGGCGCGTCAAAAATTGGCTCGAATCAACCCTGAGACTATTGCCCAAGCAGCACGTATACCAGGTATCTCGCCCAGCGATATAAATATCTTGCTGGTGCTTATGGGACGTTGATGTTTCACGTGAAACAATATAGACTAATTGTTTGATAAACAATTCGAAGAAAAAGAATAATAACCAATATAAAAAGTAAAAAAATGACAATTGAAGATTTGAAAACGCTTGTGCGTGATGTGCCCGATTTTCCCAAGAAGGGTATACTTTTCAAAGATATTACCACTATGCTCAAGGATAAAGAGGGATTGCGCTTTGCAGCCCAATTGCTCACCGAACGTTATGCCGACAAGGGTATCACCAAGGTTGTGGGTATAGAGTCTCGTGGCTTCATTATGGGCCCTATTGTGGCAGAAAAAATTGGTGCCGGATTTGTTCCTATGCGTAAGCCCGGCAAGTTGCCCGCCAATACTGTGAGCGAGAGCTATACTAAGGAGTATGGTGTGGATACTGTAGAGGTGCATGTTGATGCAATAGACGAAAATGATGTGGTATTGTTGCACGACGACCTCTTGGCTACAGGTGGTACAATGTATGCCGCATATCTTTTGGCAAAACGTTTCAACCCCAAGAAAATCTATGTGAGCTTCATTGCCGAGTTGGAGTTTTTGAAGGGTCGTGAGCTTTTCCCTGCCGATGTCGAAATTGATGCTCTCATTAAATACTAAAAACAATATTGGCCGATACCAATAGACATATCAAAGATATTATTGCCCTCTTGCCCGAGAGTCCCGGTGTATACCAGTACTTCGATAAAGAGGGCACTATTATCTATGTGGGTAAGGCCAAGAATCTCAAGCGTCGTGTCTCATCCTATTTCAACAAGCAGCACGACGATGCGCCCAAAACCCGAGTCCTGGTGCGCAATATTGCCGATCTCAAGTATATTGTGGTGAATAGCGAAGAGGATGCTTTGCACCTCGAAAATTCGCTTATCAAGAAGTTCCGCCCCCGCTACAATGTGCTACTCAAAGACGATAAGACCTACCCGTGGATATGTGTTACTAAGGAGGAGTATCCTCGAGTTTTCCTCACACGCCGTGTAGAGCTGGGTAGTGGTGCCAAGTACTTCGGCCCATATGCGCATGTGCATGTGGCCAAAACCGTCTTAGAACTCATACACGATCTCTTTCCACTGCGCACATGTAGATTGTCGCTTACTCCCGATTCGGTGGCTTCTCGTCGCCATAAAGTGTGTCTTCAATATCACATCAAGCGATGCTGCGGCTGTTGTGAGGGCTTTATTTCGCCTCGCGACTATGCTGTGTATATCGATGCTGTAAAGCATATACTCAATGGCAATACAACCCGTTTGAGCGAAATGCTTATGAGCGAAATGCAGGAGTTGGCTTCTCAATTGAAGTTTGAAGAGGCGCAGGTGGTAAAGGAGCGTTATGATCTCGTAGAGCGTTATCGTGCCAAGTCGGTAGTTGTGAGTAGTGTCATCAATAATGTCGATGTATTCTCGTACGACGAAGATGATAATGCTGCTTTTATCAATTTTATGCACGTAAAAGGCGGTTCCATCGTGCAATCGGTCACTATAGAGTATCGCAAAAAACTCGATGAAACCGCATCCGAAATATTGGCCTTGGGTATAGCCGAGTTGCGTGCGCGATTTGAAAGCACCTCTCGTGAGATTATTGTTCCCTTTGAGCCCGAAGTTACTTTCGAGCATTTGCACATTACCGTACCCGAGCGCGGTGACAAGCGAAAGTTGCTCGATATTTCGTTGCAGAATGCCCGACAATATAAGGTGGACCGTCTCAAGCAAGCCGAAAAACTCAATCCCGAGCAACGTGCTACTCGCATACTCACCCGCTTGCAGAAGGATCTTTATCTCGGCGAGCTTCCTGTTCACATAGAGTGTTTCGACAACTCCAATATACAAGGCACTAATCCTGTGTCGGCGTGCGTCGTCTTTAAGATGGCTAAGCCTTCAAAGCGAGATTATCGCCATTTCATCGTAAAGAGTGTAGATGGCCCTAACGATTATGCGTCGATGCGTGAGGTTATCTATCGTCGTTATCACCACCTTTTGGAGGTGGGCGAACCGTTGCCTCAGCTCATAGTGGTAGACGGTGGCAAGGGGCAACTCAGTGCTGCGCTTTCTACCCTTGAGTCGCTGGGCTTGCGTGGCAAGATAGCTATCATTGGTATAGCCGAGCGTCTCGAAGAGATTTATTTCCCCGAGGATAGCACACCACTCTATCTTGATAAAAACTCCGAATCTTTGCGTCTCATACAGCACCTGCGCGACGAGGCTCACCGATTTGGTATCACGCATCACCGCAACAGGCGCAGCAAGCAACAGGTTGTATCGTCGCTCGATGGTATCAAGGGTGTTGGTGTACAAACGCGCGAAGCCCTATTGCGACACTTCAAGAGTGTGAAGCGCATACGCGAAGCATCGCTCGAAGATTTGACTGCAGTCATTGGAGCTGCCAAGGCCGCGAAGGTTAAAGAGGCGCTCTCAAATGATGCGAGCACCAAATAATAAATTGGTGTTAAAAAAGCATGCCTGTAATATATTGATTATTAGCATATTACAATCACTTTAATTATATTTGGCTATATATTTACTTAAAAATAGTAATAAATAGTTATTGTAGTATGCCATTGCGCATTGTATCTTTGCACCGTCAAATCGATATTAAGTAACTGAGAGATAAAGTTATATAAACTTGAAAAGGAGAGAACTCATATATGCTGTGATCATGTTGTTGGCATTCTTGCCGGTAACAACAGTAAAGTTTTTTGACATTCACTCCGATGTCCGATTTCATGAGCTCTATCCTGATGACGAGGAGCGCGCCCATCGCGAGGCTGCTGCAGCCATGGACGATTGTCCCTTCTGTCACATACAACTCTCACAATTTGTTGTTGCATCGGCTTGCGTTTTGCCGCCTGTTCCCTGCACTACGCTACACGACTACACACGCGCCGAAGTCTTTCATATAGCTTTGTGCGGTCATTGTAGCTATCTGCGCGCACCTCCCGTCTTTTCTTGATGTGTACAGCCTTGTGTAGGCTTTGTATGCCCTACTCATGCCCATACCGCGTAGCAATACGTTGTGTATGTGCATTCGTTGTGATTTCCTTTAATAATTCAAATCCCATTACACACGTGGTGTGTGCTCAAATTTATATCAATGAAAAGACTTTCTATTCTATTTTTATATACACTGTTGTTCTTTGCCGTGCAGGCAAATCCCTCTTCTCACGAAGTTAAACCCACCGATGCCCACCTCTATGGTCACGTGACCGACAAGACCACCGGCGAGCACATGGCCTATATAAACGTGCGCATCAAGGGCACTACCCTTGGTGTGATGACCGATGCTACTGGTCACTATATGATAAAAAACATCCCCGAGGGAACCTATACCGTGGTAGCTACTTCGCTTGGCTATGCCACTTTCGAGCGCACTGTAACGCTCCATCCCGGCGAGTCGCACGAGTTGCACTTTAGTATCGTTCCCGAGCATTTTTCGCTCGACGAGGTTGTTGTTACATCCAATCGCAATGTTACCACTCGTCGCATGGCTCCTTCGTTAGTCAAGGTGCTCGATGTCTCTACACTCACCAAGGTCAATGCAGCTTGTATAGCCGACGGCTTGAACTTTCAGCCCGGTGTGCGTGTAGAGGATAACTGTCAGAACTGTGGTTTCCAACAAGTGCGCATCAATGGTCTTGATGGTCACTATTCGCAAATACTCATCGACTCGCGACCCATATTCAGCGCCCTCTCGGGTGTATATGGTCTTGAGCAGATACCTGCCAATATGATAGAACGTGTCGAGGTTGTACGTGGTGGTGGTTCGGCTCTCTTCGGCTCTTCGGCCGTGGGTGGTACGGTCAATATTATTACTCGCGAGCCCTTGCACAACTCGGCCTCAGCGACACACTCTTCTATCAACTATGGGGGTAGCAATGCGTGGGACAACAATACCATGCTCAACGCCTCGTTGGTAACCGATAATGGTAAGGCCGGTGTATATATCTACGGTCAGCACCGCCAACGCGATGCTTACGACCACGATGGCGACGGATTTACCGAGTTGCCCATGTTGCGAGGCATCACCATTGGTACGCGTGCCTATTACAAGACAAGTCTTTACTCAAAGCTCACCCTCGAATATCACGGAATAAGCGAGAAACGTCGTGGTGGCGATAACATGCACTTGCCCCCGCACGAGGCTATGATTGCCGAGCAAACCGAGCACTCTATCAACGGTGGTGGTCTCAACTTCGACTATTTTACCCCCGATTACAAAAACAAAATTAATGCCTTTGTATCGTTGCAAAACACCAATCGCGACAGCTACTATGGCGCCGGACAAGACCCCCATGCCTATGGTTTCACACACGACCTCACAGTTGTTGCCGGTGTGCAATATATGCACAGTTTCGACAAGTTGCTCTTTATGCCCGCCGAGATGACCGGTGGTATTGAGTACAACTACGATGCGCTATCGGACGACGCACCCGGCTACGATCGCTACATAGACCAAACAGTACACATTGGTAGTGCATACTTCCAAAATGAGTGGAAAAACGACCGTTGGGGTTTCCTTATCGGAGCTCGCCTCGATAAGCACAACCTGGTGAAAAATCTTATCTTCAGCCCTCGTGTCAACGTGCGATACAACCCCACAAAGGATATTAATATCCGATTGAGTTACTCTGAGGGTTTCCGTGCACCGCAAGCATTCGACGAAGACTTGCACATCATGGCCGTGGGTGGCGAGGTGTCGCTCATTGTGCTCGACCCCAACTTGAAGGAAGAGAAATCGCGCAGTGTGAGTGCATCGGTCGATGTGTATGAAAAGATAGGCGAGGTGCCCACCAATTTCCTTTTGGAGGGTTTCTTTACCGACCTCAGCGATGCCTTTGTTATGGAGCATATAGGTTCGGACAATGCCGGCAATGCCATTATACAACGTCGCAATGGTGGCGGTGGACAAGTCTTTGGTGTCAACTTTGAGTCGCGTGCTGCGGTATCGTCGTGGTTCGATGCACAACTTGGTCTCACATGGCAACGCAGTATTTACAAGACTCCCGAGGTGTGGAGCGAGGATCCCGATGTAGAGGCAGCTACCGAAATGTTCCGCACCCCCGATTGGTATGGCTTTATTACCGCAACATTCAAGCCCACACACCACTTGGCTATCGACTTGTCGGGTACATATACCGGAGAGATGTGGGTACAACATTTGGCAGGATATATCGAAAAAGACCGCATTGAGCGTACGCCCGACTTCTTCAATGCCAACCTCAAGGTTGCCTATGACTTTGACCTCTCAAGTGAGCTCACCATGCAGTTGCATGCCGGTGTGCAAAACATCTTCAATGCCTACCAAAAAGACTTCGATAAAGGCCCCAATCGCGACTCGGGATATATCTATGGACCCGCTACACCGCGCAGCTATTTCTTTGGTGTGAAGTTAGACTTTCGATAGTGTTATTGCCCCCGGGCCTCTACAATAATAAAAGAACGATATTCTACACAGAGTATCGTTTTTTTTTATTTACTTTGCAGTGAACATAAACATAAAACTATGCGTATTGTAATACAACGAGTCAAAGAGGCTTCAGTAACGATAGCCGGAGAGGTGCATTCGGCCATAGGCCATGGTATGCTCATACTCGTTGGTGTAGAAGATCGTGACAGCGAAGAGGATGTCGATTGGCTTGTCAAGAAGGCATCGCAATTGCGCATCTTCGACGATGCCAATGGTGTGATGAATTGCTCTGTTACCGACGTTTCGGGTCACGCCTTGGTGGTGAGCCAATTTACCTTGCATGCCTCTACCAAGAAGGGCAATCGCCCCTCTTACATACGTGCCTCGCGCCCCGAGCATGCCATTCCCTTGTATGAGTTGTTCTGTGATCGTCTCTCGCAGGCCATAGGTACTCCCGTAGGCACAGGCGTGTTTGGCGCCGATATGCAAGTGGCGCTTGTCAACGATGGCCCTGTAACAATATGTATTGACTCTCAAAATCGCGAATAAAATGACCATAGCCGAGGCTCAACATCAGGTCGATGAATGGATAAAGAAATATGGTGTGCGTTACTTCAGCGAGCTCACCAATATGGCAATACTCACCGAGGAGGTGGGCGAGGTGGCGCGTATTATGGCGCGTACCTATGGCGACCAATCGACCAAGCCCGGCGAAAAGACCTCGCTGGCCGACGAGTTGGCCGATGTGATGTGGGTGCTCATCTGTATTGCCAACCAGACCGGAATAGACCTCACCGAGGCTTTCAATCGCAATCTTGAGAAGAAAACGGCTCGCGATAAAGATCGACATGTAAATAATCCAAAACTCAAATAGATATGAACAAATACGAAAAAACATTGGCTCAATATGTTGTAGAGCTTGATGATGCCGCCGTACAAATGGAGGTGGAAAAAATTGTGCGTGAAAACTACGAGAAATACAATACTGTCGAGGTGTATAAGCAACTTTTCAACTGTATTGACCTCACAACCTTGCGTAGCGAAGACTATACCGACAGCGTAGCCCGCTTTACCCAACGTGTCAATGATTTTGAAAACGAGCATGGCGACATGCCCAACGTAGCTGCCATCTGTGTATACCCCAATTATGCTGCTACCGTGCGCATGAATCTTGAGGTGTCGGATGTAAATATTGCTGCCGTATCGGGTGGTTTCCCCTCGTCACAAACATTTACTGAGGTTAAGGTGGCCGAGACCATGTTGGCTGTGAAAGATGGTGCCGATGAGATAGATATCGTTATCAATGTAGGTGATATGTTGGCTGGCAACTATGAGGAGGTATGCGATGAGATTGCCGAGCTCAAGAGTGCTTGTGGCGATGCTCACCTCAAAGTTATTCTCGAAACAGGTGCTCTCAAGAGTGCTTCGATGATAAAGAAAGCCTCTTTGCTCTCAATATACTCGGGTGCCGACTTTATCAAGACATCGACCGGCAAGCAAGAGCCGGCTGCTACACTTGAGGCTGCATACGTGATGTGTCAAGCTATCAAAGAGTACTACGACAAGACCGGTACAATGATTGGCTTCAAGCCTGCCGGTGGCATATCTACTACTGCCGACGCTGTGAAGTACTATTGCGTGGTGGCTGCCGTCTTGGGCGAGGAGTGGCTCAACAATCGCTACTTCCGCATTGGTGCAAGCCGTTTGGCCAACAACTTGCTCAGCGATATTTGGGGTAAAGAGGTGAAATATTTCTAATATCCTACCTTTTGTTGTATATATAATCAATATCTCCTATTGTCATGAAAACATTCTCTATAAAGATCCTTGCTACGGTGGCTTTTGTGCTGTCGCTGGCTGCTTGTGGTCTTTTAGGTAATCCCGATGAGCCTTTCCAACCTCAAAATTACACCGTGAGCGGAAAGGTCGAGAAGGGCCCGTTTGTGAGTGGTTCTACCATTACCATGCAACTCTTGGATGCCAACATGGAGCCTACAGGTAGCATGTATAATACCACAATCGTCGACGATGAGGGAAGCTTTACCTTTGGCTCTAAGATGTTTGATACACCTTATGCCGACCTCAGTGCCAACGGTTACTTCTTTAATGAGGTGCGAGGCGAGCTCTCGACAGGTACGCTCAATCTGCGTGCGATTGTCGATATTTCGGACGCTACAACCATCAACGTCAATATTCTCACACACATCAAGTATCAACGTGTGCTCAACCTTGTAGCTCGTGGTAAGAGCTTTCAGGAGGCCAATGATCAGGCTCAAAAAGAGCTCTTCGGAGCCTTTGGCTTGTCTCAATATGCACAGGTCGATGCTTCTCGTCTCTCTATTATCAGTGGCGACGAGAAGGCTGGTGTGCTCATTGCTATATCGTCGTTGTTGCTTGTAGAGCGCAGTGAGGCCGAGTTGACCGAGTATTTGGCAAGACTCTGTCGTGAGTTTGCTGCCGAGGGAAAATTCTCGGAGGCAACACAAGAAATTATCGCCGAAGACCTTGGCGAATTACGATACCGATTGGAAGATATTGCACGCTACATTGTCGAGCGATATGCCGATTTGGGTATGGAGGTTTCTGTACCCGATTTGAAATGCTATTTCGACTGGGATGGCGATGGCGAAGTAGGCGAGGAGGGTTTTGGTGATACTCCCTCTGTAGGCCCTTCGGAAGAAAATATGCTCACCAATCTCTATAGTGATACATACAATAATGCAGGTGTACCTTTGTTGGGAGCAGATGGTGCTGCTGTCGTTGCTTCGATGGCCTTGGAGCTCTCCAAGTCACTCTCTATTTATAATCACATACAGCAACTCTTCCACTACAACAATGAGGTAGGTTATCTTGTACAGCAAAATATCAACCCCGCACAACAAAATATACTCAATTGTTGGTCTTCGTTCTATAGCTCTCTCAACAAGGCGCTGTTGTTGCGATATGCCGATGAGCAACAGAAGAATGTATATCAAGGATATTGCAACCTCTTTGGTGCTATGCAATACTACTACATGACTACAATGTGGGGCGATGTGCCATATTATCCCTCTTACGAATCTTTCTTTGACGAAATGTTCGAGCCCCGCACCGATATGCACATCATCTTGGGAGAGCAGATGGCGCTTGCATTAGAGGCTATGGAATGTATACCGGAGGAAAAGAAAGACGAGTCGCTCAAGGATATTGATTCATTCTTCTTTGTATCGAAAGATGTAGCCCGTGTGCTCATTGCCGAGATGGCGATTGCTCGTGGTGATTACCATAAGGCGCGTGAAATGCTCGACCAGGTTATACGCTCCGGTTTTTATACACTCACCGATGCCAACTTTAGCGATCCATTTGCCATCGCGAATATAAAGAATTGTGATGAGGTGATTTTTGCCCTTGATTGTACAACTACTATGCAAACTCGCGGAGATATTACCATCCGGTCGCCTTTATTCATACCTGTGCAAACACTTACCGAGGTTATGCTCCTCTATGCCGAGGCAAACTATTACATGGGCGATTGGGCAAGAGCGCATGAAGCCCTTCAAACACTGGCCGAAGCAAAAGGCTTTACGGTCAATCCCGATGATATAAAACAGACCATTACCGACGCCCGCAAGCAGTTGTTGCTCTATTCGGTAGGTAATTTTGCCTATATGAAACGCAACGGTCTCTTTATGCAAGAGTATGGCGTTGACGAGTATTACCAACTATTGCCCATACCGCAAGATGAGGTGGGTATGAATCCCAATATGACACAAAATCCGGGTTACTAAAAAATACGATATACCCCCAATATTCAAGCCCCATTGACACAAGCAGCGTCAATGGGGCTTTTATTGGTGTACACGTATAAAGAAGGTTGAGCCAACCTCTTGGGTGATTATCGTGAGAGAATCTCTTCTACAACGACGGGGAAGTGGCGATGCTCCAGGATGTGGATGCGGTCGGCGAGGCTATCAGGGGTATCGCCGGGGCAAACTTCGCAGCGTGCTTGGAAAATGATTTCGCCACCGTCTATTTGCTCGTCGACATAGTGTATGGTAATGCCACTCTCGGTATCGCCGGCATCGAGTACGGCCTCGTGTACGTGGTGCCCGTACATGCCGGGGCCACCATGTCGGGGCAACAGTGATGGGTGTATATTGACGATGCGACCGGCATAGGCGGCAGTGAGGGGAGCCTCGATCTTGCGCATAAATCCGGCCAATACCACGAGGTCGATGTGTTCTTGTTGCAACAGCTCGACTATGGTGTGAGCCTCGCGCCACACATCGTTGCTAAAGGTGTGTGTGGGGATGTTGAATTGTTGCATACGTTGATGTACACCGGCATTGGCTCGGTTTGAAAGCACGCATGCTACTTCAATGTTGGGGTTGCCTACCAAGTGGCGGGCAATAGCCTCGGCATTTGTACCCGAACCCGAGGCAAAAATTGCTATTCGTTTCATATTATAGTATTACATATTATCGTACAGTGGGAAATGCACCGCCCGAGCCATATCCGCCCGTCGAGCCTCCAAATGCGCTGTTGGAGCCGTATGAGTTGTGCGAGTCGGTGTGCTCGTTTTTATCCTCTTTTTTCTCCTCTTTGGTCTTGTTTTTCTTTATAGCATTGGGCTTTTGTAGGTCTATTGCTGTGTTGTATATATCCCAGTTTTGCTCCACGTTCCAGTAGGCGCGCAGTTCGAGCGATTGTGGGTAGTAGTATACCTCCTCGGGTTGTTGCTTGAGTGCATAGTTGCCGGTGTCGTACTTGCCGTTGTTGTTGCTATCGATATATAGACGGGCATAGTAGGTACCGGGCTTGAGATAGGTAAACTCGGCGCCACCATCTACAACCGGAACTTGCACCACGGGCTTGTCACTGCCATCGAGTAGTTGTACAACGGCATGGTCGGTTGTGCCGGTGATGGCAAAGTATAGGTTTGAGTAGTTTTGCAACGATTTTGTCTTGAGGTTTTTGCTCGCCTTGTCGGTGTGCAGGCCATACATGTCATATACCGCAAGGGAGTCTACGTCTATTCTGTATTCGCCCTCGGGTTTCCACTTGTGCGATAGAATGTAGGTGCGAGCCTTGGTAGAGTCTGGTAACAGGGTGTAGGCCGAGTCGGGAATCTCTACCCACAAGGTGTCGAGTTTCTCGGTGAGGTGAAACGCTGTGAGGTTGATGCTATCGATAGGAACCGTAAATTGTATGGTTACAGGCTTATTGACATCGTGCGAATTGCTTGCATTGATACTCATATCGGCAAACACCATGGGAATAACCTCGGGCAGGGTGTCGTTTTCGCTTTTGGGCTTTGATTTCTTCTTGTTTTTGTTCTCTTTGGGCGGGCGATAGGTCATCGTGAGGGTATCGTCATAGAGCGATAGATTGTTGAGCGTGTCGGTGCGGTAGTATTGCATGGCGACCATGAGTGTGTCGACATTGTAGATAAGCGAGTCGCGTATCCAATACGACAGCGTGTCGTTGGTGAGGTTTTTCTCCAATACATACCAATTGCTATCGGGCTCGAAGTTGATAGGAGTGATAGTGGGCAGGGTGTCGTGTGGAGTAGAGAAGATAAAGTCGAGTTTGTTGCGTTGCTTGCGCGACTTGTCTTCCATATATCGGCTCTTTTTCTGCTCATTGAATGCCATGAGCAACACATCGTTGGGATAGAAATTGTTGTAGTCTATATATATAATAGTATCTACGGCCAACGAGTCGGTATATATAGTGTCGGCATATTGCTTGGGCTCGGCGTATGGGGTATAGACGGTATCCAAGAAGGCAATATCTTCGGTGGGCTCATCAAAGCGGTAGTTGCGGTTGGCGTCTTTAAGGGCAAATATGCGGTATTGACATCCGGCTTTGAGGTTGCGTATGGTGAAGTGTCCCAAGGCATCGCTCGATGAAATACGCTCCATGGGCAGGGTGGTAAATGCGCTATCGTCGAGGTTGCTATATGCACCCACGAGCATGCCGGTTATGGGTTCCAGATTCTCGGCATTGAGCAGTATGCCCGATATTTGTAGCGAATCGACCGTCTCGCCTGTAGAAAACGACAGGCTGAAGCCCTTGAGCGGATTTTTCTCGTTGTTGTCGACAATGGCATCGCTGAAGTCTATGGTATAGGTAGTGCCGGGTTGCAACGAGTCTTGCAACTCGATGCGCACCTTCTTGCCTTGTGCCTGTATCTTGGGCTGGTTGAGCTGCGGAGGTGAGATAATAATCTTCTCGGAGGGCTTGTCTACCTGAATAATCTCGTCAAACTCTATCTCGATGCGCTTGTCGTTGAAGTTGCAGGCATTGAGTGCGGGCTTGCTCTTGATGTATTGAGGCGGAGTCTCGTCTGTGGGGCCACCGCTCGGGCGCGACATGTTGGCGCAAGAAAAGAGCATGAACCCCACCGATATAATGAGTATAGCTAACGGCAAGTACCGTAGCGATGAGCGATATTTCATAATATATTATATAAATTGGGGCGATAAAGATACAAAAAAAGTGACATAGGGCATAAAATATAGCACGTTTAGCCCTCTCTTTCTGCTAAAAAATCAAATAAAAGAGCCGAAATTGCTGTATAAAAGAAAAAAACCGTATATTTGCACGCTAAATAAAATGCGAAAAATCTATAAATTAAAAACATAAAGTAATAGACACATGCAAAACAAAGTTTTTACAGGAGTGATTGCTGCTTTGTTGGCTTTGATCTGTCTGTTCTACCTCTCTTTCTCAATGGTGACTTCTCACTACAACGGAAAGGCCGAGGAGTATGCAGCCGGTGATGAGACTCTCTACAAAGAGTATATCGACTCGATTTCGACCGAAAAGGTTTATTTGGGTTATTACACCTATCAACAATGCCGTGAAATGGAAATTGGCTTGGGTCTCGACCTCAAGGGTGGTATGAACGTAACACTTCAAATATCGGTTGCCGATGTTTTGAAGCAATTGTCAAACAACAACCCCGACCCCAACTTCAACAAAGCCATTGCCAACGCAGTAGCCAACCAAGCCGACAACAACGACTTCTTGCAAGTTTTTGTTGACGAGTACCAGAAACTCGATCCCAATGTGCGCTTGGCTGCTATCTTCAGCACTCACGAGTTGAAAGAGAAAATCAAACCCGCATCAACAAATGATGAGGTTATCAAAGTATTGCGCGAAGAGCTCAACGTAGCCGTTGACAACTCTTACAACGTATTGCGTAACCGTATCGACCGCTTTGGTGTGGTAGCTCCCAACATCCAAAAACTTGAGAAGGATGGTCGCATCCTTGTTGAGCTTCCCGGTGTTAAAGAGCCCGAGCGCGTACGCAACCTTTTGCAAGGTGCTGCCAACCTCGAGTTCTGGGAGACATACAAATATGAGCAAGTTATCGCACAATTGCAATCGGTAAACAATGCTTTGGCTATGTCACTTGCCAACCAAGAGGCTGCTGAAGAAGTTGTTGCTGAGGAGGTTGTTGAGGCTGTAGCCGAGACTGTAGCCGAGACTGCCACTGTAGATAGCTTGAGCGCTGCCCTCGAAGAGGTTGTTGCCGAGAACAACGATGCTGCTCAATTGGAGCAATTCCGCAAGCAAAACCCCTTGTTCTCTGTATTGATTCAAGACCAATTCACCGGCTCGCCCGTTATCGGTTTTGCTCACAAGAACGATACTGCTCAAATCAACGCCATGTTGGCAAGCAAGATTGCTCAAGACATTCTTCCCAACAACCTCGTAACTCGTTGGACAGTGAAAGCTATCGACGAGAAGGGTACATACTTCCAACTCGTTGCCCTCAAAGCCGGCAAGGGTGGTCGTGCCTCTATGTCGGGTGATGTTGTAGTAGATGCTCGTGACGACTTCGACAAATATCGTGGTGGCTCGGTAGTTCACATGAACATGAACAGCCAAGGTGCCAAAGAGTGGGAGAAACTCACAGGTAACAACATTGGCAACGCTATCGCAATTGTACTTGACGATCAAGTATACTCTTTCCCCAACGTAAACGGTGCTATCGCCGGTGGTAGCTCAGAGATTTCTGGTGGCTTTACTCCCGAAGAGGCTAAGGACTTGGCCAACGTGCTCAAGTCGGGTAAGATGGCTGCCGGTGTAAACATCATCCAAGAGGATGTTATCGGTCCTTCTTTGGGTCAAGAGGCTGTCAATAGCGGTATGATCTCGTTCATCGTAGCTCTCGTTATCTTGATGATTTATATGGTTGTGATGTATGGTCTCATCCCCGGTATGGTAGTAAACGTAGGCTTGCTCATCAACTTCTTCTTTACAATGGGTATTCTTGCTTCTATCCAAGCAGTGCTCACACTCTCGGGTATCGCCGGTATCGTGTTGGCTTTGGGTATGGCTGTGGATGCCAACGTGCTCATCTTCGAGCGTACTAAAGAAGAGCTCCGCTCGGGCAAGAACCTCAAAACTGCTATCGCTGATGGTTACAAGAATGCATTCTCTGCAATCTTCGACTCTAACATCACATCTATCATCACAGGTATTATCTTGTTGATGTACGGTACAGGTCCTATCAAGGGTTTTGCTACAACTCTTATCATTGGTATCGTTATCTCATTCTTCATTGCCGTATTCCTCTCTCGTATCGCACTCGAGTGGATCTCGGACAAAGAGTGGGGTAAGAAAATTACTTTCACTACCAATATTTCTAAGAACTTCCTCGTAAACAACAACTTCAATATCTTGGGTGGCCGCAAGATGGGCTTCATCGTATCGGCTGTATTGGTTGTAATCATGACAGTGTCGTTCTTGACACGTGGTGTGAACCAAGGTATCGACTTCTCTGGTGGTCGCAACTATGTTGTACGCTTCGAGGAGCCTGTTAATACTCAAGAGATTCAACGCATGCTTGCTCCCGAGTTTGAGGGTAGCTCATTGTCGGTAATCACTATCTCAAGCGAAAACCAAGTTCGTATCTCTACCAACTACCGTATCGCCGAGACTGACGAGGCTATCGATCAAGAGATTCTCGACAAGCTCTATGCCGGTTTGGCCGAGATGGTAGACAACAAGGGCGTTGATGCATTTGAGGCCGACCACGTAATGAGTGTACAAAAGGTAGGTCCTTCAATCGCTGAAGATATCAAGACAGGTGCTATGTGGGCAGTATTCTTCTCGCTCATCGCCATCTTCTTGTACATCTTGTTGCGCTTCCGCGATGTTGCCTTCTCTATCGGTACATTGGTATCATTGGCTTTCACTACCTATATTATTATAGGTCTCTACTCACTCTTCTATGGTATCATACCTTTCTCTATGGAGGTAGACCAAACATTTATCGCTGCTATCCTTACCGTTATCGGTTATGCCGTGAACGATACAGTGGTGGTATTTGACCGTATCCGTGAGGAGGTCCAACTCTATCCCAAACGCAACCGCGCCGAGGTTATCAACTATGCGCTCAATAGCACATTGTCGCGTACAATGAACACCTCTGTAAGTACAGCCGTTGTATTGCTCGTCATCTTCATCTTGGGTGCCGACACAATCCGCAGCTTCGTATTTGCCATGTTGTTTGGTGTAATCGTTGGTACATTTGCTACATTGTTCATCGCTACTCCTATTGCTTACGAGATCCAAAAGGCTCGTTTGGCTAAGAAAGGCGTAGAGTTTGATGACACTGTACTCTCAAAGAAATAATCTTTGCCAACACATAAAGCAAAGGGCTACTCAATAACGAGTAGCCCTTTGTGTATATAATAATGTATGCAGGATGGTTGTGTCGAGCTGTTTGTTAGTCAAACAGTGCGTGTAGTATAGCCGGAGAGGATAGTTGGCCCATACCGGTGAGGTGAAGGCTGTAGTAGGCGATGATTTGCTCAAGAATAGCATTACGCTCACTGCGAGAGAACTTGTATAGGTGCAGGTTGGCAAAGTTCATACGCAGCAACTTAGACATAAAAGCAGCCTCTGTGGGCGATAGCGAAGGGTTGATAATGGGTCGATCAGATACAAATACACCCTCTTGCATGTCGAAGTATGCGCCGGGTTGATAGCCGTCGGTATTGGGTGTGATGCCCATATATGAGGTGAGACCTATGAGAAAGCATAGGTGAAAGTTGCCCAAGCCGCGGTTGATGCGGTCGAGCAGGTGTATAGAGCGTGCTATGTAGGCAAAGAGTTCGGGTTGAGGCTCATTGTTGCGCAAGACCGAATCGAGAAACTCCGATAAGAACATGGCCAGCGAGGCACGAATGGGGTCGCTCTGTAGATAGGGTAGTGGTATCCAGGAGTGCGCCTCGCGTATGCGTTGCATGGAGCGTCCTGTGCGGTTTTCTACCTCAAGTTCGAGTAGCGACATGGGCATGTATAGTGCGCGCGCCATCTTGGCAGCACGTCCGGCCCCGCGGGGTAGTGTATAGGACATGCGCCCATAGCGCTCGGTGTAGATGTGCACTACCGATAGGGTGTCGTTGTAGGGTATCGTGTGCAATACAATGCCTCGGGTCTTGTCGTACATAGATGCAAAATAACACAATAAAGAACAAAGAAGCAAGGGAAAACGTGGCTAAAAAAGGGTGCAAATACCCTAATTCGCTATAAAAAAGCAAGAAAAATTAAATTTTGACCCAAAAAGTTTTGCAGATATAAAAAAGAGCTGTATATTTGCACTCGCTTTTGTAGAAGTGCTCAAGTCACGGCAAAGCAAACAGGTATGGCCCATTCGTCTATCGGTTAGGACGCAAGATTTTCATTCTTGAAAGAGGAGTTCGATTCTCCTATGGGCTACAAGATAAATAAATAAAACACTAAAAGATATGGCAAACCATAAATCTGCTAAGAAAAGAATTAGAGAGACACAAGTTAGAAACTTGCACAATCGTTACTACGCTAAGACAGCTCGTAACGCTATGCGTAAGTTGCGCGCTACTACTGTGAAGGATGAGGCCGCAGAATTGTACAAGAAAGTAAGCTCAATGCTCGATAAGCTCGCCAAGAAGAACATTATTCATGCTAACAAGGCAGCTAACCTCAAATCGAAGCTCGCTCACCACGTAAACGCTCTCTAATCCTGAGTGACAATTTACAGGCGGCGTAAGCCCCTGATGATGGCCCATTCGTCTATCGGTTAGGACGCAAGATTTTCATTCTTGAAAGAGGAGTTCGATTCTCCTATGGGCTACCGCAAGACCGTCATTATTATGGCGGTCTTTTGCTATATACACCCGGTTGTGTGTGGTGGAGTGCATAAGTGTTATGAGCTCCATGAGTCCGCCGAGGTTGTATCTATAAACGATGTGGCATGTCAATCCTGAGTCGACATGCCACATTGTGCTTTGAGGTAGTATATCTATAACGAGCCATTAAAGGCTCTGTTTAACCCTATATTTTGAGTTTCTCGCGCGGTTTTACCTCTTGCGATAGCATGAGTAGGCGATCGCCTGCTCTGAGCTGTACCGAGCCATTGGGAACGATAAATTCGTGTCCGCGACGTATGAGCATAACCAATGCGCCTCGGGGGAGTTTTATATCTTTAAGCGTAGGGCCATCGACTAGCATCTCGGCGGTAACATCCAAGCCGTTGAGAGATGTTTCCAATTCCTCGGGTATCTCAACACCAAAATGGTCGGGCTTTTCCGGCTCGGGTTCCGAGATGTCGAGTTTTTGGGCTATAACCGAGAGGGTTGTTCCTTGTACTATCAGTGATAGGATGGTTACAAAGAATACTATATTAAATATAATATTGGCTCCCTCGACATTGGCTATAATCGGATATGTTGCAAATAGAATGGGCGCAGCACCACGTAAGCCCACCCACGATACAAAGAGGCGTGATTTGAGGTTGATGTGCTTAAAGGGGAGCAGGCATAGCATTACGCTCAACGGGCGTGCTACAACAATCATAAATATAGCTATAAGACCGCCTATAAGTGATACCGACATCATCTCGTGGGGATTGACCAAAAGTCCCAATATCAAGAAAAGAACGATTTGGAACAGCCATGTAACACCGTCGAGGAAGGTTGAAATCTCGCGCTTGAATCCTATGCGGCTGTTGCCCATAACAATACCTGCTATATACACGGCCAAGAAGCCATTTCCATGACACACGTCGGTAAATGAGTACACCAAGAATATCAAGCCCAGGGCAATGATGGGATAGAGCGATGTGTTGGGTAGTCTGAGTTTGTTGATAAACCACACGGCTCCTTTACCAAGTAAAAAGCCCACGGCGCCACCTACTACAAATTGCACAAAGAGCATGCTTATAACGTCGGTGGCAGTTACACCACCTGCGCTCACAATCTGTATGAGGACAAGCGTGAGCATGTAGGCCATGGGGTCGTTACTACCACTCTCCAGCTCAAGCATGGGGCGTAGATTGTGCTTGAGCGACATGCGTTGCGAGCGAAGTATGTTGAATACCGAGGCAGAGTCGGTTGACGACATGGTTGCTGCAAGGAGTAGTGATGTTGTGAGGGGGAGTGTTATCTTCACAGCGTCAAATCCCGAAGTCCAATAAATGAAGAGGCCGGCAAAAAGGGTGGTGAGTATTACGCCCAGTGTCGATAGGATGATACCTGGTGCGAGAATGGGCTTGATGTCGGAAAAACGGGTGTCGAGGCCGCCCGAAAACAAGATGACACTCAGTGCTATCACGCCAACAAATTGGGCATCGGCTGCCGAGTTGAATTGTAGTCCCAGTCCGTCGGTGCCAAAAAGCATGCCTGCAATAAGAAAAACCAATAGTGTGGGAACGCCAAATCGTGCGCCCGCCTTGCTGAGTACTATGCTTGCGATGAGTAGTAATGAGCCTACTAATAAAATATTTCCGGTAGTAATTATCATAGTGTGTCAAAAAAGTTAATATTTCGATACAAAATTAAATATTATTATTGTAAATACAATGCAATAGCTATTGTATTATTCTTAATAATAAATAAACGCTTGTTTTGGAATTCTCTTTGCAGTTGTGTTTTTGTGTGGCCTTGATGTGTGTAGATAAAATTTTTTTGCAAAAAACGGGACAAAAATTTGGAGGGAAAGCAATAAAAGTATTACCTTTGTCGCACCAAAGCCCAATGGCCGATTCGTCTATCGGTTAGGACGTAAGATTCTCAATCTTAAAAGAGGGGTTCGATTCCCCTATCGGCTACTAAAAGCACTTGTACTTGCGACAAGTGCTTTTTTTGTTTTTTGGCTATCTATCCCCTCTCTTTTTTACACAAAAAGGTGTAGAAAAAATAGATTTTATCGCACCTGTTTTCGCAAAATTTTCTTATCTTTGTTTCGTAATAGTATATCTGTGCATAAGTCGCAAAGGGGCTTGTGCCGATAATGTTTGTGCGCTTGTCGCACAGTATAAAAGACAAAACCATAACAACAATATGTCAGAAGAATTGGAAGAGAAAAACGGCAATTATTCGGCCGATAGTATTCAGGTATTGGAAGGCCTCGAAGCCGTGCGTAAACGTCCTGCCATGTATATTGGCGACACAGGTGTCAAGGGTTTGCATCACCTTGTTTATGAGGTTGTAGACAACTCTATCGATGAGGCTCTTGCCGGATACGCTACCAAGATAAACGTATATATCAACCCCGACAACTCTATAACAGTAGTAGATGATGGTCGTGGTATTCCCGTAGATATGCACGAAAAAGAGGGCAAGTCGGCTCTCGAAGTTGTGCTCACAGTGTTGCACGCCGGTGGTAAGTTCAACAAAGGTTCTTACAAGGTATCGGGTGGTTTGCACGGTGTAGGTGTATCGTGTGTAAATGCCCTCTCTACTTATTTGCGCGCCGAGGTGCGTCGCGATGGCAAGGTACACATGCAAGAGTTCTCTTGTGGTAAGCCCCTGCATGATGTAGAGGTGATAGGTACTTGTCAAGACACCGGTACAAGCGTAACTTTCAAGCCCGACGGCTCTATTTTCCAAGAGACTACCGAGTATAACTTCGATACACTTGCTCACCGCTTGCGCGACCTCGCTTTCCTCAATGCCGGTATACGTCTTTCGCTCACCGACCGTCGTCGTGTCGACGAGCAAGGCAATCCCCACCACGAGGAGTACTACTCGCAAGAGGGTCTCAAGGAGTTTGTGAAATATATCAATCACGGTAAGGAGTCGCTTATCGAAGATATTATTCACATCGTTACCGAGAAACAAGGCATTCCTGTAGAGGTTGCCATGACATACAATACCTCGTTTACCGAGAACCTCTATTCGTATGTAAACAATATCAATACAATGGAGGGTGGTACACACCTCACCGGTTTCCGCATGGGTCTCACTCGCACACTCAAGAAGTATGCCGAGGACTCAAAGATGCTCGAAAAAGTAAAAATCGAAATCGATAGCAACGACTTCCGTGAGGGTCTTACAGCCGTTATCTCGGTGAAGGTGATGGAGCCTCAATTTGAGGGTCAAACCAAGACCAAATTGGGTAACAGCGAGGTAACAGGTGCTGTGCAACAAGCCATCAACGAGGCGTTGGCACAATATCTTGAGGAGCACCCCAAGCAAGCCAAGTCGATTGTAGACAAGGTGATTCTTGCTGCTCAAGCGCGCCATGCAGCACGTGCGGCTCGCGAGAAAATACAACGCAAGACACCCCTCACCGGTGGCGGTCTGCCCGGTAAATTGGCCGATTGCTCATCGCGTAACGCCGAGGAGTGCGAAATCTTCATTGTCGAGGGAGACTCGGCGGGTGGATCGGCCAAGCAAGGTCGTAACCGCATGTTCCAGGCTATTCTCCCCTTGCGTGGTAAGATTCTCAATGTTGAGAAGGCTATGGACCACAAGGTGTTCGAAAACCAAGAAATCAGCAATATGTTTAAGGCTCTTGGTGTAACCATCGGTACCGAGGACGATAGCAAGGCTGCCAACATTGATAAGTTGCGTTATCACAAGATTATTATCATGACCGATGCCGACGTCGATGGTGCTCACATTGCTACATTGTTGATGACATTCTTCTTCCGTCGCATGCGTCCTATCATTGAGCAAGGCTATCTCTATATCGCTACTCCCCCTCTATACAAGTGTAAGAGCAAGCGTGGCAAGGTAGAGGAGTATTGCTGGACCGACTTGCAACGCGATATGTTCATCGCCAACTATGGTGAGGGTCGCGAGGAAAATATCGAGATACAACGATACAAAGGTCTTGGTGAGATGAACCCCGAGCAGTTGTGGGAAACTACCATGGACCCCGAAAACCGCATCCTCA
>JAFZFQ010000063.1 GCA_017555825.1 Bacteroidaceae bacterium | reverse complement strand
CATCGAGTAGCCAATCGCCGTCGAGAGTCCAATAATAGATGCCGTCGCTATCTTGTCGCACACCAATCACGGGTGTGTAGCCGTCGATACCATCCTTGCCATCTTTACCATCTTGTCCGTCTTTACCATCTTCGCCATCGGCCCCATTCTCGCCATCTTTGCCATAGTATATTACAATAGGATTACCCTTGGCAAAATGAATAGTATAGCCCAACTGCACACCATCTTCCATATAGGGTGTGCAAGATGTTATATAGTCGCGGTTTTGCACAGCATCGACCAATACTTGCAATGCACTGATATTTGTATTCATTTCGTTGCACATACGGCGCAGTTGTTCGAAAGCATACCATGTGGGCAATTGTATCTGTGTACCATCCGATAAGGTAAAGATGACATAATCTTCGTTTGATGTATCGACACTCTTGAAGAATGAGTCGCCATCCTTGCCGTCTTGGCCATTCTGTCCGTCTTTGCCATCCTCGCCTGTGGCTTTGCCAAGGCGTGTCCACGATACACCATTGTCATAGGAGATATACCAATACTCTCCCTCTATTTTCAACTGGGGCGTGATACCGTCGGCACCGTCCTTGCCATCAACTCCGTCTTGTCCATCCTTACCGTCTTGACCATTTTGTCCCGGAGCACCCGGCTCACCCGGATCGCCTTTCTCACCGTCCTTGCCATCTTCTCCGTCCTTACCGTCTTGGCCGTCCTTACCATCAATGCCTTGCGCTTTGATTTTATTACCATCGGCATCGAGTAGCCAATCGCCGTCGAGAGTCCAATAATAGATGCCGTCGCTATCTTGTCGCACACCTATCACAGGTGTGTAGCCGTCGATACCATCCTTGCCATCTTGTCCGTCTTTACCATCTTCGCCATCGGCCCCGTCTTTACCATCCTTGCCATGATAGATGGTAATGGGGTCGCTCTTGACAAACGAAATGGTATATCCTACAGTCTTACCATCCTCGACTATGGGAGTAACTGCCGTAACATAGTCATTGGTTTGCAATGCTGTTACAATAGTTTGTAGCGAGCTGATATTGGTATTCATCTCGCGACACAATTCTTCGAGTTTCGATACACGTTCTTCCAGATTGTCGAGACGATTATACAGGTCGTCATCGATGCAACCTACCGACAGCAACAGAATAGTTACTGTAATGATACGAAATAATTGCTTCATGATAATATGTATAAAAATTAAGATTTCAAATCAATTGCCCTCCAACTCCTATATGGCGAGTTAATATAAAAAAGAAAGTGTGGAGTTGGCTTTCGAATACCAATCTGAAGGCTCTGACAAAACCCGAATAAAAGTAAACGACGCGACACCCCACACTTGGATAGTATGAGATACGCGCCGACGCGCCATTCGCATAGCTATACAAGAAGTGAGTGCTATTCGTTGGCCCTTTTATTCGTTTGAAAACTGTCAGATTTTCAGATTAGGACAATGCGAAAACACTTTCACTAAATATGTCTGCTTGAGATATGAAATGCCCAAGCGCTACAAATTTATAAATTTTTCACAAAACGAAGAAACACTCACCGTGGAATATCGCATAAAAAATTCAATAATACTATTATTTCTGTTTCGGTTGATTATTCCAACGAATTTGTGTAACTTTGCCCTCCTAAAACAGAAAAAGATGATGCAACTTCAATATATGAGTCTGGCAAGCGGTAGCAGTGGCAATTGCTGCTACATAGGTACCGAAGAGTACGGTATCTTGATAGACGCCGGTATAGGTATTCGCACCATCAAGAAAGCACTCAAAGACAACAATATACCCTTCGAACGCATTGTAGCACTCTGCATCACCCACGACCATGCCGACCACATAAAGGCCGCCGGACACTTGGGCGAGAAGATGGGCATACCTGTATATACCACCACTGCCATACTCAATGGCATGAATCGCAACTACTGCATGAACGACAAGATATACAGCGCCCACCGCGAGATTGTAAAAGAGGTGCCTTTCATGATACGCGACATGGAGATAACAGCTTTTGAAGTTCCTCACGACGGAAGCGACAACGTAGGCTACCGCATACGATATGGCGAGCACACCTTTGTATTGGCTACCGATATGGGACACATCACCCCTACTGCAGCCAAATATCTCTCGGAGGCCAACTATCTCGTTATCGAAGCCAACTACGATGCTACCATGTTGCAAAACGGCCCCTACCCCTTGCACTTGAAACGCCGCATTGTAGCCCCGCGCGGACACATGGATAATGCCGAGACAGCCGAATTCTTGGCAACAACCTACCGCCCCGAGCTCACGCACATATTCCTATGCCACCTCAGCCTCGACAACAACCACCCGCAACTTGCCTATAAAACCATCGAAGGAAGATTGTATAACGAGGGCATACGCGTAGGTAAAGATGTGCAACTCATCACGTTAGCTCGCAACCACGCATCGCAATTATACGTTTTCGAAAAATAATTTTAAAAAAATCACCAAAAGTATTGCAGGATATAAAAAAAAGATATACCTTTGCATTCGCAAAACAAAACCAACGCATGACTCCGTAGCTCAGTTGGTAGAGCAAATGACTCTTAATCATTGGGTCGAGAGTTCGAGCCTCTCCGGGGTCACAAAGCCGATAAGACAACTTATCGGCTTTTTTTGTGTCTTACTGTCTACCTCACCCCCCTGGGCTTATTGGGCTTATTGGTCAAAATAGTACATAAAATCACCCTATACACACCGAGGGCCGATCAAGTGAATGGTCGGCCCTCGGTGTATTGTGCAGTATAGAATTTATCTTTACTTCTTTGAAGGAAGTACATGCTTCTCGTAATAGCGTATGTAAGCCTCGTTTACCAAGCGATTACCACCTGCTGTGGGATAGTCACCCGAGAAGTACCAGTCGCCGGGATGGTTGGGTATAGCCTTGTGCATACCTTCGAGTGATTGGTATACAATCTCCACGGGGCACTCTACGTCATCCGACAACATTTGCGAGATTTTGCGCGAAATATCTTCCATTGTGAAGGGCGCATATACCTCTTTTACATAGTTTACGATTTGCTCTTTGGGCAAGTGACGTTGAGCTATTGACTTGGCATATACCTCATCCAAGATATTGTCAATACCGGCCTCTTTAAGAAGCTCGACTGTAGCACGGAAGGCGATAAACTCGTCCATGTTCGACATATCGATACCGTAGAAGTCGGGATATTTAACTTGAGGCGATGACGATACTATAACAATCTTGCGGGGGTGCAAGCGGCTAAGTATCTTGAGGATACTTTGCTTGAGTGTAGTACCGCGCACAATACTGTCGTCGATAACAACAAGATTGTCTACATAGGGTGTGATAGTGCCATAGGTAATATCGTATACGTGCGCTGCAAGGTCGTTACGTGTGTTGGTCTCGGAGATAAAGGTGCGCAACTTGATATCTTTGATGGCAACCTTCTCGGTGCGTACGTGGCGCGAAAGGATGCGATAGAGCTCCTCTTCCGAGAGTTTGTTGCGTCCGCTGGTTATCTGACGTATCTTTTGCGAAATCAAATAGTCGGTCATGCCTTGCACCATACCATAGTATGCTACCTCCGATGTATTGGGGATGAACGAGAATACGGTGTGTTCGATATCATAATCTACGCTCTTGAGAATCGACTCGGTGAGTTGCTTACCGAGCATCTTGCGCTCGTTGTAGATGTCGCGGTCGCTACCACGTGAGAAGTATATGCGCTCGAACGAGCAGGCTTGATTGTCGAGGGGTTCAAGGATTTTCTCAAAGTTGACCTCGCCGTTTTTCTTGATAATAATACTTTCGCCGGGGCTGAGCTCATAAACATCCTCTACAGGAATGTTCATAGCTGTTTGTATCACGGGACGCTCCGATGCTACAACAACAATCTCGTCGTTGCGATAGTAGTATGCAGGACGTATGCCTTTGGGGTCGCGCACGGCAAACATATCGCCGCTACCGGTCTGACCACACATTACATATCCGCCATCCCAGATGGGAGCTTCGCGACGCAACATGCCGGCTATATCGAGGTTGTCTTCTATCAAGTCATTGAGCAAGCCGGTGTGACCCTCCTCGCGGAACTTGTTGCTGAGGCGATAGTTCTCGGCATCCAAGGCCGAGCCAAGTTGCTCAAGGATTACAAATGTATCGGCCATGTAGCGGGGGTGTTGACCTTGCGCCACAACATAGTCAAAGATTTCTTGCACATTGGTCATGGTGAAGTTACCACACAAAAGCAAGTTTTGCGAGCGCCAGTTGCTACGGCGCAAGAAGGGATGCACATACGAGAGGCCTTTCTTGTCGGTAGTGCTATAGCGAAGGTGACCCATATACACCTCGCCAACAAAGGGCAAGTGTTGCTCTACCCATTGAGCATCTTTATCCTCATAGGGGCATTGCATGATGGTCTTTTGCACCTTGCCAAAGATTTCTTGAATAGCACCCGTACCCAATGCGCGCTCACGATAGATAAACTCCTCGGCGGGCTGTGCATGGATTTTCACACACGACAATCCGGCACCTTCTTGTCCGCGATTGTGTTGTTTCTCCATAAGGAGCATCAACTTATTGAGACCGTACAAATATGTACCATATTTTTCTTTGTAATACGATAGCGGTTTGAGTAGTCTTACCAACGCTACGCCACATTCATGTTTGAGGGGTTCTAACATTGTTCTATATGTTTGCTATGTTGTAAATTGTGATGTGCAAAATTAAACATTTTATTCTTTTGATGTACACATCGCGACACACTTTTTGGGTATAAAAAAAGCGAAACCGATAACTATCTCATAATTAGATTTGTTACCGGTCTACGCAATGGCATTATTTTATAAACAACAATTCGCGATACTTGGGCAAGGGCCATATCTCGTTGTCTATCATCAGTTCGAGCTTATCGACATGGTAGCGTATCTCTTCCATATAGGGCTCTATGGTTTCGTGATAGGCTATAGCCTTTTCGCGCTCACTCTCTATGCGGTTGGCCACCTTACGCGCCTCTACCATGGCATTGGCTTGCTCCTTGATGGCGTGCATGTGCAAGGCTATCTTCTCAATCTCTTCCATATCTTTGGCTGCTATAGCCTCTACCTTGTCGGCGGGGAAGAGATTCTTTATCTTAAATACATTGTCGATAAGTATCGATTGGTAGCGGGTGGCTACGGGCACGATATGGTTCATCACCAGGTCGCCCAGCACACGCGCCTCTATCTGTATCTTCTTGGTATACAACTCCCACTTCACCTCGTTGCGTGCCAGGAGCTCCGAGTGCGTCATGACGCCGGTTTTCTTGAACATCTCTACGGTTTGAGGTGTGAGGTAGTTGTCATACATGAGCGGAGCCGAGTTCTCGCAATCGAGACCACGACGGGCAGCCTCCTCTTTCCACTCATCGCTGTAGCCGTTGCCGTCGAAGTGTATGGGTTGGCTCTCTATCAGTATCTTTTGCACCTCGGCAAATATAGCCTCTTCCTTGCTCATGCCTTGTGCTATGCGGGCATCGACATTCTCCTTAAACTCCATGAGCTGACATGCCACTGCGGCATTGATGGCAATCATGGCCGATGCACTGTTGGCCGACGAACCCAGGGCGCGGAACTCAAAACGGTTTCCGGTAAAGGCAAAGGGCGATGTGCGGTTGCGGTCGGTATTGTCGAGCAATAGCTCGGGAACTTGAAATACGTGCAAGTCAAGTTCGCTCTTCGACGCCAAGCTGAGTGCCTCTTTCGAGGGCGATTGTATAATCTTCTCTACCAACTCACCTATTTGTCGTCCCAAGAATATCGATATGATAGCCGGAGGCGCCTCGTTGGCTCCCAGACGGTGTTGGTTGGTAGCTGTAATAATCGAAGCCTTGAGCAAGCCGTTGTGCTTGTGCACGGCTGCCATCACATTGGCTACAAAGGTAATAAACTGTAGGTTGGCCATAGGGTTCTTGCCGGGAGCAAAGAGCTGCACGCCGGTATCGGTACCGAGCGACCAATTGTTGTGCTTGCCCGAGCCGTTTACGCCTTTAAATGGTTTTTCGTGTAGCAACACGCGGAATTTGTGGCGACGCGCCACATTGTTCATCACAGTCATCAACTGCAAGTTGTGGTCGTTGGCGAGGTTTACCTCTTCGTAGATAGGTGCTACCTCAAACTGATTGGGAGCTACCTCATTGTGACGGGTCTTGCAGGGTATACCCAACTTGTGACACTCTATCTCAAAGTCGCGCATAAAGGCCTCTACTCGCAAAGGTATAGAGCCGAAATAGTGATCTTCGAGCTGTTGATTCTTGGCACTTTCGTGACCCATCAGGGTGCGTCCGGTGAGCATCAAGTCGGCACGGCAGTTGTACAATGCCTCGTCTACCAAGAAATACTCTTGCTCCCAACCCAAGTAGGCTGTAACTCGCTTTACATTGGGGTCGAAGTATTGACACACGGCAGTTGCTGCCTTATTGACACTGTTGAGTGCCTTGAGCAACGGCGTTTTATAGTCGAGCGACTCGCCGGTATACGATATAAAGATGGTGGGTATACACAAGGTCTTGTTGAGGATAAAAGCGGGCGACGAAATATCCCAAGCCGAGTAACCTCGCGCCTCGAATGTGCTGCGTATGCCACCACTCGGGAAGCTCGATGCATCGGGTTCTTGCTGTATGAGCAACTTACCGCTGAACTCCTCTACAATGCCACCCTTGCCATCATATTCTATAAATCCATCGTGCTTCTCGGCAGTACCATCGGTGAGGGGCTGAAACCAGTGCGAGTAGTGTGTTACACCCATATCTATGGCCCACTGCTTCATACCTGCAGCTACTCCGTCGGCAACCTCGCGGCTCAAAGCCTTCTGGTTGTCGATGGCATCGACCAACGCTTCGTAGGTCTTGATAGGAAGATAGCGAAACATCTTCTCACGATTGAATACATACTCGCCATAGTAGTCCGAGGGGCGACCATTGGGCTCTTGTACCGCTACAGGCTCACGTCCCAAAGTCTCTTCAACTGCCTTAAATCGCAACATAATAGTCTTATTTGTAATATATTATTTGTACAGTTTCTATCACAAAATCGAGCTATAAGTACAACTATACTGCAATCTTATAGCATTCGCTTTCATGAGCACAAATTTATATGAATTTTGCCATTCGACAAAAGAGTAAACAAACAATTTCGTTATTGACTATTTTTTTGTACATTTGTCAAATAAATAACTTTCTAAACTCTATAATCATGCTTTGCGCTATAGAATGGAACCCCTCTCCCATCCTCTTTTCAGTAGGAGATTTTGCCATACGTTACTACTCAATGTGGTGGCTCGTAGGTCTTGCAGCCGCATACTTTATCTTGCAACGGTTGTATAAGCAACAAAACCTCAGCGACCAAAACTTCGATCGCCTCATCCTCTATGCCTTTATTGGTATTTTTGTGGGTGCTCGACTCGGTCACTTCCTCTTCTACGACCCCATCTATTTTATCACTCGTCCGCTCGAAATTATTCTACCTATCGCACGCGATGCGGCAGGAAAATATCACGTTGTAGGATATGCCGGACTTGCCAGCCACGGCGGCACTCTTGGTCTTATGCTTGCTCTGTGGCTATATGCCCGCAACACGGGTGTCAACTTGTGGCAAACACTCGACAACATTGCCGTTGCTACACCTATCACAGCTTGTTGCATACGCATGGGCAACTTCTGGAACTCCGAGATTATAGGCAACCCCACCGGTAGCGACCGGGGTATCATATTCAGCCAAGTTGACAACATAGCACGTCACCCTTCGCAACTCTATGAGGCCATTGCCTACATTATTATATTTGTAATAGGCATTGCGCTATATGCCGGCTTGCACAAACGAATGCACCGCGGATTTTACTTCGGCTACTGCCTCACAGCTATATTCGTAGCACGCTTTTTCATCGAGTTCTCCAAGGTGAACAACGGTATTTTCGAGGGCTTTGCACTCAATACAGGCCACTACTTGAGCCTGCCGTTTATTGCACTGGGTATATACTGCATGTGTAACAAGAATGTAGGTAAAATAACACTCGCAACCGATAAAAAAGGCAAATAACACCCACCATGACAAGGCGCATACTTATGTCGGCAACCCTGCTCGTTACAGCTCTTGGTGCATTGTGCAACACGCCCGCCACACACAGCTGGGGCATCATATCGCTATGTTGTGCCCACCTGCGCAGTGAGGCGCGCCACGGCTCAGAAATGGTTACACAGGCCATTATGGGCACACCGGTAATGATAGTAGAGCATGGCGAGGAGTGGTATCGCATCAATACCCCCGAGGGCTACGAGGCGTGGGTACACCCGCAGTCTATCGCCCTCAAGAGCGAGGTCGAGATGCAAGCCTGGCGCAAGAGTGTGCGTTACATATTCACTCAATCGCAAGGCTACGCCTACGATCGACCCACACGCAACGCCAACCCCATGAGCGACCTTGTGTTGGGGTGCATCGTTGAGGCTACCGGTCGCACATCGCGCGGATACATCGAGATAAAGACCCCCGACGGTCGCATAGGCTATGTACGCAACAACGAGGTGGCCGAGCTTGAGCAATGGAGCCGCCGCACGCCCGATATGCAACAACTTGAGCGCGAGGCACGCACCATGATGGGCACTACCTACCTGTGGGGCGGACTCTCGACCAAAGGAGCCGACTGCTCGGGATTCAGCAAGCTCTTATACTTCTCTCAAGGCATCATCTTGCTGCGTGACGCTTCGCAACAAGCTACCACGGGCGAGGTCATAGACCACACCGACTACCGCAACCTGCAACGTGGCGACCTGCTCTTCTTTGCCAATGATAAGGGTCGTATCAACCATGTTGCCATTTACTTGGCCGACGGCATGTACATACACAGTTCGGGCTACGTCAAGATAAACAGCATGCTACCCTCTCACGCTCTATACAACGGACTCACCGTGGTAGCCGCACGTCGCATCACATCGGCCATAGGTAACGAGGGCATCACCCCTGTAGCACTGCACGAGTGGTATATAGAAAGTAAATAATCAACCTATCACAATAATTATGAAGTGGTACAAACTCCTTTCGGTCATAGCCGTATCATGCTGTATAGCTTGCACGCCCAATGAGCCGGGCGATAATGGCAACGAGAATAATGACAACAATAGTAGCAACACCGACACTCCGGGCACTTCTACCCTGCCCGAAACTCGCCTCGTGGGTGCCGACCTATCTCAATGGAAAGCCTACCACGACGACCATGCCGAATGGTATAGCAACGGCAAAGCAATAGACAACCTACCCGCCTTTTTTGCCGACAATGGCTACAGCATAGCCCGCCTACGCCTATTTGTCAATCCCGACCTCAACAGCACTGCATGCCAAGACCTACAGTATGTAATAGAGAGTGCTCGAGCTATGCGCGATGCCGGCATGAGTATCTGTCTCGACTTCCACTACTCCGACACATGGGCCGACCCCGGCAGGCAAGACAAACCCACCGCATGGCAGTCGCTCGATGCAGTAGAACTTGCACACCGTGTATATCAATATACACAAGAGACACTCCTTGCCCTACAAGCCGAGAACATCGTACCTACACACATACAGATAGGCAACGAAATAACAGCCGGCATGCTATGGGACACCGGTCGTGTGGGTGTATGGGACGAAAGTTACAACACTCCCCGGCAATGGAGCAACTTCACCTCGCTACTGAGCAATGCAGCAAAGGCATGTCGCGAAGTGTGCCCCGATGCCAAGATTATTATACACACCGATCGTGGTGGCGACAGCGCTACCGCTGTGCGATACTATAACAAAGTTGCAAATATCGACTACGATGTGATAGGACTCAGCTACTACCCCTACTGGCATGGTCCACTCTCACAACTGAGCAATACCATCAATCAACTCTCTACGCACTATCCCTCAAAAGAGATTATGATTATGGAGACCGGATTTGGCTACAATCAATGGAGCGACGACAGTGCCTCTACCTCTTACGGCAATTACGCCTCAACCCCCGAAGGACAAAAGAAAATGCTCACCGACCTTGTAGCAACACTCAAGCCCTATAAAAACGTTACCGGACTCTTCTATTGGTTTCCTGAAGAAACTTTGATTGATTGGCGTAGCACCTACCGCATAGACCTTAATCGAGGACTCTTCGACAAAGAGACCGGCGAGGTACTGCCCGCCTTCTACACCTTGCCCCAATTCGGCAAATAAGCATAACAACACAGCAATTGAGACTCATAGTTTAAATTATGAGTCTCATTGCTATTTGCGCTTGACATCTACCAAGATGGTCACTCGGTATAAAAACGTTATTTTTTACCATAAACAGGGCCTCGCTACATTATAATTTATCACGTTTCTACACGCACAAACTTCGATATTATACATTTTTGACAATTATCAAAAATTAAATAAAAAGTTAAACGTTGCATTTTGCAACAATCTATAAGTTTGCTCTTAAAATTGCTTCCAATTTATCTTCAACAAAACACATAAATTTGCACTCATTTCACATTTAGCAACACATCGAGACTTATATTTCACACACATTAACACTACCCCCCCCTAAGAGCGCGTTGTTTAACATTTATTCACTACTGTTTGTTATTTTATATTTATAAATTTGTAGGTGTTTAGATAAATAATAAAAGTGCATACAAAGGCGTGTAAGAACGTAAGATAAGTATCGATGAGAAATCTCTTAATCATAGGACTTTTGATATGTTGCATATCGGCACAAGCTGTCGAGTTGTGCGACTCTGTCAAGGTTTATTTCCGACAAGGCAAGAGCAAGTTGGAAATGAACATTGGCAACAATAGCCATGTGATAGAGAGCCTCGACCAATACTTCGATATAAAAAGCCAAGACAGCACATTCTACACACTCTACCGAGTAGAGGTAGTGGGTGCATCATCGCCCGAGGGCTCGGTAGCACTCAACCGTCGCCTATCACAAAAACGCGCCCGCATACTGCTTGATCAAGTAGACCGCTATGCCACCCTACCCCTATCTATGAAGAGCACTCGCTCTATAGGTCGCGACTGGGAGGGATTGCTACGTCTTGTGCGTGAAGACGAGTATGTGCCCCACCAACAACAGGTAATAGACTTTCTGGAGCAACTCATTAAGCAAGAAGACCTCCACATCACACCCCGTGGCATAGACCCATTCTGGAAACTTGTAATGCTTGCCGACGGTACTCCCTACCGCTACATGTACTACAACCTCTTCCCCAAGTTGCGTGCTTCGACACTCTATATGTGGTATCGCCACGAGACAAAGAAGATGGCACACGCCATCACACCCATAACCATAGCCGACGACATGCCCGACACCAAGGCACTGGCAAGCATACCCCAACCATGCGTTGAGATACCGCAACCCATAGAGCTCAACCTTGCCCTCAAGACCAACGGCCTCTACGACCTGGCCGCCGTGCCCAATATCGGTCTCGAACTCGCCATAGGCAAACATTGGTCGGTTACTGCCAATTGGATGTATGCATGGTGGAGCAACGACGCATGCCACTGGTACTGGCGCATATATGGTGGCGACATAGGTGTGCGCTATTGGTTTGCCTCGCCACAGCACAACACAAAGCTCACAGGACATCATATAGGCCTATACGGGCAGTTGTTCACCTACGACTTTGCCATCAACGGCCTTGGCCAGATAGGTGGTAAGCCACAGACCGGCCTGTGGGATAATGCCAACTATGCCGCCGGATTAGAGTATGGCTACTCACTCCCCATAGCACCGCAACTCAACCTCGACTTTGTGATAGGCCTGGGATATATGGGCGGTATATACAACGAGTATAAGGCTATAGACGACTGCTACGTGTGGCAAGTAACCAAGAGTCGCAAGTATCTGGGTCCCACAAAGGCCGAGGTATCGCTCGTGTGGCGATTGGGCAAGGACAAGCCCGCCATCAAGAAAGGGGGTAACCTATGAGACGGCTACTACTCATATTGACGGTGCTACTCATTGCCACCTCGTGCGAGCACAAGGAGCTCTGTTACAACCACCCGCACTACACACCTGTGCGTGTCGATGTAGACTGGAGCAAGTTCGAGCCCTACGAGAAGCCCACCGGTATGACCGTTACATTCTTCTCGGAGCATAACGACCAATCCTTCACCCGACACACCAACACCACATCGCACATCATAGCCGAGCTACCGGTCGACCATTATCACGTCATGGCCTACAATCAGAGCCCTTCGGAGTTTGGTTCATTCCGCTTTACCGATATGGACGACAAGGATAGTGCCGCAGTACGTACCGTACAGAACATTTCGCGATGGTATGTAGCACGCGGTAGCAACGAGGTAGTGGCATTGGAACCCGAGTGGCTGGGTGTAGGCAACTATTCGGGCATGGAAGTTACCCAAGAAATGCTCGACGACTATATCGAGTCGATACTCAAGGGCTCGATACTATTAGGTTCCAAGATGGAGCCCTTGGCAACAATCACGCCCCGCAATGTCATACACACCCTATCGGTCGAAGTTCACATCGAGGGCTACCACAACATGCGTTCGGTGCGTGCATCGCTCACCGGTATGTCCGAGGGATACCTCTTCACACATGAGAAGCGCTTGAACTCTACCGTGACACACCTATTTGAAGAGTGGAGCGCCACCCGCGACAAGAGCGACGCGACAAAGGGTTGGATAAACAGCAGTATCACCTGCTTTGGACTACCCGACAACCACACACAGCAACCCCACGACAACCTCTTTGTTCTCGAGGTATTGCTTGTCGACAACAAGACAATAGCTACATTCGAGTTTGCCGTAGGCGACCTGTTTACACAGTACAGCGACAACAATATCGATAGCGAAGTAGAGCTACAGCTCTCGCTCGTACTCACCCACGACATCAATGGCAATCCCATCGTCTTGCCCGACGTTGAGCCCGCCGGTGGTTCGGGTAGTGGTTTCGATGCTACGGTAGAGAGCTGGGGCGAAGATATCGAATGCGATATAGTGATGTAACAAAATATAGAAAGAATAACAAATAAATATTATTAACATTTTAATTCATCGTGTTATGAAAAAAATTAGTTTTTATGCAGTTCTTGCAGTAGCAACTCTCGCAAGCGTTAGTTGCTCAAATGACGATGTACTCGTACAATCGCCCAACGTGAACAAGCCTATTGAGTTCGGTGTATACACCGGTCGTAGCGCTGCAATGGCACCCACACGTGCTCACTCGGTAGAAAGTACTGAAACTCTTGCCAATGATGGTGGTTTCGGTGTTTTTGCCTACTACACCAACGACGCTTTATACAGCAATGAAGCAACACCCAACTTTATGTACAATACAAATGTTTATAAAGCAGGTGATGTATGGGCATACGATCCTTTGAAATATTGGCCTAACGATGAAACTGACCGATTGACTTTCTTTGCATATGCACCTTACGCCGTTCACACTGATGCAAACGATAATTTTGAGTTCTCGGCAAAGGACGCAAATGGCGATCCTTTGGTTACTTTCACTGTAAACAATGATGTAAAAAAACAACAAGACCTTCTTTGGAGTAGCACCAATAACATAAATCTTATCAAAAATAAAGATGGAGGTGTTACTGTTGACGCAAAGACCACATTTGAATTTAAACACGCACTTTCTCGTATTGGCTTCACAGTAAAGGCTATTATCGATGAAGTAGTTGCTACACCTAACTTTAATTTGGATAATGCTACAACAATCGTTTTGAAAGAAGTAAGATTAACACAGGGTAACGTTGTTGGAAACACAGCGCCCACTGGCGCACCATTCCGCACAACCGGTGTATTGAACCTCAACAATCAAGAAACATCGGCAAAATGGGTATCTATTTCAGGAGAGCAATATTTCACATTGGACGACGATGACTTTGTAGCTCAAGCCGGTGTAAATTATGACTCAGAAGGTTTTGTACTTAACTCAAGCAATGCTATAACTGCAAACAAATTGAACACAGACGACTCATACATCATGATTATACCTATGAATTTATCTTTCAATGTATATGTTGAGTATGATGTAATCACTAAAGATAATAACCTTGATGGCAGTGAGTCAAAAGTTACCAACCACATTTCAACTCCCGTTCATATCAACTTCTATTCTGGTAAATCATATATGTTGAACCTCCAACTTGGTATGACATCAGTAAAAGTTGATGCAAGTGTTGCACCTTGGGATACTGCAAACGGCTCAAATGTTGATTTGCCCGCAAACCAAAACCAAAACCAAAACTAATTTTTAGTTCATAGGTCGGAAGGGGTTGAATGTCCCCTTCCGGTCACAAGTTACAAGATACAAACAGAAATATTTGATGAAAAGCATATCCTTGCATACAAGAAGAATGATGCGCTACATGACACTGTGCATAGTGGTTGTGGGGTGGCTCATGTCATGCAAAACACCCGGCGATGCGCCCGTGGTAGAGCTATCGGACACCCCCATTCGCATGGACATTGAGGGCTGGAATACCATTGCCACCAATGCCCCCACGCGTGCCAGCATCTTCGATAGCGAGGACGATTTTCTCAACGACGACCCCACGGCCAAGGGGGGTGGCAACCTCACACTACACGCCTACTTCAAAGACGATGGCAAGACCTTTATAGACGGTACAAGGGCATGGTACTTTGTGCCCGACGGTCAGACCTCCGGTAGATGGCGTTTCTATGACGAGCCCAACTTTATAGAATACTATTGGCCACAAACAGGCAAGCTGGACTTCCTTGCCTACATGCCCTACAAAAATAGCGGACGCCCCAAGAATATGACCCTGGGCAACTATGACAAGGCTACGGGCCTTACCATCAACTGCGATGTGCACCAACCCGACAACTTTGAAGATACTACCGGACAGGAGACCATACTTGCCTATACTACCAACAAAGGCAAGGAAGACGGAACTGTAAACTTTCACTTTATCCACCCCTTTACGGCAGTGAAATTCAAGCTCAAGCAAGCGCACCGTGGCTTGCGCATCAACTTCTTCAGGTTTGAGCACATCTACACCACCGGTACGGCGTTGCTCGACGGCGATACCAACTCGGAGACAACCATACGCTGGACTCAAACCAGCGACGAAACCACCTACTGTATTCCTGTCGAGAAGACCATTCCCGATGATGGCATCAACTTTGGTGGCGACGTGGGTTGCTACTACCTCGTGATGCCTCAAAGCCTCGACAAAGGCACCAATGCTACCGACGACGATGTGTTGCTGACCATAAACTATACATGGGACGACGGTATGGACACCGACCCTACCAACGACACAAAGGAGTTCAGCACATCGCTGGCCCAAGGTAGCGTAAAGGAGTGGCTGTCGGGACAAAAATATACCTACCTGCTCGACCTTGGCGATAACAAGGAGGAGATATTGTTTAAGGTACTTGTAGAGCCGTGGATAGTAACCGGCGAAAAGAATATAATAGATATTGAATAATGAGACACAAATACCTATATATAATAGCACTGTGCAGTGTGCTCATGGGCATGGTAGCGTGCAACACGTCGCAAGAGGCATTGCCCCCTGTCGATGAGGCAAGTCGCATATACCTCGGTGCCAATGTAGGATCGCAAGTTGTGGTACGCGCACCTTATGCTCCTGCCAATGGTAGCAACACCCCCTCGGCAAGCTCACCGCTCGACGTGTCGGTGTGGGCTTCTACTACCGATGGTGTATTCCCCAATAGCTCGCTCAACGGCTCGAACAACGATGACGGAATTGTAGCAATACACACCCGTGCACACTTTACGGGTGGCGACCCTCAATTGCTGGGTGAGGCCGTATATCCCAAGGGTAATGCCCTGGTATACTTTGTGGGACTACACCCCAAGAGCAACGACTGGACTACCGACGACGGCACTCAGGCGCGATTTACCATTAGCGGTAAGGAAGACGTCATGTTTGCACCCAAAATCAGTGGCAAGTATGGTATAGACTTCGAAAACTCGCCTACATTCCACTTCCGCCACCTACTCACCTACTTGCGCATCGAGATGGTTGCCGACATGACCGAGGATGCTATACCAAAGCGCGAAGAGGTATCGGAGGCTTGGGGCGCGATAAAAAGGCTCACTATCAAGAGCCGCAACAAGATTGTGGTAGACCTCAACAGCAACTCGTCGTATGCAGCCTTTGAAGAAGAGCTCCCTATCGACATGCCGCTGTACCATAAAGATAGCGACACGCCATTTCCTGCTACCAACGATTTTTACATCCCTACCACCATTACCGAGGTGGCATACGTGTTGTGCGAGCCGGTAGAGGCCGAGTATACACACATCGTAAATGGCGAGGATGTATTGAAACCCGAGTATACCTTGCACCTTGAAACCGACCAGCGTACAATAGAAATACCCATAGACCTGAAGCTGAACAGTGGCACAGCCGAGTCGTCGTACTTTACAGGCTCGACAATTGCACGACAATTTACGATACTGCTCAACTTCAAGATGGGCGATATCATCAGTGTAGCGGCTACCATCGCATTGGACGCCAGCTCCGACTGGCACACACACGGCACAGGGTCGAAAGAGCTGGGCGAAGAAGACCTGATGTAGTAATGAAACATAAGGAGAATGTGAGATGAAAAAGAGAAATATTATATATATCGCAACGCTATTGTGCATGGCGCTTGCCTCGTGCGGTGACAAGGGCGATGTGCTATCAGACCCGAATAACCGAGAGATAGCCCTGAGAGCCACGGTCGAGGAGATAAAAACCATAATGCGTAGCGAGGGTGCATATATAGGCACTACACCATCGAGCATCAACAACCTCGATGCCGCAGTATGGTTTTCGTTGGAGTCGGGCTACTACCCCGAGGAGCTACCCGACACGGCAAGCGAAGAGATGAAAGCGTTGTCGGCCGAGACCAATATACCCGTTCACGGCGAGATAAACTACCAAAGTGGCACAGCCACCTTCCCCGATAGTGAAAACGAGGCATCGCAACCCAAATACCCCACAACCGACCACTCGGTATATTGTGTGGGCCTATACCCCAAAGACGAATGGACAGTGAGTGCCGACGGCCGATATGCCACACACTATATATCGGGTACCGAAGACATCATGTTTGCACCCGAGATAAGCGGCAAGTGGGACAAACACTTCACGACACAACGCTATCACCACATGCTCACATGGTTGAAGGTGTGTGTGTGTACCACAACTGCCGAGGCAAGCAACTATTGGGGCAAGTTGCAGGAGATAACCCTAAAGGATATGCCCAAATACTTGACCATAGACCTGAGCATACCCGAGAGCGATAGCTTCAAGACCAAAGTTGTATCGAGCTTCTCTGACAATACAGAAGACAAGGTAATCATGCAGAGCGCCGAGGGCTTGACAATGGATATTATCACACAAGACGTAGCGTCGGTATTCTGTAAACCTCAACAAACCTACACGCTATCTATAAAGTGCGAAAACGGCATTACCAAAGATATACCCATCACCCTATCGGTACTCGAAGGCGAAGATGAAAGCCTTCTTGAACACCCTTCGGGACTTCAGTATCTGCTTATTCTCTATTTCCACCCATTCGACGTGGTAGAGGGTGTGTGTACACTCAATGCGTGGAACGCCCAAAATGAGGATTTGTATCTGTAACAACACCTATCAAAAACGACACCTATGAGTAGCAAAAAATATACCATAACATTCATGATTGCAGTGATAATGACTGCTCTGTGTGGATGTACCGACGAATTGGACTACTTGACCGACAAAACCCGCCCGAGCGACGTTGTGTGCTTCACTGCGTCGTTGCCCAAACAAGCACCGCGCAAAGCAGTCCGCAGTTCGTATGACAAGCTATCTATAGAAGAGGAGCAATGGGACTTGATAATCGCGCAAAACGATGCCGTGACACGAGGAATGCCCATGTCGCTACTCAATGGCTCGGCCGGTGTGTTGGCATACCTCTACGACAAGTGGTCAAGCTCTACCCTACCGTGGAGCGAAATATACGATAAGGAGTTTGTCTTTGACGGCGACGAGATGACTGCCGCATCGAAAGATATAAGATGGAGTAGCATCGCCAAAGTAGCCAACAACGACAGCCTTGCATTCTATGTATATGCCCCATATCAACTCGAAGGCTGCACACTATCGAGTAGCGATACCGGTGGCGTGCCCACACTCACCTACCAAGTAAACGACGAGATAAACAAGCAAGAAGACCTCATTGTGGCTACTTGGAAGGGCTCGAAAGGTAAAAATTATGGTACAGGTGTAGAGACACGCAGTGTGCCTCTTGCCTTTGAGCACATACTCACCGGCGTGAAGTTTAAGGTGGGATTTGCCTGCACAGCCAAGAGCCTCACCGTAGAGGGTGTGTACAATAGCGGTGTGTATAGCATGGGCGACAAATGGAGTGTGAACCAAGCACAAAAACATAACTACACAATCAACTTTGGCACAAATGACGAGGGGGTAGAGTACGAGGCCGGTGACGCACTCACCGGCGACTCAACAACCCTGATGATGATACCTCAAACCCTACCCGATGGCGCACAGGTCGTATTCACATACAGCGTAGACGGTGTTGATCATACCGACACCGCCCTGCTCAAAGGTCAATGGAACGAGGGTAAAATGGTTACCTACACCCTGCACAATAGCACACCTCCTACCTATATATACTTTGACCTCGCTGCCGGCAATGTATCGATAGCACCAGGAACAAACAAAGTGACCGGATATGTATATGAAAATGGCAATGAAACAGCCGTAAAGAAGACCTATACACACCAAGATGGTAACTCATACTATGTGTACCAATCGACAGCAGCCAAGAGAACTGCAACGACACCTACCGGCGTGGTAGATGGCACCACCGCTATCCTACCCGAGTATGATCGTGTAACGCATAACGGCATGTCATGGGGCGACTTTATCACCAATAACACCGACGTGCAAAGTGTAATATCGGCATGGGACAACGCCGCCGGAGCCGGTCAGGCAACTAAATCAAATGCCACAGCCAATGCACCCAATCAAGCCGGCGCAGCCGGAGCCGTGAGAAATGTAGGTCGTGAAGCAACCAAAAACCGCATTCACATTACAGGCAATTTGGGCAACGTAAATCTGCACATCGACAACCTTTACTCGTCGTACCAAGAGAGAAGTCCTGGTAGTGACGGCGTAGTGCGCACACGCACCAAAGCCGGTATATCGTTTCTTCCCGACACAACAAGTGGCAACAGTAGCACATTGACTATCAACATTATAGGAGACAACCGATTTGGTTGTATCAACTACCAAAACACCAGAAAGAATATAAATAGACTCGTGTTTGAAGGTACAGGCACACTGACCGTAGCCGACAGCGACTACTATAGAGACAGCGAAGGCTTGGGTTCAAACCGTAGTTGTTCGGTAATTGGTGGTAAAGATGAGAAATCGGCCGAGGAAGATGTATATAACATGATCTTCAATAGTGGTATTATCTATGCAGGAGGAACAACATCGGCCTGTACTGCCATAGGTGGTGGTGGTAACGGAAACACTACTATAGAAATAAACGGTGGCACCATTACTGCCGTAGCCCAAAGTACAGGTACAGCTATAGGCGGTGGTAGCGGACTTGTACAACCCGGTGGCGAGGGACACGTTACTATCAACGGTGGTAATATCTACGCCTACAACTATAAGAACTCATCAAATGTGCCTTCTTCGGCAATTGGAGGTGCAGGATCGCGCGACGTAAACGGCAGTTTGGCTAATGTAACTATCACAGGTGGATATGTATATGCCTTCTCGGAAAATGGCACAGCCATTGGTGGCGGTAGTAGCAAAAAAACCAAGGGTGGCGATGCCACAATCACAATATCGGGAGGACAAGTGATTGCCAAGAGTGGCGATGGTGCCGGTATTGGAGGTGGTAGTGCTTGCACAGGCGGTAGCAACACATCGTCGACCAAATACAACGGCGGTACGGCAACCGTTACAATATCGGGCAACCCCATTATCCGTACAGGCTCGATCGGTGGTGGCACAACCAAGGACCCCAAAGGCGGCAAAATTGGATCGGCCAATATTAACATATCGGGTGGTGACATCCAAGCACAGTTTGTGATGGCATCGGGTGCCAAGACTACACCCTCGTTTACCATGACCGGTGGCACTATCCGCAACAGTTCGGTAGATGATGAGGAGTATACACACATCAAGGCGAAAGGTGGCGCCGTATATCTCGAAGACGGCAGTTTCACTATGAGCGGTGGTATAATAAAAGACTGCTCGGCCAAGCAAGGCGGTGCGGTGTATATCGAACGCAAATCGAACACCCCGATGGACGACGATGAGTTTAACTTCATCATGTCGGGTGGCGAAATCAAGTCGTGCGCAGCTACCGGCAGTTCTACCGAGGCAGGACACGGTGGCGCACTATACCTCAATGGCGGACAAGTAAAAATGACCGGTGGTCGCATGCACTACAACTATGCAGAAAATGGTAACGGTGGTGCTATATACATCAGCAACGGCAACTTCTTTATGGAAGAGGGCATGCCCATAATCACCAAAAACTCGGCACAAAAAGGCGATGGTGGTGCTGTATTCGTAACCTCGCTTATCAACGACGAGAATGAAACAGTGAAGGTAAACTTGCAACGCGGACAGATAGTAGAAAATACAGCCAACAACTACGGTGGTGGCGTGTGTATCGATATGGAAGGAAATGCTACCAGGGCCGACGTGGTGGTGGGACAAGCAGGTCAAGGTGTAACCGAGGATGATGCCGACCCCATTTTAACGCGCAATATATCGTTGATGCAAGGTGGTGGACTATATGTGCGTGGTAAGAATGCAAGTATCACCATCAATAGCGGTATGATCGACAAGAATATCGTATCGGCACACGTCAAAAATGAGAACGTAGCTATCTCGAAAGACGGTGGTATCGTGACACTCAACAACGGACTCGTTACGCACCAAGTTGTGACATTCAATGCCAACTTTGGCGTCACACCCGAAGAGTATACCCAAAAGATCGTTACCAACACCAACAGCCACCTCACACCCAACACATTTGTGCGCGGTGGATATAACTTTGTATGCTGGAACACCCGACCCGATGGCATAGGTACAGACTACCCCGATAAGCAGCTAATGGATATATCGGAAGACATCACGCTATATGCCAAGTGGCAAGCACAATAATACCCCCCAAAAACATGGTCAAAAGAAAAAGCCTATGTCAATCGCAATGATGGCATAGGCTTTTTAACTATATGTATGCGTTATAATATTACATGCGCTTGCATATCTCTTCGTTGGTGAAGAGCGTGAAGACGGGCTTGCCGTCGGGGGTATAATTGGGCGTAGGAAGGGCAAAAAGATCGCCTATGAGCTGTTCCATCTCGCAAGGTGTAAGTACCTGACCTACAGGAATAGCAGCCGAGTGAGCCAAAGAAGATGCTACACGAGCAAAGAGATCGTTGGCAAGATTGCCATCGTGGCTCTCGGCAGCTTGAAACATCTGCTCGATTAAGGCTACAATATCGACACCTTCGATACCTGCAGGCACACCACACACCGAGTAGGCTCCATTGCCCATGTCCGAAAGGTCGAAACCGAGTTGTGTCAATGCCGGCTCCACCTCGGCCAGGAGTGCTACACGCGAGGGCGACAACTGTATGAGCTGAGGAAAGAGAATCTGCTGCGATGGGATAGACTGCTCGGCAACACGACGTTGCATATACTGCTCAAACAAGACGCGTTCGTGCGCACGGTGCTGATCGACAAGCAACAATCCGTTTTTAGAGGGCGTAATGATGTAGCGACCCTTAAACTGCATGTAGAGCGAGGATGCTTGTGAGGCCTTGGGCTCGATATTGAGGCTCGACTGTACATACTCACCATCGTTGCACGGCATAGAAACCGACGAGGAGAGTATGGATGAAGACTCGTATAACGTATCGGTCATACAATCGCACTCGTCGGGCACAGGCACGTCGTTCTGCAACGAGTTGAAGCCCTCATAGAGCTTTTGCCAATCGTAGTCGGGGCGCTTGGTGTTGCCGCCACTGCTACGAGCCGGCTGATTGAAGGGATTGTATGAGGGATTGAAACCCTTTGAAGGAGGAGCGATGTATTTTCCTGGCGTATAGGCCGGAATATCGGGTGCATCTTCCATATCGAAGTCGATAGAGGGTGCAGCGCAGAACTTACCCAAAGCCTCCTTGACACCGGCCAAGACAATGGGCCAAATGGCTTGCTCGTTCTCAAACTTTATCTCGGTCTTGGTGGGATGTATATTCACGTCGATAGTATCGGGCGAGACATTGAAGTTGAGAAAGTAATTGGGCATTTCGTTTTGCGGTATCAACTCCTCGTAGGCCTTCATTACCGCCTTGTGAAAACCTGCATGACGCATGTAGCGACCGTTGACAAAGAGGTACTGCAGAGCGCCACGCTTACGCGCAGCCTCGGGCTTACCCACGTAGCCCGACAGATTGACTATCGATGTATTCGCCTCGACAGGCAAAAGCTGCTGATTGAGACTCTTGCCAAACAACGATACAATGCGCTGACGCAAAGAGCCTGCAGGCAAGCGATAGAGCTCGTTGTCGTTGTGAATGAGCACAAACTCCACCTCGGTATTGACCAAGGCCATGCGCTCAAACTCGTTGACAATATTGCTCAACTCAACCTGGTTGCTCTTGAGAAACTTGCGACGCGCAGGTACATTGAAAAATATATTCTTGATAGAGAAATTACTACCCACAGGAGCGGTGATAACCTCTTGCGACTCACACTGCGAGGCAGCCATGCGCACACATGTGCCCACTTCATCCTCGGCGCGACGAGTGCGCAACTCTACCTGTGCAATAGCGGCTATAGAGGCAAGAGCCTCGCCACGAAAACCCATGGTGCGAAGCGAAAAGAGATCGTCGGCCTGGCGTATCTTGGAGGTAGAGTGACGCTCGAACGCCAATCGAGCATCGGTGGGCGACATACCGCAACCGTTGTCAATAACTTGTATGAGCGTGCGACCGGCATCCTTGAGTATAATCTGTATAGATGTTGCTCCGGCATCGACAGCATTCTCAACAAGCTCCTTGATAACCGACGCGGGGCGTTGAATAACCTCGCCGGCAGCTATCTGATTGGCAACAGAATCGGGTAAAAGGTGTATGATGTCGCTCATGTGCAGTGTATGTGTAGTAATTACAAATTGAACTTATGTGTAGTATTGTTGCGTTGCTCCTCGTCGCTGATAACGGCACTCTTCTCGGCACGACGGAATATATCGTCTTTGTCCTTGGGACGGCGCTCGCCATACCAAACATAGCGCGACAGGAACATCGTAGAGGGCGATAGCTCCTCAAGTGGGTACATCTTACCCTTGACCGAGGGCCACATCACCATCTTTTTCATCTCATTATTCTCTAAAAGAATATTGAGGAAGCTTGCCTCGGTATTGAGCATACCGGTGAGCGTTGAGTCGCTATCTTGCGGGTAGAAAATCGCCAATACGTTGCCCAAAGTCTCCATTCGGCGCAATTCATTGCCCTCGAAATAGGCTTTTATCTCATTGCCCTCCATCTGGTCATAGTAGTCGCCACCCTTGAGCTGTGTGGCAAAACTATTGTTGATGATATGAGCCCAATCGATAGTTGAATCGTTGAAAAACATGCGTATCGTGTCGCCATAAATCTGCTGTTCGCCACTCCACAACACAGGCTTGGTATACATTGTCAACGTACTGTCGCGCTCGACATATTGCAAAGAGTCGCACACACCTTGCGCATCGGCTCTATAGAAACGCACTCCGTAGAAGGCACGCAATATGCGAGTAGAGTCGGCATCGACAAGCGTCATAAGCGTATCGGCGTGCATATAGAGCGTATCTTGACGAGAGAACTCCAAGACACGAGCACTATCGGTAGCAAAGGCAAATTCGGTAACTTCGTTGTAAAGGCCATAGTGTCCCTCCATGATAACCGACTGCAACGAGTCGATAAGGAACATGTTGCCAAAGGCCTCACCCACCCTGTTGTTGCGGTCGTAATAGAGCGTGTCGCCTGTGAGCATCTTACCATCGCCCACCAAACGAGAGCGGTCGAGCAACATGGCATGATTGGCGTTGGTATCATACCATCCGTTAGTTGTATAGATGGTATTGCTATCGGACACAATAGTCGACGGGCCATAGAGATAGCTTATCTTAGAGTCGGTATTGTATCGCAATGTGTCGGAGTAAATTACATAGTCTTCATTGGTGAGCACTACATCAAAGTTGAATACAGCATCCTTGGTTGCTGTAGAATACTCGCCGTATACCGACACCAATTCATTCTTCTCATCGACAATAGAGCCTCCTGCAAAGTAATAACCGATATTATCTACCATATCATAGTTGAGACTATCGGTAAATAGCGTCACATTGCGGTTGATCAACCTCACATTGTGGCGCAACTCGGCAAGCTGGTCTTTACCATCGTAATATAAGACATCGCCATATATAAAGAGCGTATCGCCCTGCTCCATGCGCACGTTGCCAAAGGCATCGAGCGAGTTGTTTTTCTCGTAGAAATAGGCACTGTCGCAATACATATACATGCTATCCTTGCGAAAGCGCACATTGCCGTGCAACACTCTATAATCGGCACTCTTAGCAGCATCGAAGGTGAGCGAATCGGCATTCAATAGATGCACTTTCTCCTTGGCGGTAGCGGGCGTGTTATTTTGTTGCATTTGAGGCACACCCATCACCGACACGGTTGCAAAGAAAAGGAGCAGTATAGGTAGTATACACGACTTGTTCATATATGCCTATAGATGTTTCAGTATTATTTTATCCAACCATCGTACTTGAAGTCGCAGTTGCGCCAACCCTCTTTGATGCGCACGTATGTATCGCGACGTTTCTTTTCGATCCACTCTTGCAAGATTTTCTCGCGCTTCTTGGCTTCAAGCATATTGGCAATAACCTGATAGTCGTTTACAAGGTCGGCCTTGTGAGCTTCGCGGCGCGAAAGCAACTTGACAATCATCACCACCTCCTTGTTATTCTTCACATCAATGGTAGATATGGGAGCCGATATATCACCCACTTGCATCTTGGCCACAGCCTTAGCAATATCTTGGGGCAACTCACGCATCTCGAAGCGAGTAGAACCGGTATTAGAGTTGCTCATTATACCCTTGTTGAAACGGGTATCTTTGTCTTGCGATATGTAGGGAGTAACCTCTTCAAAGGTAAACTTACCTTCTTTAATATCATTGCGCACCGAGTCGAGACGGTGTATAGCACCCTCTATATCTTTCATAGAGACATGAGGCTTGAGCAAGATGTGGCGGCAGTTGATCTGGTCGCCACGCTTTTCGATAAGCTGGATAATGTGATAACCAAATTCCGTTTCAACAATCTTTGACACCTTCTTGGGGTCGTTGAGGTTGAATGCCACAGCAGCAAACTCGGGAGCCAACGTAGCCTTGCTTACAAAGCCCAACTCACCACCACGAAGCGCCGAACCGGGATCCTCAGAGTGGAGAATGGCCAATGTAGAAAATTCACGCTCACCCGAATTGACTTGCTCGGAATACTCTCGCAACTGAGCCTTTACGTTGTCAATCTCTTGTTGGGGCACTTGCGGATAGATAGATATAACCTGCACCTCGACCTGCATGGGTATGGTAGGAAGGCTATCTTTTGACAAAGTATTGTAGAACTTGCGCACCTCGGCAGGAGTCACCTTTACATCGCGCACCAAGGTACTTTGCACCTCTTGCACAATGTTGTTGTTGCGCACATACTCGGCAAGCTCTTCGCGTATCTCTTTCATGGGTTTGCGGAAATACTCCTCAACCTTAGCTGTAGAGCCAAGTTGGTCTACAAAATAGTTGAGACGCATTTCAACCTCTTGGTTTACCTGACCCTCCGACACCAAAATAGTATCGAGCTTAGCTTGATGCAAATAGAGCTTTTGCACAGCTATCATTTCTGGTACAACACAATAAGGATCACCCTCTATCTTCTGTCCGTCATACTTCATTTGTTGTATCTGAGTTTCTACCTCCGAACGATAGATAGGCTCGTCGCCTACAACCCATACAACCTCTTCAATAATATTGTTTTGCGACACTTGTGCTTTGGCCACAACAGCCACAAGTATCAAGGCTCCAAACAATAATGCTATTTTTTTCATATATTATTATTTTTCTGTATTCATTTCCACATCATATCGCTCTACCAAGCCATCGGCTACAGCCTCTTGATAGAGAGCCTGTTCGAGCTCCTTGTTGAACGACATGCGACGCTCATTGAGCAATATCTCTACAATGCGCTGACGTGCCACTTCATAGGGCATCACATCGCCCACATACAAGCAACTATCGATATAGAGCATGTATATCATATCGTTGCTCTTGTGTTCAAACATTTTCTGTGGCTTCAACACCGAGGCTTTGCTGTCGAACTCATAAGGAATATTATCTTTCAAATCGTCGGTATTGACCCAGCGATCGAGGAAGTAATCATATCCGATGGCATTCTTTACGGCATACTTCTCGATATTCTCCACGTCTTGTACACCGGCCGAGGCAACCCACTTGCGCAAAGCCGACAACTGAGGTGCTTGGGCAGGAACTTTCAAGAATACACCCTTGGCAATGTTGCGTTGTAAGGTAAACTCATTGCGATGTGCCTTGTAAAATGCCATGATGGTATCTTCGGGCAAATCTGCTGCAAGACGCTCGTCCGACAATCGCTTGCGATACTCATAGGCATACAAGTCGCGACGATAAGCCTCAACAAGGTTGTTTAGGTGGTCTATATTGCTAAGATTCTTACGAGCCATATCGTATATGAGCTGCGATGAAATCCATTCGTTGATATAGTGCTCAATAAAAACAGCACGAGCCGAGTCGTTGAGACCGGCCGGGACTTCTGCTAATACTTCGCGTGTAGTAAGCGTGTGCTCACCCACCCTTGCCAACACATCGTGCGAGGGCTCATGTTTACCGTAACATCCCCACACCAACAGTGTGAGGATGCTACATAGTATTATGGATAATATTCTTTTCACAATAGATACTTTTTTCGCCTATAAAGATACGACGAAAAGTGCAGATTGTATTATTACTTAATAGTTTTTAATACATCTTCATTCATTACAACCTTGGCTGCCTTGTTGAGCTTCTCTACCCACAATTTTTCGAGATACTCTTGATAGTCGGCTGTAACTTGACCGCGCACGTCGAGATAGGTTTCGGGAGCCTTGAGCGTCTTACCCGAGATAAATACTACGGGCAACTTCTCGTCACGCTCGGCCTTAGCACCGGCAAATGCCAATTCGTCTACATAGGCATTATCACCCTCAACAAAGAGTCCTTTATCCAACGATACCAATTCGACAGAGTCGGTATTGAATGTTGTATTGAGAGTAGCGAACACCTCCGAATCTTTGGTTTTCTTGATAAGTTTCTTGGCTTCCTTGGCAACCTCTTCATTGGCGCAGCATACTACATAACCTTTGAAGCGAGGACGATCCCATGTATATTTTTTCTTATTTTTCTTGAAGAACTTCTCAAGACCTTTGAGGTCGGTAGTAGCCTTTTCCCACACCTCGCGATTGCTTATTTCAAAAAGCAACATACCATCGCGATACTCGTTGATGAGGTTGCGATAATCGTCATACTTCTCGGGCAATGCAGCAGTCTCAATTTCCAAGAGGTCGGCCTCGGCCTTGCGCTCTATGTCGGCAAGAATAAGGTTTTTGGGGTTGTGACCAGGCATCAATCGACGCGATTTGAGCGACTTGGCAACATCGGCGCTGGTAATTTGCTTGTCGGCATAGGTAGCCAATACCATATCTTGTTGAGTCAAAGCAGCCAATGCAGTAGAGTCGATAGCAACACCACAGAGGGCAGCCGCAGTCTCTACCATCACCTCATCGACTTTATAATTGTTCTCAGCTTTGAGACGTTCCATCAACACATTGCGAGCAATAGAAGCGCGCTCGTCGCGAGAAATGCGTTGGTGCAACTCGTTGCGCATTTCGTCAAATGAACGGATACCACGACTGTCGTTCAAACGTACAATGTGATAGCCAAAATTGGTACGAACAGGAGCAGCAATTTGACCTACCTCCAACGAAAATACCAAATTGTCCAATTCCTTAACCAATTCGCCCGACGACACCCAAGGCAACTCACCACCACGCATAGCATTGGCTTGGTCTTGCGATTTTTCGCGAGCCATTTGAGCAAAGTCGGCACCGGCCATGAGGTCGCTATAAATAGCATCGGCCTGGGCCTTAATTTGAGCCTCAACCTCGGGTGTAGCATCGCGGGGTACCATCAAGAATATGTGAGCACAGAGGCGCTCGCCTTGGTCGGGACGCACACTGTGTACTTTGATAATATGATAGCCAAATCGAGTCTCTACCGGTTCTGAAACTTCGCCAGGTTGCATGCTGAATGCAACTTTCTCAAAGGGATAAATGAGACGACCACCCTTTACAAAACCCAAATATCCGCCACGCGATTGTGAGCCGGGATCTTCAGAGTATTGAGCAGCGAGGGCTGCAAAGTCTTCGCCGGCTTGAATCTTGGCAGCTACTTCTTGAGCCTTAGCAAGAGCCTCGGCACGGCTCTCTTCGGTGGGCACTTGGCCTGCAGTGATAAGTATGTGACTTACCTCTACATTCTTTGTATAATTGTTATATGCCTCTTGCAAGAGAGCCATCTCTGTTTCGCGATCGGTCAAGTAGGGCTTGGCCAACTCCTTGCGATAGCCTTCCAACTCACTTACAAATGCCGCAGTGGTATCAATACCGGCTTTCTCGGCAGCATCTACTTTGAGTTTATAGTTGACAAAGAGGGGCATATACTCATCGATACCACCTATCTCAACTTGTTGTTTATTGTTTTTGTGATATATATATTCAAATTCAGACTTGGTAATTTCTTTGCCGTTGATAGTCATCAAGACCTCTTGCGCAAATGCTGTTGTAGAGATAGCGGCCATCACAAAAGCCGACAAAATCCATTGCTTTCTCATTTTGATATAAAATTATTTACAAACGTTAGTGATTACTACATTTCATAAAACGGGGACAACCAACAAAAAATTGTCCGTCGTCCCTGTTAATATAACTTATTATATCTTTATAAATATCATTATTGACCGCGGCTATAGTTGGGAGCCTCGCTTGTGATGTTTACATCGTGGGGGTGACTCTCGGCAACACCTGCATTGGTAATGCGAGTAAACTTAGCTTGGTGCAATTGATCGATGTTGTGTGCACCACAATAACCCATACCGGCGCGCAAACCACCAATCATTTGGTATACTACCTCAAACAACGAGCCTTTATAGGGAACGCGAGCAGCAATACCCTCGGGTACGAGTTTCTTGGCGTCCATCTCGTCGGCTTGGAAGTAGCGGTCTTTCGAGCCTTTTTCCATGGCTTCGAGCGAACCCATGCCACGATATGACTTGAACTTACGACCGTTGTAGATAATAGTCTCACCGGGCGACTCCTCAACACCGGCCAACATACCACCCAACATTACCGAGTAAGCACCGGCAGCAAGAGCCTTAACAATATCGCCCGAGTAACGAATACCACCATCGGCAATCAAGGGCACACCTGTACCTTCAAGCGCCTTGGCTACGTCATACACAGCCGAAAGTTGGGGAACACCCACACCGGCAATAACACGAGTAGTACAGATAGAACCAGGACCGATACCTACCTTCACACCGTCGGCTCCAGCCTCAACAAGATACTTGGCGGCAGCACCTGTAGCAATGTTACCTACCACAACATCGAGATTGGGATATTTGGCCTTAACGGCTTTGAGAATAGTCACCACGCCTTTGCTATGACCGTGAGCTGTATCGATAACGATAGCATCTACACCGGCGGCAACGAGGGCATCAACACGATCCATAGAGTCGCCTGTTACACCTACACCGGCTGCAACGCGCAAACGACCCAACTCGTCTTTGCAAGCATAGGGTTTATCTTTGGCTTTGGTAATATCTTTGTATGTTACGAGACCAATGAGGTGGTTGTCTTTGTCAACAACGGGAAGTTTCTCGATTTTATGTTTTTGAAGAATCTCGGTAGCCTCTTGCAAGTCGGTCGATTGAGTTGTTGTAACCAAGTTTTCCTTGGTCATTACATCGTCAACAAGCGAGTTGAGATTGCGTTCGAAACGGAGGTCGCGGTTGGTCACGATACCTACCAATTTACCCTCTTCGTCTACAACAGGAATACCACCGATGTGATACTCTTTCATCATTTCGAGAGCATCGCGCACGGTAGAACCACGTGTGATGGTAACAGGGTCATAAATCATACCATTCTCGGCACGTTTCACTGCATGTACTTGGCGTGCTTGCTCGGCAATAGGCATGTTTTTGTGAATAACACCTATACCACCTTCGCGAGCTATAGCTATAGCGAGCTTTGCTTCGGTCACTGTATCCATAGCAGCCGAAACAATGGGAACGTTCAACTTGATATTGCGTGAAAACTTTGTCGTCAATTCGACATTACGAGGAAGAACCTCTGAATAAGCGGGGATTAACAATACATCGTCAAATGTCAATCCGTCCATTACAACTTTGTCTGCAATAAATGACATAATGTTTAAGCATTAAATTTTATTGCATGCAAAGATACAGACTTTCGCTCAATTAACATAGCGCAAGGGAATTTTTTTTTATATTTTTTTCAGCGAGCTATTCAGCGCAACCACAAACGAATGTTACACTACGGCAAACTGCTCAAAACGACATCTATACAGCACCCCTACTCGGCTATATCGCCTACTGT
>JAFZFQ010000006.1 GCA_017555825.1 Bacteroidaceae bacterium | reverse complement strand
TTGTTGAGAAAATTTATTGCGTTGTTCTCGAAAGTTGGTCATGAGGTATCTCTCTTGTGACGTGTGTGATGGGGCGTATTATATATTAAATGTGTGATTTTTTTATAGAAACACATCGTTGCATTATACTTTTTTGTAAATTTGAAGATAATTTACCAATAACCAATTCAAATATATCAATATGTATACCTCGGAAGATCTCAAAGTATTTGCCTCAAGAGGCATATCGGAAGAGAAAATCAATGAGCAACTTAATAGTTTTGCCAGCGGTTTCCCATTTCTCAAGTTATCGGCCTCGGCCTCAATAGACAATGGTATATTGGCCGTAGACGATACGCAGGTAGATAAATATCTGACTGAATGGGATGGCTATCTTGCCGACAATCATCGCATTGTGAAGTTTGTACCTGCCTCGGGTGCAGCAAGTCGCATGTTCAAGAATTTGTTTGAGTTTCTCGATGCTGAGTATGACGAGCCTACTACCGATTTTGAGAAGAAATTCTTCGACAACATAACTCGCTTTGCTTTCTATGATGCGTTGAACGATGCATGTGTAGTACTCTATGGCAACACAATCGACGACCTCATGGACGAAGGCAATTATAAAGAGGTTGTTGCAGCTCTCTTGGGTGAAGATGGTCTTAACTATGGTAATCTGCCCAAAGGTTTGTTGCAATTTCATACCTACGAAGACCAAGTGCGCACAGCTATGGAAGAGCACCTTGCCGAGGGTGCGCTCTATGCCGGCAATGCTGCTCGCGATGTAAATGTGCATTTTACTGTTTCGCACGATCATTTGGCTCTCTTCCAAGATCTCGTAGAGCAAGTGCGTGAGGAGTATGAGCGTGAGTACAATGTGCGTTATCATATATCATTCTCTGAGCAAAAGCCCTCTACCGACACTATTGCTGCCGACATGGACAACAAGCCCTTCCGCGATAGCGATGGCTCGCTCTTGTTCCGTCCGGGTGGTCACGGTGCGCTTATTGAAAACCTCAATGATATTGATGCCGATGTAATTTTTGTGAAGAACATCGACAACGTTGTACCCGATCGTCTCAAAGACGAGACCGTGCGCTACAAGAAGATTATAGGCGGTGTGCTCATATCGCTCAAGAAGCAGATAGATGCCTACATGGCACAACTCAAGAGTGGCAATTATACTGCTGCCGACTTGCAATCGATGGTGGCTTTCCTCGAAAAATCGCTTTACAACCGCAATGACGCTGTTGTTACGCTCGATGAGGCTCAATTGGTGGCATATCTGCTCAAGAAGTTCGACCGCCCTGTGCGTGTGTGCGGTATGGTGAAGAATGTGGGTGAGCCCGGTGGAGGCCCCTTCTTGGCATACAATCAAGACGGTACTGTGTCGTTGCAAATCCTCGAAAGTTCGCAAATCGACATGAACAATGCCGAGGCAAAGGCATTCTTTGAGAAAGGTACACACTTCAATCCTGTAGACTTGGTATGTGCTGTGCGCAACGACAAGGGCGAGAAGTACAATCTGCCCGAGTATGTCGATAAAAATACAGGCTTTATCTCATATAAGTCTAAGAGTGGCAAGGAGTTGAAAGCTCTCGAATTGCCAGGCTTGTGGAATGGTGCGATGAGCGACTGGAATACCCTCTTTGTAGAGGTTCCCATTGCTACATTCAATCCTGTTAAGACAGTGAACGACCTGTTGCGCGAACAACACCAATAATAGACACAATGCTATAATAAGAGGAACTTTAGTTTTCGGCACGATAGGTGTCGATGATTAAAGTTCCTTTGGTATCATTTCACAACACTTTACAACCAATGAAAGTAGCGATAATAGGAGCCGGAAATATGGGAGGAGCCATTGCACGAGGATTGTGCAATGGTAGTATCATAGCCCCCGAAGATATAGTGTTGAGCAATCGCTCGGTAGCAAAACTCGATGCCATAAAGGCCCAATATGCCACAATCGTCACTACATGCGACAATCGCCAAGCAACATGCCATGCCGATATGATAATACTTGCTGTGAAACCTTGGCTCATAAAGACGGTTATCGACGAGATAAAGCCTACGCCAGAGCAAGTTGTGGTGTCGGTTGCTGCAGGTATCGACTTTGATAGTCTCGAAGCCATGTTGCCCCAATGTGGCAATACCATATTCCGCCTCATACCCAATACGGCTATTTCGTTACAAGAGAGTCTTACGCTCATATCGTCGCGCAATGCCACACCCGAGCAGGAGCAATTGATGCTTGACATCTTCAACGAGATGGGTGTTGCCATGCTCATTCCCGAGAGCCAAATGTCGGCTGCTACCTCTATGACATCGAGCGGTATTGCCTACGCTCTCAAATATATACAAGCTGCCATGCAGGCTGGTGTGGAGTTGGGCATCTATCCGCATGACGCCATGAAGATGGTAGCGCAGTCGATGAAAGGTGCTGCCGAACTTATCTTGCAGAACGATACCCATCCGGCTGTAGAGATAGACAAGGTGTGTACCCCAGGCGGTTATACAATAAAAGGTATCAATAGCCTTGAGGCCAATGGCTTTACTGCCGCGGTGATTGAGGCTATAAAATCATCTTGCTCATAATGACTATGACACAGAAGACTGTACAGCTCAATAGTGCTTCGGGCTTGATACTCGAAGGTGGTGGCATGCGAGGAGTGTTTACTTGCGGTGTGCTCGACAACTTTATGGAGCGGGGTATACGTTTCCCCTATACCATAGGTGTGAGTGCCGGTGCTTGCAACGGCTTGTCGTACATGTCGGGGCAAAAGGGTAGGGCCAAGTATAGCAATATTGACCTCTTGGAGAAGTATCGATACCTGGGTATCAAACAACTCATTCTCAAGGGAAATATCATGGACTTCGACTTGTTGTTTCATACCTTTCCCGAGCAGATCATACCTTATGACTATGACAAGTATGCCCGTTGTAGCGAGGTGTATGAAATGGTAACGACCGATTGCCTCACGGGGCACGCTTGCTATTACAACGAAAAGCATGACCCGCGACGCATCATAGAGATTGTCAAGGCATCGAGCAGTTTGCCATTTGTGTGCCCCATATCGTATGTCGATGGCCATCCCATGCTCGATGGCGGTATTGCCGACTCGTTGCCATTGTTGCGTGCACGTGAATTGGGCTACAACAACAATGTGGTAGTGCTCACTCGCAACAAAGGCTATCGCAAGCCGTCGAAGCCCACTACTGTTCCGTTTTTCTTCTATCGCCAATATCCCTATTTGCGTCGTGCTATTGCAGGTCGCAATGCGTTGTACAATAGTCAGATAGAAATGATAGAGCAAATGGAGGAGAGAGGCGAAATAACCGTTATTCGTCCGCAGAAACCCATTGTTGTAGATCGCATAGAGCGCGACACAAGTAAGTTGCTCGATCTCTACAACCAAGGTTATGAAATAGCATCGTCAATAGAATTTATAAAACAGTAAATAGTATATGATAAAACACATTGTAATGTGGAAACTGAAGCCCGAGGCTGAAGGCCACACAGCTTGCGAAAACGCTCAATGGATGAAAGAACACCTCGAATCGCTTATGGGTGTAGTGCCCCAATTGCTATCGTGCGAGGTGGGCATCAATGTTGTAGAGGGTAATTACGATGCCTGTCTGGTGTCGACCTTTGCTTCGATAGAAGATCTTGAGGCCTACAAAAAGCATCCTGCACACGTAGCTATATCGACCTACTGCAAGAAGGTGCGCGAGAGTCGTGTGGCTTGCGACTTTGTGATAGAATAACAAAATGTACAATCATAAAACAAGAATGAGTATGAAACGATTTCTCAGTTATTTAATCCTTATTACCATGATGGCAATGTGTGTGAGTTGTTGTAACAAGTGTGACAGCAACGACAAAAATACCGAAGCTCTTGTAATCGAAATGCAAAGCCTCTATCCCGAGGCCAACCATGATGTGATGAAGCGCGGCGTGGAGCAAGTGGCTGCTTTGTGGCAAGAGCAAGATGGCACTGACGAGGAGTTTGCTCAGTTTGTCAAAGACAACTATGTAGCCGATGCCGAGGCTCGCAAGGTGCTATTCGACAAGCTCTCGAAGGTGTATGAGGTATTGTTGGGTGCTACCAACCAAGTGGCTGTTGAGCTCAACTTGCCCACTATGCTCTCGGGCCCCGAACCCATCGAGCTCGACTATATTATGAGTGCTTTCAACCCCTTCTCGCACCTCACAACCGACTTGTACGAGAATAAAGTGGCATTTATTACCATCCTTAATTTCCCCAACTATTCGCTCGAAGAGAAAAATGCTTTGGGTGGTGAATGGAGTCGTCTTGAGTGGGCTTATGCTCGATTGGGCGATATGTTTACATCGAGAGTTCCTGCCGAGGTAAACAAGCAAATAGGTCAAGTCAATGCCGATGGCGAAAACTACATTGCCGGCTACAACATCATGATGGGCCACTTGCTCAACGAAGAGGGAGTACGACTCTTTCCCGAAGATATGGTGTTGCTCTCACACTGGAACCTGCGCGACGAGATAAAGTCGAACTATGCCAATGTGCCCAATGCGCATGAGAAGCAAGAGATAATATACCAAGTGATGCAGCGCATCGTCGATGGCACTATACCCCAAGCTGTTGTAAATAACGGTGAATACGATTGGGCTCCCTATAGCAATCGCACTTGGAAAGGCGATGAGGAGGTTACTCTTGCGCCGGAGGAGAATGGTCGTTATGATGTTATTATGTCGCACTATGCAGCCATGAAAGCTGCCGATAAGTACGAGTTGCAAGCTCCCACAGCTATTCTTCGCAACATTGAGGTTGCGATGGAGATGACTACGCAAGAAGTAGAAGAGCTCTTTGTAAATCTTGTATCATCGCCTCAAGTGAAGGCTGTAGCTGAGATAATCAAGCAACGCTTGGGTCGCGACTTGCGTCCTTATGATATATGGTACGATGGCTTTAAGAGCCGTAGTGCCATATCTGAAGACCAACTCACAGCCCTCACTCGTAGCAAATATCCCACTCCCGAGGCTTTCGAGGCCGATATGCCTCGTATGCTCTTGGCTTTGGGCTTTACACCCGCCGAGGCCAACTATTTGGCCGACAAAATCACTGTGCAAGGAGCACGTGGCTCGGGTCATGCCTGGGGCGCTGTGGGTCGCTGGGAAAACTCTTTGTTGCGCACCCGTATAGGTGGCGAGGGTATGGACTACAAAGGCTACAATATAGCCGTGCATGAGTTTGGTCACAACGTAGAGCAAACAATCGACCTCTATGACATCGACCACTACATGTTGCGCGGTGTGCCCAATACCGGTTTTACCGAGGCATTGGCCTTTATTTTCCAAAAGCGCGACTTGCAATTGCTCGGTTACAAGCAACAAATGGACGAGAATACTACACTCGACATCTTCTGGGGGTTGTACGAAATCATGGGTGTGTCGCTCGTCGATATGCACCTGTGGCAATGGCTCTATGAGCATCCCCAAGCTACTACTGCCGAGTTACGCGAGGCTACGCTTGCCATAGCTCGCGATGTGTGGAATAGCTACTACGCGCCCGTGTTGGGTGAGAAAGATTCTCCCATCTTGGCCATCTATTCGCACATGGTCAACTCGCCGTTGTACTTGCCCAACTATCCTTTGGGTCACATCGTAGAGTTCCAACTTGAAGAGCACTTCGCTCAATTTACCAACACTCGCGATTTTGCAACCGAAATCATGCGCATGTATCAGTTGGGTCGTCTCACGCCCAACCATTGGATGCAACAAGCTGTGGGATGCAACGTAAGTACCGAGCCCATACTCAATGCCGTGAGTGCGATTGTGAAGTAAGTAGCATTATACTCAATACAGCAACGAGGCTGCCGTCTCCACGGCAGCCTCGTTGCTGTTGTGTGCTTTTGGATTGTTACCACATACCGGGAATGAGTCGCCAGCGTAGGTGGTTGCAGTATTCGTTATAACCTTTTAGTTCGGCGCGGAGGAGTTTCTCCTCGTCGAGTATACGGCTCACGATGATGGGTATGTAGAGAAACAGTATCAATGTAGCCCACCACGAGCCGAGCACTAAAGGCATGCTGATAAACATGAGCAATGTGGCTGTGTACATAGGGTGGCGAACGATGCCATACAGACCTGTTGTTACCACCTCTTGCTCACTCTCTACATGTACCGTACGCGATAGCCACACGTTTTCGCGCATTACCTCGGCATACATGCCATATCCACCCAGGAAGAGTAGGGCACTCGCGCATGTTACCCATTCGGGTACGACTGACCATCCATATCTATAGTCGAGTCCTGCAACGATAAAACCTGCTATAAATAGCATACCGGCATACTTGATGACGCCTTGTTGCACGTTGCGTTTTTCTTTCGACTCCAAGCGACGACGCAGTAGCTCGGGCGATTTGATATACATTACAATACCCATCAATAGCATGGGTATAAACAGCAAGCCCATCAGCAACCAGGCTTTGTTGTAGGCAAGTGTACCGGCCGGTAGAAAGAGTAGCAAGGCCATCATAACGCATCCTGCAATAGCTTTGCTCAGTGCCAACAGCAGTAATCGTATATTCATAATATGTGTTTTTGTGTAGTTATGTTGCAAAGATATGTTTTTGTGTGCATATAGAAAGGTATTGTCATAAAAAAGTGAGCCCCTCTTTTCGGAGGAGCTCACTTGCCATATAGCTTGTAGATTATTATCTATTAAGCCTCGAGAGCAGCTTGAGCAGCAGCTACGCGTGCGATGGGCACACGGAAGGGAGAGCAAGATACGTAGTTCATGCCCAAGTTAGCGCAGAACTTAACTGATGAGGGCTCACCACCGTGCTCACCACAGATACCAACCTTCAATTCGGGTTTAGTAGCGCGACCTTTCTCAACACCCATCTTCACGAGTTGGCCAACACCTTGTTGGTCGAGAACTGCGAAGGGATCGGTCTTGATGATACCGAGTTCTTTGTAAACTTTCAAGAACTTACCGGCGTCGTCACGAGAGTAACCGAATGTCATTTGAGTCAAGTCGTTGGTACCGAATGAGAAGAAGTCGGCAACCTCGGCAATTTGGTCGGCTGTAACAGCAGCACGGGGAACCTCGATCATTGTACCTACCTTGTAGTCTACAGTCTCGCCACGCTCAGCGAATACCTCTTTAGCTACGCGGTTGATGATGTCGGCTTGCATGCGCAACTCAGTAACCATACCTACGAGGGGAACCATGATTTCGGGGTGTACATCAATACCCTTAGCCTTCACGTTGAGGGCAGCCTCGATGATAGCGCGAGCTTGCATCTCGGTGATTTCGGGGTATGTATTACCAAGACGGCAACCACGGTGACCGAGCATGGGGTTGAACTCTTCGAGAGCGTCGCAAGCGAGTTTTACCTCTTCGAGAGTGATGCCCATTTCGTCGGCGAGTTCTTTCATTGTTGCAGTTTGGTGGGGTACGAACTCGTGCAAGGGGGGATCGAGCAAGCGGATAGTAACACCGTAGCCGTCCATAGCCTCGAAGATACCTTCGAAGTCGCCACGTTGCATGGGGAGCAATTTGGCAAGAGCACGACGACGACCTTCCTCATCTTTAGAGAGAATCATTTCGCGCATAGCTTTGATACGGTCGCCTTCGAAGAACATGTGCTCTGTACGGCAGAGACCGATACCCTTAGCACCGAAGTCACGAGCTACCTTAGCATCGCGGGGTGAGTCGGCGTTGGTGCGAACATCGGCTTTGGTATATTTCTCGCAAAGATCCATGATAGCACCGAAGTCACCGCTGAGGTCGGGCATACGAGTGGGGATTTGACCGTCGTATACGTCACCGGTAGAACCGTTGAGCGAAATCCAGTCACCTTCTTTATATGTAGTACCACCAATCTCTACAGTGCGGTTTTTGTAGTCTACCTTGATTTCACCTGCACCCGATACGCAGCACTTACCCATACCACGAGCCACAACGGCAGCGTGTGAAGTCATACCACCACGAGCTGTGAGGATACCCTCTGCTACGCTCATACCACGGAGGTCTTCGGGTGAAGTCTCGATACGTACCATGATGACTTTCTTGCGGTTTTCGTGCCATGCCTCTGCGTCGTCGGCGTGGAATACGATTTGACCTACAGCAGCACCGGGAGAAGCGGGAAGACCCTTAGTGATAACCTTGGCAGCCTTCATAGCAGCAGTGTCGAATACGGGGTGCAACAACTCGTCGAGTTTGTCGGCCTCCATACGGCGCAATACTGTCTTCTCGTCGATAATGCCTTCGCGGTGCATATCCATAGCGATCTTCACCATAGCGGCACCTGTGCGCTTACCGTTACGAGTTTGCAACAACCACAATTTACCATCTTGGATAGTAAACTCAAGGTCTTGCATATCTTTGAAGTAGTCTTCGAGTTTTTGTTGTGTCTCGATGAGGGCTTGAGCACATACGGGCATAGCCTCTTCGAGTGAGGGATATTTAGCAGCACGCTCTTCCTCGCTGATGCCTTGCAATGCAGCCCAACGACGAGAACCCTCGGTAGTGATTTGTTGAGGTGTACGGATACCGGCAACTACGTCCTCACCTTGAGCATTGATCAAATACTCACCGTTGAAGATGTCTTCACCTGTAGCGGCGTCACGAGTAAATGCAACACCTGTAGCAGATGTGTCACCCATGTTACCGAATACCATTGCTTGTACGTTTACTGCAGTACCCCATTCTTCGGGAATTTGGTTCATGCGACGGTAGAGGATGGCGCGCTCGTTCATCCAGCTATCGAATACGGCGCAAACTGCACCCCAAAGTTGTTCCCAAGGACAGTCGGGGAAGTTCTTGCCTGTACGCTCCAAAACAGCGGCTTTGAAGAGCTTAACAAGAGTCTTGAGGTCTTCTACATCGAGCTCAGTGTCGAGTTTCACACCTTTTTCCTCTTTTACTTTCTCCATTACCTCTTCGAAGGGGTCGATATCGTCTTTGCTTTGGGGTTTCATGCCCAATACAACGTCACCATACATTTGAACAAAACGACGGTAAGAGTCCCAAGCGAAACGAGCATTGCCCGATTTGCGTGCAAGGGCTTCAACAGCAGTGTCGTTCATACCCAAGTTCAATACTGTATCCATCATACCGGGCATAGATACACGTGCACCCGAACGAACAGATACCAAGAGAGGGTTGGTTTCATCACCGAATACTGTACCGGTGAGTGACTCTACGTATTCAATAGCACCACGTACTTCGGCTTCGAGAAGTTTTACAACTGTTTCTTTACCTTGTTGATTGTACTCAGTACATACTTCAGTGGTGATGGTGAAGCCCGGAGGTACGGGAACACCGATAAGGTTCATCTCGGCCAAGTTGGCACCTTTACCACCCAATAGATTTTTCATGTCGGCACGACCTTCTGCTTGTCCGTTACCGAATGTATACACTCTTTTCATTCTAAAAAATATTATTGGTTGTTACTTTTTTACAAATGATTGGCAAAGATAGCAAATAAAATCGGTTTTTTTATATAATGACGCCATAAAAATCGTATGTATTGGCTTTTTTGTTGACTATATTTTTTGATATAACTCTATATGGGGGATTTTTATCGGCTCATGACGCTTATCTCAGAAATTATAGCTACCTTTGAGCGATTTTTTATTTATTAAATATATATACCTTTGGCACGTAAAAAACAACCGCTACCGCTGGTGGAAGAGATTGAAATCACCGGTGTAGCTGCAGAGGGTAAGGCTCTCTGCCGACACAATGATAAAGTAATTTTTGTACCATTTGCCGCTCCTGGCGATGTTGTCGACTTGCAAATCACTCGCAAGAAACACAGCTATGCCGAGGCGCGTATTGTCAAGATGCACAAGCCCTCTGATATACGTGTAGAGCCTTTCTGTCCGCACTTTGGTGTGTGTGGCGGTTGCAAGTGGCAACATGTTCCCTACGAATATCAGTTGCAATTCAAGCAACAACAAGTTGTTGACAACCTCACTCGCATAGGCAAGATTGAGTTGCCCGAGATTACCCCCATCAAGGGCTCGGTCAAGACTCGCGAGTATCGCAACAAGTTGGAGTATACCTTCTCCAACCGCTCGTGGCTCACTCCCGAGCAGATGCAACAAGAGGAGGTATTTACCGATCGCAATGCGTTGGGATTTCATATCCCCGGCATGTTTGACAAGGTACTCGACATCAAGCAATGTTGCTTGCAAGACGATATTACCAACCGCATACGACTCGATGTGCGCGCCTATGCCATAGAGCGCGGTATGACATTCTTCGACTTGCGTGCGCAAGTGGGCTTGTTGCGCAATATGATTGTGCGCACTGCCTCTACCGGCGAGATTATGCTCATTGTTGTTTTCCACGACAACGAGCCCGAGTTGATTGCCGATATGATGCAACACATTGCCGACCGCTTCCCCGAGATTACTTCGTTGCTCTATATTATCAACCAAAAGGCCAACGACACTATTACCGACCAAGAGGTGATATGTTATCGTGGTCGCGACTACATCTTGGAGCAGATGGAGGGATTGCAATTCAAGGTGGGACCCAAGTCGTTCTATCAAACCAACTCGGAGCAAGCCTATGAATTGTACAAGGTGGCACGCGAGTTTGCCGGTCTCACAGGCAATGAGTTGGTATACGACCTTTATACAGGTACCGGTACTATTGCCAACTTTGTGTCTCGCCAAGCACGTCAAGTAGTGGGTATCGAGTATGTGCCCGAGGCTATTGAAGATGCCAAGATCAATGCCGAGTTTAACGGTATAGACAACACCATCTTCTATGCAGGTGATATGAAGGATATACTCACTACCGAGTTTATCGAGCAACACGGACGCCCCGATGTTATCATTACCGACCCCCCACGTGCCGGTATGCACGACGATGTAATAGGGGTAATACGCTTTGCTGCTCCCGAGCGCATTGTGTATGTAAGTTGCAACCCTGCTACTCAAGCACGCGACCTTGCTATGCTCGACGATATGTATCGTGTAGCTCGAGTACAACCGGTCGATATGTTCCCCCATACACACCATGTGGAGAATGTAGTGTTGCTTGAGAAGAGATAAAGTAAACAATCTAACAATCAAACAAATAACAAACTAAAACTATGACACAAGTAATTCAGAAAAAACTCAACGACTCGGTAATAGCTCGTTGGGCGGCGCTCATTCTTGTTGCGCTCATGATGTTTTTTGCCTACATGTTTGTAGACGTTATGTCGCCTCTCAAATCGCTTGTTGAGAGCAATTTGGGCTGGAATAGTACTGTATTTGGTACCTATGCGGCATCAGAGTACTTCCTCAATGTGTTCTGCTTCTTCCTCATCTTTGCCGGTATCATTCTCGACAAGATGGGTATTCGCTTTACCGGTATTTTGTCGGCATCGTTGATGGTACTTGGTGCTGCTGTAAAGTTCATGGCCATCACCGAGTGGTTTGCCGCTACCGAATTGTGCCAATGGCTCAATAGCTGGTGGCCCGAGCTTCCCGGTAATGCCAAGATGGCTTGCTTGGGCTTCATGATCTTTGGTTGCGGTTGCGAGATGGCCGGTACAACAGTATCAAAGTCTATCGCTAAGTGGTTCAAAGGCAAAGAGATGGCCTTGGCTATGGGTATCGAGATGGCGATTGCACGTCTTGGTGTGTTTGCCGTTATGTGGATTGCCCCCATCGTTTCAAACAAATTTGATGCTTCGGTAGTAGCTCCCGTAGGTTTCTGCACCGCATTGTTGCTCATCGGTCTCATTTGCTACTCGGTATTTGCTATAATGGATAGCAAGTTCGACAAGCAACTCATCGCCGCAGGTGAGATGAACGAGGAGGCCAGCGAAGAGGAGTTCCGCATCAGCGACTTGGGTAAGATCTTCTCAAGCAAGATGTTCTGGTTGGTAGCTCTCTTGTGCGTGTTGTACTATTCGGCTATTTTCCCCTTCCAACGTTTTGCTCCCAACTTCTTGGAGACAACATTGGGTATCGGTGCCGACGAGGCTTCGCAACTCTTCAGCTTCTTCCCCATCTTGGCTATGGTGCTCACACCCTTCTTGGGCGCATTTATCGACTATAAGGGTAAAGGTGCTTCGATGCTCATGCTCGGTGCTATCATCATGATATGCTGCCACCTCAGCTTTGCATTCCTCTTGCCCATGTTCCCCTCTAAGACATTTGCCATGCTGCTCATCCTTGTCTTGGGTGTATCATTCTCATTGGTACCCGCTGCATTGTGGCCCTCAGTACCTAAGATTATCGATGCCAAAATCCTTGGTTCGGCCTATTGCCTTATCTTCTGGATTCAAAACATCGGTCTTTTCCTCACACCCATCATGATTGGTGCTACACTCAACTCTACAGGTGGCTACACCGTGCCCATGATTATCTTCTCATCATTTGGTGTGTTGGCATTCTTTATAGGTGTATACCTCAAGATCGAGGACAAACGTAAAGGTTATGGTCTCGAACTTCCCAATGTTAAGAAATAATAGGGTAGACCCTATATAGTACATTATATATAATATGGGCACAGCATTTGCGCTGTGCCCATATTTTTTTTATAGAAATTGTACTACAATGTGTGTATCTCAAATAATATCACTATATTTGTAAAACGAAGGCGCAAGCCTTCTGTTTTTACATATTATTTATAAAGCGTTTTTGCTTTATCCTTTATTCGGAAATCGCCAATTTCATACACGAAGGGTAATGCAGTCACAAACGCCTATGCTTGCCTATAACCATCCCCGCGTGGGTTTTTATACCGGCAACGCGTGGGATGGGCTGTTTATTTCGTGTAAGGCGTTTGGCGATGCCTCGAATAAGATAAACCGAACATCGTCCACGCTTTTTTGTTTGTAGGCCTCAATGGGACGTGAGAGGCGGAAATATCAATATGCCATGAAACGCTTACTTTTTATGCTTGCCCTTGCAAGCTGTGCCGTTGTAGCTGTAGCACAACGCGACACTCGTGTAGTCTATCAAGAATCATCGACACGCAACCTTGAGCCCGACCATTACATGATGACAGCCCCTCTTATTGCCGATGTGGTGGTGTCGCAACAAAAGATTTCCTATACCGAGAAAGAGGCCTATAAAATACTCCCTGTTACGGCGGCCAATGCCGAGCAAATCAAGTCCATGATGCCCGACCTCAAGAAAATAGCCCTGAGCCGTGCTGCCAAGACCTATGATGCCGACTTGCTGGTGGGTACTATCATCGATGTGATAACCAACGACCAAGGCTTCTTGGAGATAACCGTGAGTGGCTATCCGGCCAAATATACCAACTTCCGCAATGCAACTCGTCAAGATATAGAGAATGTCCAAGAAGCACGCATTGCAACTTACGGCCAAGACAATACCGAGATATTGCGCCGACAAAAGAGTACCGATGTGCAAGTAAAGGAGAAATAAGCTATGAAACGAAAAATTATTTTATTGGCGATAGGAGTATTACTACCTCTATTGGCCTCAGCTCAACTTATCACAAGTGCCCAAACTATTACTGTAAAAGAGAAAAAGCAAAGCAAACCGCTACATTACGAACAATCGATAGAATATACAACCGCATCGGACTTTCAAGATAAGGGAGATGATAGAAGTGTATTCGGATTGGAGTATATCGGGGGCGTTCGCTTCAGTAACCTTTTCTTTCTCGGTGCCGGTATTGGTATTAACTTTCACTCATTTAGTGACGATTTTGATTTGAGTTATAGTGATGCTGTTGGTCTTTATTGTGTCGATTGCCCCGAGAACTTGGTATCGGTGCCACTATACTTGCACACTCGATTGTATTTTACCGACACCCGTTGTCAGCCATTTTTTGCACTCTCGATAGGTGGACAAATAACCGGACGTAAAGATGCCAAGTTTCATAAGGCCTATTATAACCCATCGTGTTTTATGATAAATCCGCAAGTTGGTATAAACTATCAGCTGAACGATAAATTAAGCATGTACTTCACCGCGGGTTGCATGATTCGTGATATTGTTCATACTGTATATTATAATACCTACGATAATGAAACGTATGTATATCATAATATGGGTGAAGGTGGTATAGCTATGAAAATGAGCATAGGTGTAACATTCTGAAATATATTAAATTAAAAACAAGTAATAACTATGTATAAGAAATTGTTATTGAGTGGCTTTGTAGCTCTGTTGCCTATGATTGTATCGGCACAACTTATTACAACAGCTCAAACCATCACTGTAAAAGAAAAACGTGTAGTCGAAGACGGATATAAGGGATATCAACAATCGATAGATGTGCCCATTGTTACCAATTTTGATGATGACGGTACCAATTATGTGGGTGTTAACTATATAGGTGGTTACAGATTTAACGATATGTTTTTCCTTGGTGCAGGTGTTGGTATCAATTTCAATTTGTATTATCAGGAGTATGATGGCAGTTCGGTATACAGCGACGGCTCGGGTCATGCTTGGACCTTTGATAATTTAGTATCGGTACCCCTCTATGCTCATGCGCGCTTGTATCTTCGCGGTGCCAAATGTCAACCCTTCTTTTCACTCTCGATAGGTGGACTTTTGTCGGGTAACAGGGAAATAGAGAATTTACATGATGTTAGTTACAATCCATCGGTTTTCTTTATCAATCCGGCTGTGGGTTTGAACTTTCGTGGTGAGGCTTGTGATTTCTATGTTACTGCCGGACTTCTACCCCATAACAAAGTTGATTGGATAGAGTTCTGGAATTATGGTCGTGAAATGGACTTGGAGAGAGGATGGTATTGTTCTATGAGCTTCAACTTGGGTATAACATTCTAAAATTATAAACCTATGAAAAAATCTATTTATATCGCATTGATCGTAGCTCTCATGCTACCCGCCATGGCCTCGGCACAGCTCATTACAAGTGCGCAGACCATAACCGTGAAAGAAAAACGTGTAGTTGAGGGTCATTACGAACAATCGATTGAGTTGCCCATGGCAACCATCTTTGACGATGTAGACGATGAAACCAACTATATTGGTATCAACTATATTGGTGGTTATCGATTCAGTAAACTTTTCTTCTTGGGTGCCGGTATTGGTATCAACTTCAACTACTTTTATGATGAAACATCCTATGGTTACCCCAATGCTTATGACGATTATAGTAGTGGATCATTTGGCGTTAGCCACAATTTGATTTCTATACCACTCTATCTGCACGCACGATTGTACTTTACCGACACGAAGTGCCAACCCTTCTTTGCCTTCTCGATAGGTGGACACTTGACAGGGTCGAAGGAGGTTGATAATGCTCCCGATGTGTCGTACAACCCGTCGTGCTTCTTTCTCAATCCTGTGTTTGGCTTGAACTTCCGCACCAATAGCAACTACGATTTCTACGTCTCTACCGGTCTTATGGCTCGCGATTTGCTCATAGAGGGTGAATGGTACAATTATGGACAAGACGTACAATTGTACCATGGATTTGACTTTGGCTTGGCATGGAGCCTGAGCCTTGGTGTAACATTCTAAGAGATATAGCAATAATTATATTTTTGTTTCAGCCGAAAGCTTTATGTGAAAAGAGGGTGTCTCGCGGGACACCCTCTTTGAGTTATATGCATAGAGTAGCTGTTATGGCATGACGTGGAGGCTGTTTGACTTTTCGCGGGCGATGTCCGACATCCATATCACGCCTTTGTTATCGGCATTTTGGAAGAAGTTGAGCTCTTTCTCGTTGGGTCGTCGAGGGCCACCGAGCGTTAGGTATACGTTGCCGTTGGTGTCGTATATGGTCGTACGGTTCATGTCGAACGATTTGTCGGGACCTTTTACAAAGACTGCATAGTAGGGAGCGCCGTCGAGTTCAAAGAGCGTAATCTCGCTGTGACGGTCGTTGAGAACTTTCATTTGCAGTTGCAACCATTCGGGGTATGTAACTGACGTTGTGGCTTGTTGTGTGCTTTTGCAAGCAGTCATCAGCACAAGGCATAGCATGGCTGCCGATAGTAGTGTAATGATGCGTTTCATGATATTAAGCTTTGTATTTTATCCATTTAAATAACTCCTTGTATGAGGGCTTTTTGCCGTAGAGCAATATACCCACACGATATATGCGCGAGGCTATCCATGTCATGCCTATAGCCGATGCGTAGAGTATGACAAGCGACAGAGCGAGCTCCCAAGTCGCTACGCCAAAGGGTATGCGCACCATCATTACTATGGGCGATGTGAAGGGTATCATCGAGCACCACCATGCCATGCTACCTTCGGGATCTTCGGCGCTGAAGATGCCTACATAGAAGGCAAAAAGTATGATGAGTGTAATGGGCAACATAAATTGGCTGCTGTCGGTCTCGTTGTCGACCGCCGAGCCTACGGCTGCAAATATTGATGCGTAAATAACATATCCTCCTATGAAATAGAGTATGAGGCACACCACAATCTGTGTAAAGTTGATACCCGATAGTGTTTGCGCTATGTCGAGCATATCGGGGTCAATGGCTGCACTACCTGCCATGGCTGTGTTACTCATGCTCTGTACTTGTGTCAATATTTCGGCTTGGTTGTTTATAAAGAGGGGTATGCCCAGTGCTACCGATGCGCCCAATGCGAGGCCCACGAGCAGTATGATCCATATACCTATCTGGGTGAGGCCTACAAGTCCCACACTGATAATCTTGCCCATCATCAGGTCAAAGGGCTTTACCGACGATACCATTACCTCGACAATGCGGTTGGTCTTTTCTTGCATTACGCTATTCATTACCATACCGCCATAGGAGAATAGGAATATGTATATAATAAATGTCGATATCATACCTATTGCTGTGGCGAGTCCGGCCGATGTTTGTGTGTCGCCCTCCTCGTCAAAGCGTATAGAACTTACATTTATCTCAACATTACACTCGTCGATAATCTGCTGCAGGCCGGGAATATCGTAGGAAGCAAGCTTGGCTTCGTGTAGAAAATTCTCCATACTCCTCTCTACTTCGCTTTCAAAACCCGCAGTGGTTTGTTTGTGCGAGTATATGGTCATGGCGTTGGGGTTGTTGAGCAGGTTGTCGGTGATGACGATGTAGGCGTATGGCGACTCGTCGCTACGCATCTGTTCCGATGAGGTCTCGGTATCGAGGTAGGTGTATGTATACTCGTCGTTGTCTACAAAAACTTCGCGGTAGAGGCCTGTTTGGTCGGCAATGGTTACATTGCGCATATCGCTACCCGAGAAGAGTTCGATGAATAGCGGTATGCAGCACAAGAGTGCCATAAGCACGGGGGTGAGTAGTGTCATAACAAGGAACGATTTTTTGCGTACTCTTGTCATGTATTCGTTTTCGATAATCAATGATATTTTACTCATAATATTGCTCGTTTTTCAGGATTGATTATTCGGTCTCTACGGGGGCGCCCACGGTGTCGATAAATATTTCGTTCATCGAGGGCAGTATCTCCTCGAATGTAGCAAGTTGACACTCTCGCATCAGTGCTTGTATAAGCTCGTTGTTGCTTGTTGTGGCATTACTCTTGCGCACGATGGCGGTGTTGTAGCATCCGGCTTGTCTCTGCTCCATTACGTGATAGATGTCGTTGCTATGCAGGGTGCACTCAGTGGTCGATGCGTTGCTCGTATAGGCTACCTTGAAGAGGTGTTTCTTGTGAGCTTGGCGTATCTCGTTTATCTCGCCTTGTAGCACTGCGCGAGAGCGGTTTATGAGTGTTATCTCGTCGCATATCTCCTCGACCGAAGCCATGTTGTGTGTAGAGAAGATGATGGTAGCTCCTTGACGACGTAGCTCAAGTATCTCGTTTTTGAGCAGATTGGCATTTACGGGGTCAAAACCACTGAATGGCTCGTCAAAGATGAGTAGTTGAGGGCGGTGTATAACCGTTGCGATAAACTGTATTTTTTGTTGCATACCCTTCGATAACTCTTCTACCTTCTTTTTATCCCAATTGGCTATGTCAAACTTGTTGAGCCAGAACTTTATTTGCTCCTTTGCATCGTTGCGTGTGAGGCCTTTGAGACGGGCAAGGTACATGAGTTGTTCGCCCACTTTCATCTTTTTGTATAGGCCACGCTCTTCGGGCAGATAGCCAATCTTCTCAACATCCGAGGGTATAGAGAGGCGTCCGTCGATATACACCTCGCCACTATCGGGTCCTGTAATGTGGTTGATGATGCGTATGAGCGTGGTTTTACCGGCTCCATTGGGCCCCAACAGACCGTATATGTGGTTGTGGGGTACTTGTACGGTAACATTGTCGAGAGCCTTGTGTGAGGCATACTGCTTGACAATATTTCGAGCTTCGAGGTAGTACATATTATATGTTTTGGGGTATTGTGTATCTATTTTGTCTTGGCTGGTACGATGCGTTCGCCCAGGTATATGGCAAGGCTCTTGCGCACCTCCATGTATTGTGCAATCTGCTCCATGATGCGTATCACCTCGTCATTGGCGCCGGCCGATTGTAGGTGGCGTAGGGCATTGCGCAGGTCGCCTATGCGACGCAGGAGTATAGCATCTTTGAGTTCAAACACAGCACGCGGTATGAGTTCGTTGAGGCGGTCTATATCGCGCTCTATTACTTGGTACTTGGTGTGTATTTTGCTCAATTGGTGGCGGTCGCTCATAAGGTCTATGGCGATACCGCTCAACTCCATGTCGGGGCTATTGATAAAGGTGTGGCCGATGTAGGCAATTTCGGCTTCATATCTTATAGCCTCACAGGCGTTCAAGAAGCGTTCTTCGGCCATTTTTAGCAATTTCTCGTCGGCGTCCTCTTTGCTGTGTATCTCGTCGAGCTGTACTTGCAGTGCTTCGCGCAGACGAGGCAAGTTCTGTTCTTGCTTCATGTCGCCATATCGGCGCGCCATGTCGCGGTCTATGGCTTGCGCATCTTGCAAGATACGGGCATATATGGGGTGTGATATTGTTACTTCGTCGGCTGCCAACTCCTGTGTGATGTAGTCGAGTACTTCGCATTCGGAGGCCTCGCCATTTTCGTCGTATTGTATCATGCGGGCATACCCATATCGCAATATGTAGCGTGCCAATGTACGCTCGCACTCCTCTATTATCTTATCCTCTTTCTTGGCAGTGGGCAACTCTACACGCACGGGCTCTTGCACGACGGGTATATCCTGGGCCGGTGGTTGAGGCTCGGTATAGAGGTCGAGAGGTGGTAGCGGCTCGTTGTCGGTGGGCACACTCGGGTTGCTGTACTCCTCAAGCGGTGGCTCGGGCAATTGCTCGGGTGGGGGAGGTACATCGACGTGTGTAGGTGCACTCTTGGTAACAGGTGTTGATGGACGCTCGGGATAAGAAGGCTTGGGATAGGTCTGCTTTTCGCGTTGTTGTTGCTGATATTTATTGGCCGTATTGGCAATTTCTTGCTCTCGCTTGTCGCGACGTATGTTGTTCACCTCGCGCATGAGTATCTTCTCATCTACCGACAGTAGTCGGGCGCAGTCTTGAACGTATATCGAGCGCAATATGTTGTCGGGCACGATGGCTATAGTGCGCACAATGTCGCCTATGAGCGTAGCACGCTTGATGGGGTCGTTGCCCGCTCCTTCGAGCAGCAAGTTGGTCTTGAAGCGTATAAAGTCGGTCTCGTGCGCCTTTATGTATGCGGTGAAATCGGCCGCACTCTGTTTCTTGGAGAACGAGTCGGGATCGTCGCCATCGGGTAGCAGTACAACCTTGATATTGAGACCCTCTTGTAGGATGAGGTCGATACCGCGCAATGAAGCCTTGATACCGGCAGCATCGCCATCATATAGCACTGTGATGTTGTTGGTAAAGCGGTGTATGAGGCGTATTTGTCCCGGGGTGAGAGCCGTACCCGACGAGGCAACAACATTCTCAATACCGGCTTGGTGCATCGACAGTACGTCGGTATAGCCCTCTACGAGATAGCAAAAATCGTTCTTGACAATAGCTTGCTTGGCATGGTATATGCCATAGAGTACATCGCTCTTGTGATATACCTCCGACTCGGGCGAATTGACATACTTGGCTGCCTTCTCGTCCTTCTTTAAGATACGGCCACCAAAGGCAATTACCTTGCCCGAAAGGCTGTGTATGGGGAAGATAACGCGGCCCTTATAGCGGTCGAAGAGCGAGCCTTGTTGCGACTCTATGCACAAACCCGTCTTGACGAGGTACTCTTTCTTATATGCCTTGCGCATGGCCTCTTGTGCCAATGCGTCGCGCTTGTCGGGCGAATATCCGAGACCAAATTTCTTGATAATATCTTCTCCAAATCCGCGCTCACGGAAGTAGCTCAATCCTATAGCGCGCCCCTCGGCATTCTCCAACAAGTTGGTAGCAAAGAACTTTTGTGCAAAGTCATTGACGATGAGCATACTCTCGCGGTCGGTTTTGCGTTGCTTCTCCTCCTCGCTGAGTTGTCGCTCTTGTATCTCGATGTTGTATTTGCGAGCCAAATACTTCAGTGCCTCGTAGTACGACACCTGCTCATGCTCCATGATGAAGTGTACCGAGTTACCACCCTTACCACAACTGAAACACTTGCATATACCACGCGCCGGCGACACCGAGAACGATGGAGTTTTCTCGTCGTGAAACGGACACAGACCGGTGTAGTTGGCACCACGTCGGCGCAACGTAACAAAGTCCGACACCACCTCCACAATATTGGCGGCATCGAGAATGCGGTCTATGGTATGTTGGTCTATCATCTTTGTTGTGTTTTACTCGCTATTGCTCACACGTAGGGCAATAGAAATAAAAGTGCGGAGTGAGGGGGATTCGAACCCCCGAGCCGCTTGTGACGACTACACGCTTTCCAGGCGTGCCTCTTCAACCACTCGAGCATCACTCCTTAATTTTAATGTTGCAAAAATAGTAATTATTTGTGTTGCGAACAAACCTTTAATGGGTTATGTTTTTGTCATAATTGAGCGCTGTTTTTGTGATTTTTTTGTAAACTTGCATACTGTTTTCAATACGTATCGCTTTGGGCATATACTCGTGCTGTGTAGGTTGCAGTGCGAGGTCATACTCATGATTGATAAGATTTTTATTATTAAACAATTATAGCTTATGAAAAAACTTTTGTTATCAATGCTTTTGTCTCTGATAGGAGTATTGGCTATGGCGGCAGTTACCTTCAATGTGAAGGTTCCCGATGGTACTCGTGCATGTTATATTGCGGCATCGTTCAATAATTGGGATGCTACCAATGCTCTCGAAATGGAGCCTTCGGGCAATAATACATTTACCCTTACTGTCGACAATATTACTACAGCCGATGTTGCCAATGGCTTCAAGTACCTATGTGGTCGCGATTGGGCGTACGTCGAGAAGGGTGCTTCGGGCGAGGAGTTGAGCGACCGCACCGTGGCTACTTCGCTCGACGAAGTGGCAAGTTGGGCTAAGTTGTATAACCCCGACATCCAGGAAACTACCTTAATGGTAAACGGATATAAGCGTGTTGTGAAGGTTTTGTTGCCCACCGACTATGCTACGTCGGGCCTTTCATATCCTGTTGTTTACCTCACCGGTGTACAAGCTCGTTACGATAATGCGGGTTCCGATACCGACCGTGGCGACGACCACATGGGCGATGTCTCTTGGAATGTGCCCGGTATGGTGCGTGAGGTAGAAGGTGGTGTGCCTTGTATCTTTGTGTCGATGTATGGTTTTGTGGCCGAGAATATTCCTTATCCTTATGCCGATTTTGCCGGAACCGGAGCCTCTGATGCCTTTATAAATGGTATAGAAAAGGAATTGATGCCCTACATTAATTCGACCTATCGCACGCTTACAGGCGCAAGCAATACCTCCATTGTAGGTGCCGATAAAGGTGGCTTGTTCTGTGTATATGCTGCTCTGAAACGCCCCGATTTGTTTGGTCAATGTGCCTCTATTTCGCCTACAGTGTGGTATAACAAGAACGAAATATTGTCGTATGCTACAACTGCCGCTGAGGCTGCGTCGCAACGTTTCTATTTCACGGTAGGTAGTGCCGAACCCGAAGCCATGCAAGCCGATGTTGAGTTGCTTAGTGAAGCCGTAGCCTCACGTAGCAATGCAGATGTACGCTTCTCAACCCTTGCCGGTGCACGCCATAGCGATGAGGCATGGGGTAGTGCGTTGAAGGTTGTATATCCCTATTTGTTGAGTGCCGATGCTCCTGTGTTAGCTGCTAAGGCTACAAGCGAACTTGCCAATGCTCAATACTCTATCGTTTCGGCTATTGATAGTCAGAGCCTTACTTTCGATGCACAATCGCCATTTGTATATGTAGCCGATTTTGTAGCCGATGGTGGTAGTGTAGAGGCTCAAGTGACAGTGACCGAGATACCTGTCGATGTAAAAACCAAATATTATTGGAATGTGAGTCGCAGTGCCGATGGTACCGGTGCGCTTCTTAAATCGGAGAATGGCAATATCGGTTTCAGCTCTAAGAAGTCTACAGTATCGTGGCATCGTGTGGCTGTTTTTGCCGACGAGACTGTAAAAGATGTCGCTGCCAATTCGGCTGCCTTTCGCGTTAAAACCTCTACTGCTGAGGTGAAGATGACGCCCGGCGCCGACTACTGCGTGTCGGCTACAATGACCTTTGCCGACGACAAGAGTTTCAAGATACACTACGGTAGTGTAAATAGTGGCTCGGACATGGGTGCTATCACAGGTAGCTACAGTGTGTCGAGCGACTGTACAAGTGCCGATATTGTCTATAATTTTCGTACCAATCGGGTGACTATTGTAGAGAATAACGGCGGTGGCGATAATGGTGGCAATGATGATGTAATAGATATATCAACCTCACAATACTCTGTCGTTTCGGCAATAGATAGCCAAGACTTGAAGTATGATGCCAATACACATTTTACCTATGTCACCAACTACATATCTTCGGGTAACGAGGTGAGGGCACAAGTTGCTGTTACCGAGATACCTGCCGATGTAAAGACTCAATATTATTGGAACGTAACGCGTAGTGCCGATGGTACCGGAACACCACTCAAGGCCGAGAATGGCAATATTGGTTTCAGTTCAAAGAAGAGTTCGACTTCATGGCATCGTATTGCAATCTTCTCAGACGAGAGTGTTGTTGATGTCGCCGCCAACTCTGCAGCCTTCCGCTTGGTAACTGCAAGCGAAACCAGCACAATGAGTATCGTGAGCAACTATACGGTCAAGGCTTCGGCCGAGTTTACAGGTGTCGACAAGAGCTTCTCTATTCACTACGGTAGTGTAAATAGTGGCTCGGATATGGGTGCGATTACTGCTACCTATAGTGTGTCGGACAACTGTATCGCTGCCGATGTGTTGTATGATTACTTGACCAATCGTGTAACCGTTACTGAGACACAATGGGGCGATGTGGTAGGCGAGGTTGTTGTCGATAAGTTTATAGCAGTGCCTGCGGTATGTAATGTAGGTACCGATGTTGCGGTGTATTTGGAAATAAACGACTTGCAAGGTTGTGAAATATCGGTCGATGTAAACCATAACTATGGCTCAAAGAGCGCAATGTCGCTTGTCACCGTAGGTCAAGGTAAATGGCAAATGCAGTTGCCCAATGTCAAGGCCGGTATTTACCACCTCTCGCTCAACTTGAAGCGTGGTGATAACGAAGTTAAGGATTATAAAACAATTGCCGTGAAGGTGCTTACTGGTTCCGACGAGAATAAATTTATCGCTCTAAATGCTTATGATGATGTCGATTGGGATGCCATAAATCACTATAAAGCCAACTTCCACACCCACACTACCACTTCGTTCGATGCCAATCACCGTGTAGATGTGTCGGTCGAGAAGTATTACAATGCCGGCTATAAGATTTTGGCTCTTACCGACCACGACGCCAATCCCTATCCGTGGGAGATGTTCAACCTTTATAATCCCGCAGCAACGAGCTGTTATCCGCAAGAGTTGGATATGCTTGCCATCCCGGGCAATGAGTTGAGTAAGAGCTATACCAATAGCTGGAATGAGGTGGGTGGTAGCGAGTTTAACCACCACAACGACTTCTTTACAGGTCGTCAGGGTATGGAGTTCGGTACATTGCGTGAGTCGTATGCCTATACCGAGAAATTGGGAGGTATGCAACTCATCAATCACCCGGGTCAATATTGGAGCTTGGACAAGAGCTATACACCTGGCGAGAAGAACTCTCCCGAGTGGCATGCCGAGAACTTTATGACGTACAGAAGCTTGATAGGTCTTGAGGTCTACAACCAAGGCAATCGCCGAGCCAACGACCGTGTGCTGTGGGATCAAATACTCGAAATAACAATGCCCTATCCGGTGTGGGGTTATTCGTGCGACGATGTGCACAACGACGAGCAGTTGTTCCGCAACTACAACCACATGTTGATGCCTGCACTTACTATTGAAGAACTCAAAAAAGCCATGTACTCTGGTGCACACTACTTCTCGTACGAATATACAGGCTCGGGCGAGGCGAAAGCACCTCGTATCGACCGCATAGATGAGGAGGGTAATGTTATTAAAATTACTACCGATGCTACCGAGGTGTATTGGATATCGGCCACCGACATCAATGGTGCGCCTTCTACTCGCAAGAGTACTGTAGTGGCTGTAGGTAAAGAGTTTGACTTTACCGGCTTTCAAGGTCGATATGTACGAGCTTTGATTGTAAACGAGTATGGCGAAACATGCACACAACCCTTTGGCTTTGATTCAATATTTAGTAATATTGAAGATACACAAGCGACCACTGCTCAAGTAAAACTTTATCCCAATCCTACTGCCGATGTGGCTATTGTAGAAGTTGCCAACGAGATAGAGCATGTGTCGGTATATGACATAGTGGGCAACTGTATAGCGCAATATGGGGGTGTCGCAAGCAACCGTATGACTATAGATGTGGCAGGTTATGCACAAGGTCACTATATAGTAATTGTGGCTACGCCCACTACAGTGCACAATGCCAAGTTGATTGTAAAATAGTCGAGCGCATAGATTACTCTTATACACAAGTCCCCCCGATAAGCAGCCGGCTTATCGGGGGGACTTGCTTTATGGTATCAGCACTTGTGCGATGGCGTGAATAAAGAGAGTGTTTTGTGATAGATGAGTGAACAAATGCGTGTTGTCAAGTTGTTGATGGGTTCTATTATTTTACCTACAACTACCATGAGAAATAGTGTGGCGATGGTAATAACTGTGAGCGAACACATCGGTTGCAAGATATAGGTATTGTCGGGCGCAAGCTTCTCGCACAACACATAGTAGGTATAGTGCATGATTGTTATTACATTTATGTTGAAAAGGTAGATAACATATCCGTGGCGTGCATACTGCTCAAGCATATACTTTATAAAACCTATGCGTGCAACTTGTCGACACAGCCATTTGAGAGGTTGGCTGAAGATGATGAGCATACACGATGTGTAGGATAGATACATCAACGTTGTGGGGAATTTATTGATTTGTATATTCCACACACGTCCCTGTGCTATCCACAGAGCCATGCCGGCTACAAATAGCAGTAGTGTCACTATCGACTTGTAGGGCTTATTACGCATATAATACAATCCGGCAAAGGTCGATACACCATAGCATAGCACATAGTTGGGGTAGAAGTATAACCCTACCATAGTGGCCAATAGTAGGGCGTATGCGCCGTATTGATTGATGCGAAGGCTCAGATGATGCATCAAAGGCAGTAGCATAGCAATGATAAAGTAGGGGGTAATGTACCATAAGTGGCCATTTTCAGGGCATTGGTCGGTAAAGATTTCGTAGATAAATCGGCTCGCCACTTGTATCATTTCTTGAGGGGCTATCTCGCCTTTGATAGTGTTGTAGAGCGTGTGTATTCCTATGTATACCAAGAGCGGAATAACGATGCGCTTGATGCGTCCTATTATATATTGCCCGTAGGGCTTGGGTCGAGACAAAGCGTATGATGCTCCCGATATGTAGAATATCATGGGCATAACAAAGAGCGAGAGTGATAAGAGATTGCTTTTGTAAGGATTTATCCAATAGCCTATAACGTGTATAAATCCTACAATATACATCATCGTAGCGCCCCGATATAGATCGAGGTTTGTGTCGCGTGTTGTATGCATGGTTGGTGTGTCGTTATTCATTGTATCACTCTTATTGCTTGTTGGGTATAATACGGGGTGAGGCTTCCTCTATGGCACGGCACAGCAGTGCTGTGAGTTCGGGGGTAGTGCCGCAGCAACCGCCTACGATGTTGACCAGCCCTTCCTCTATATAAGTCTTCATAATTTTTACCATATCGGTTGCCTGTTGCTTGTATTTGCCTATTTCGTCGGGTAGCCCTGCATTGGGGTGCGCACTGATGTAGTAGGGGGCAGTGCGAGACAATGTGCGCAAGGGTGGTAGTATGGCCTTGGCTCCGTATGAGCAGTTTATACCCACCGATAAAATAGGCGCATTACTTAATGCTGCAATAAACTCGTCGAGCGAGTGCCCCGACAGCAGTGTACCGCCCTCGGTTGTAGTTATCGATAGCATAATGGGTAGGTTGCAACCGGTGTGTGCCATTGCCTGCTCGGCTGCTTGCAATGCAGCCAAGGCGTTGTGCAAGTCGCATATTGTCTCTATAAGGAGTATATCTACACCTGCGGCGACAAGGGCTGTTATCTGTTCGGTATAAGATTCTACCAGGAGGTTGTATAGCTCTATATTATAAGAAGAGGCTACAGAGCAACTCTTGCACGTGGGGCCCACTGTGCCGGCTACAAGTCGTGGCTTGTTGGGTGTGAGTGTTGTGTATTGATAGGCCACACGTCGAGCTATAGACACTGCTGCATGGTTTATCTCGGTGACATACTCATGTAGGTGGTATTCGCCAAGCGAAACAGCGTTTGCATTGAATGTATTGGTCTTGATAATATCGGCGCCGGCATCGAGGTATTGGCTGTGTATCTTCTCGACGATGTGTGGAGCAGTAAGGTTCAGCACATCGTAGCAACCTTGTATTAGACAGTCGTGTTGTGTAAAGATATTGCCACGAAAGGTTGCCTCGTCGAGTGCCAGGCGCTGTATCATAGTGCCCATAGCTCCGTCGAGCAACATTATACGCTCGTTGAGAATGTTGCCGATGCTATTCATCGTTCATATCTTTATTGCCTCGTGTAGTGCGACGTTGTGCTATTTTATCGGGATTTTTGGCAATAAAATCTTTCCAACTTTTGGCGCCACTGTTCACGCTTATGGGGCGTGATGTTTCGTAGTAGTGGCACAGAGCGGCCGCAAGACCGTCGGTAGCATCGAGCTGTGGTAGCATGCTCTCCTGCGGAATGTTCAGCGTGCGACGCAACATTTCGGCCACTTGTTCCTTCGAGGCCTGTCCGTTGCCGGTAATAGCCATTTTTATCTTCAGCGGAGCATACTCGCATATAGGTACGTCGCGCGACAATGCAGCAGCCATGGCCACACCTTGTGCCCGACCAAGTTTCAGCATCGACTGCACATTCTTTCCGAAGAATGGGGCTTCAATAGCCATCTCATCAGGTAGATATTGCGTAATGAGTCCTTGTACGCGCTCAAATATGCGACGCAAGCGCAAATAGTGGCTCTCAAATCGGCTCAGCTCTATCACACCCATCGTTACCAATTGGGGCTTGTTGCCCACAACGCGCAACACACCATAGCCCATGATGTGTGTACCCGGGTCAATACCTATAATTATACGTTCGGCCTTGGTAGGACGATTGATAGTTACCTGTTCGGTCATCTATTACAACTCTATTTGCTGCATGATGGTAGTAAAGCCTACCACACGTTGTTGGAATTTGCCCTCAAGTTTTTTCACAAGTTCGGCACCACAAGCCTCATACCATGCCGACAGGGTGTCGAGCGACGCTGTGTTGAATTGTACCGATACACTTATGCCTTCGTTCTCCTCTTGTGCCATGATGCGTGCCATGCGAGGCTCGGTCACACCATCGTGTTTGATGGCTACGGGTATATACTCGGTGCGCATCCATGCTACAAACTCGTCGTAGCACGATTTCTCGCAGTGAAATGTAGTGTTGTATATGAGCATGAAATGATGTATTTGAAAAATTACGACACAAAAATAAAAAAAAGTTTGCACATCTATTGCAAGAAAACAAAAAAGGTTGTATCTTTGCATCGCAAAACAGCAAGGGGTATTAGCTCATCTGGCTAGAGCGCAACACTGGCAGTGTTGAGGTGAGCGGTTCGAGTCCGCTATACTCCACGAAGAGGACAAATCGAAAGGTTTGTCCTTTTTTTATCTCTATACCCGACCGGAAGACTCTTGCAGGCTCAGTAGAAATTTAGGGAAGCCAATCAAAAGTGTGGAAAATAAGTAATCTCAACTTGGAAAGGTTATATTGGCTAAATTATTGTATCTTTGCAATCTAATTCATATAATATGAAGAGCAACGATATTGTAATAACCCGACAGTTTGTCAATGACATACGAGAGATAATTGATAATGGAATAGCTACTGCATCTTCTGCTGTAGTACATTCTGCTATTTTTACATATTGGTAAACGTATCGTAGAAGAAGAACAAGCAGGAGCATCTCGTGCTCAATATGGGAAAAGAATTATACCTGCTTTGGCAGAAGAGTTAAAGCTTAGCTATGGAGGAGGATATGGGCAACGAAATCTTGCCTATTATCGTAAATTCTATTTGGCGTTTCCTAATAATGAGATTTTGCACACACTTGTGCAAAATCTATCTTGGTCACATATTCGTTTACTTATCCATGTAGAAGATGAAGACGCGAGATTATGGTATATGAAAGAATCTTCGAGAGAAATGTGGAGTGTTAGAACTTTAGAAAGAAATATAACAACCCAATATTATGGCCGCAGATTGGCGTCTCAAAGAAAACATTTGCCACTTCCAGTGCCAACAATTGTTGAAGAATTCTCTCCAGAAAAATATATCAAGAATCCATTAGTTGCTGAATTCCTTGGCTTTAATAGATATAGCAATTATTCTGAAACTGAACTTGAACAAGCTCTCATAGACAACTTACAACAATTTATTATGGAGCTTGGACGTGGTTTTGCATTCGTTGAACGTCAGAAACACATACGTACAGATTTAGGTGATTTTTATGCCGACCTTGTCTTTTACAACTACCGAATGAAAAGATTTGTAATCTTTGAATTGAAAACACACGCATTAACTCATGCTGATGTGGGACAACTTGATATGTATGTGCGAATGTACGACGATTTGGTAAAAGGAGAAGATGACAATCCAACTATAGGTGTGCTTCTTTGTACTGATACAGACAAAACGATTGCTAAGTATTCTGTTCTGCACGATAACGAACAACTATTTGCAACAAAATATATGGCGTATATGCCTACTGAAGAAGAATTGCGTAAAGAAATAGAACAACAAAAACGCTTCTTCTTAGAGCAACACGATCAAAAATAACTATTGCTGTCCGATAAAAAGAAATGATTATCTCTCTATTTATTAAATAGATAGCTTATTTTTTAGCAATCAAGGATGCTTGGGTTGTTGGGTACAACAAGAGGCTGACCTCTAAAGTCTTTAGACTTGGTGGTCAGCCTCTTGTTTATGTTGTAACTTTGAGTAGGCTCTCTTAATAGTGGCGTTCTTAGTTACTTAGCCTTGTTGTAATCGTTATATTCCCAATAAATATCGAAGAAGCGATCCCAGAGTTTTTTCTGAGCATCGTTCATTTCGCCATCGACTGTGCATACATCAAATAGCAGTTGACCTGCCCATTTATACTCCTCTTCGCCGAGTTGCGATATGGCAGCGACCGCTGTATCGAAGTCGAGGTGTTTCGATATGAGAAATACACTCTGAATTTCATCTTCGGGGACAAATTGAGCCAATCCGTATATGAGCTTCTTGGCTGCAGCCTCGCTTGGATTATCGCTTTGTGCAATAAAGACATTTCCTGCCTTTAGAATTGCACAAAAATCACGCTTCATAAATTTCATAGCAGTCTAATTTTATATCTTTTTAATCGGTTAATGTGCGATAATGAGAATATAAGGTTGAGACAGAAACAAGCGCTTGTCTCTCAACACTCAACTATCATTAGCAGGCTTTGAAACTCATGTCGAGTCCTTTCACAGAGTGGGTGAGTGCGCCTACCGAAACGTAGTCGACGCCACACTCGGCATAAGAACGAATCGTGTCGAAGGTAATACCACCCGATGACTCGGTCTCGAAGCGGTGGTCGATGAGTTGTACGGCCTCGCGAGTGAGCTCGGGGGTGAAGTTGTCGAGCATGATGCGGTCTACACCACCCACGCGCAATACTTCGTTGAGCTCGTCCATGCTACGCACCTCGATTTCTATTTTGAGGTCTTTGCCATTGGCTTTCAAGTACTCCTTGGCGCGCACAATGGCGTTTTCAATACCTCCGGCAAAGTCTACGTGGTTGTCTTTGAGCAAGATCATGTCAAAGAGTCCGATGCGGTGATTTACACCACCACCAATTTTTACGGCTTCTTTCTCTATCATACGCAATCCGGGAGTAGTCTTGCGTGTATCGAGCACGCGAGTACCTGTACCTTCGAGCAAGCGCACATATTTGCGTGTTGTGGTAGCGATACCACTCATACGTTGCATGATGTTGAGCATGGTGCGCTCTACTTGCAACAGCGATTGTACACGACCTTCTACTACAAAAGCTACGTCTCCGGGTTGAACCTCAGCGCCATCTTCGATGTAGCTTGTTATCTTCAATTCGGGGTCGAAATAGTTGATAACACGGCGTGCCATCTCTACACCGGCCAATACACCGGCCTCTTTGATGAGCAACTTTTGCTTACCCATCTCGGTTGCGGGTATGCAGCACAATGTGGTGTGGTCGCCATCGCCTATATCTTCGTTAAAGGCAAGCGTGATGAGTTCGTCAATCAGTTCTTGAGGTGTTTTCATATTCATTTATATATGTGTTGTTATTATTATTGTTTCAAAGGGTCAAACTTGTTTATTACCTCGGCTATATATTGTATATCGTCGTTGGTGAGGTATGGGGCAATAGGTAGGCTCACTACTTCTCCGGCCAACTGCTCGGCGATGGGCAACGACAAGTCGTTATACTCCTTGTAGGCCTGCTGCTTGTGTGGTGGGATGGGGTAGTGTATACCCGTTGCTATGCCGTTGTCGTGCATGTATTGCATGAACGCATCGCGATAGTGTGTGCGCACAATATATTGGTGCCACACGTGCGAGTGTGCTTGTGCAGGATGTTGCGGCACTGTGATATGTGGATTGTCTATAAGCCTGTCGAATAGGTGGGCTATCTCGCTGCGACGTATGTTTTCGGTGTCGATATACTGCAGTTTTACTCGCAACATGGCTGCTTGTATCTCGTCGATGCGACTGTTCAAGCCTTTATGCTCATACACATATCGGGTACTACCGCCATAGTTGGCAAGGGTTTCTACCATTTGTGCCAACTCGGCATCGTGTGTAGTCACCATTCCGGCATCGCCCAGCGCTCCCAGATTCTTGCCCGGGTAGAAGCTCGTACCCGCAGCATCGCCCAGTGTGCCTGTGCGTTGTCCGTTATGGGTGCGTGCGCCCAAGGCTTGGGCATTGTCCTCGATAATGAGCAGGTTGTGTCGGCGTGCAACGGTGGTGAGGTTGTCGTCCCAGCATGCACGGCCGTATAGGTGCACCACCATGATGGCACGGGTGCGCGAAGTGATGGCTTGTTCGATAATAGATGTGTCTATGTTGTGAGTTAGCTCCGAGGGCTCTACAAAATGCGGTGTGAGGCCACAATCGGTAATAGCCAATACCGATGCAATAAACGTATTGGCGGGTACTATCACCTCGTCGCCGGGTTGCAACTTGCCCATCTCTATGTAGGCCTTAAAGATGAGGCGCAAGGCATCCAAACCATTGGCTACACCCACTACATGTTCAATGTCAAGGAAGTCTGCCATTTCGCGTTCGAAGGCTTCGGTTTCGGCACCGCGCAGGAACCACCCCGAGTCGATAACACGACAAGCAGCCTCTTTTAGTTGCTGGGCGTATGGTGCATTGAGCTCTTGCAAAGACAATAGCGTGTAGTTTTTCATTGCTCCACCTCCTTGATATACTCTAAGAATTGGCTATATTCACGTATATAATCGGCTTCATCATAGTGTTCCGAGGCCAATACCAGACATACTGCACCCGATGAGAAGTTCTCGAGCTCACGCCATATACCTTGACGTATGTGCAACCCCTTGAAAGGCCTGTTGAGCGACACTTTTCGACGCTCATTACCATCGTCTATCACCACGTCGAAGCTACCACTCACGGCAATGACAAACTGTTGCAATTGTTTGTGTGCATGTCCACCACGTTCTTCGCCGGCAGGTACATCGTATAGGTAGTATACACGTTTTATCTCGAATGGTGCCAAGCGATTGTTCTCTACAACCGTAAGGTTGCCATTGGGGCGCGTATACTTGGTAAGGTTTATCACCTTACACTCTTCTACGGTATATCGTGTGGGCTTATCGGTCATCTTTCAGTGCTTGGCAATAGGTTGAGTAATCTTCGATATAATCGTTGGCATCGTAGAGTGTCGAACTCAGTACCATGGCAACCGAGTTGGTAGAGAAATTGTCCAACTCGCGCCACATCATATTGGGCACATACAAGCCGTGGTGTGAGCGGCATAGATGAAAACGCTTGCGCTCCACTCCATCGTCGAGCACAACATCGAAGCTACCCGACAATGCCACAATAAACTCGTGTTGGGTGCGGAAAGCGTGCCCCGTGCGATGCGCACCTCCCGGAACATCATATATCCAATAGGTGCGTGCCACATCAAAGGGAATAGCTTGGCCACTCTCTATGATAGACAAATTACCTCGATAGTCGTGTATCGTAGGTAGTTCTATAAGTTGTACCTGTTCGAAACTCATACCAAATGCGAAGATACAAAATATAGTTTACAATACGAATAAATTCTTTTAAAATAGATTCTCTTTGTAGTGAAACTGTACAGATTTAATAAGTTTGTTGTGAAATATCTTATTGAGAGATTTATAAAATTCGCTTATTTGTTTTATTTTTGCGATACACTTAAAGAATGAAATTATGGGAACAATAAAATGTATAGGTATTCTTACATCGGGCGGTGATGCACCGGGAATGAATGCTGCTATCCGTGCGGTGACTCGCTCGGCTATATTCAACAATATAGAGGTAAAAGGTATATACCATGGCTACAGAGGCTTGATTTCGGGCGAGATAAAGCCCTTCAAGACCGAGAATGTGAGCAATATCATACAGCAAGGTGGCACGATACTCAAGACTGCGCGATGCAAGGAGTTTCAGACACCCGAGGGTCGCCAACTTGCCTACGATACCTTGCGCCACGAGGGTATAGATGCACTTGTAGTGATAGGTGGCGATGGTTCGCTTACCGGTGCGCGCATATTTGCTCAAGAGTTCGATTATCCGATTATTGGTTTGCCGGGTACTATCGACAACGACTTGTATGGTACCGACCTTACTATTGGGTATGATACTGCGTTGAACACCATTATGGACGCAGTAGACAAGATACGCGATACAGCCTCGTCGCACGAGCGATTGTTCTTTATCGAGGTAATGGGTCGCGATGCCGGTTTCTTGGCACTCAATGGTGCCATTGCCACAGGTTGCGAGGCGGCTATTATACCCGAGATTTCTACCGAAATAGACCAACTCAAGGAGCTCGTAGAGAATGGTTTCCGCAAGTCGAAAAACAGCAGTATTGTGCTTGTTGCCGAGAGCCCTACCACGGGTGGTGCTATGCAACTTGCCGAGCGTGTAAAGAACGAGTATCCGCAATACGATGTGCGTGTGACAATTTTGGGTCATATACAGCGTGGTGGATCGCCCTCGGCAACCGACCGCATCTTAGCCAGCCGACTTGGTGCAGCGGCCATCGATGCTTTGCTCGAAGGTCAACGCAACGTAATGGTGGGTATACGCAATGATGAGATTGTATATGTGCCTTTCAGCAAGGCTGTTAAGCATGACAAACCCATCAATCGTGAACTGCTCGATACCTTGCGCCGATTGTCGATATAATTATACAATAGCATATACTCAATATCGAGGTCATACCTTTTTTTTAGAATGGTATGACCTCTTTTGTAATGTTTTGCCTTAAAATGTATTGTGAGTAGTAAAAAAGTCCTATCTTTGCACGTAATTCTATGCAGTGAAAAACGCACAGACTAACCTTAAAGAGAGACTTAGAAAAAATCTTAACACATCATATAACGTTAATATGAATAAAATTGTAAGCAAGGAGTATTTCTCCGACAAAGTAGTGAAGCTTGTAATAGAGGCTCCGCTCATTGCGAAGGCTCGTAAAGCAGGTCACTTTGTGATTGTGCGCGTAGATGAGAAGGGCGAGCGTGTCCCTCTTACTATTGCAGGTGCCGATATCGAAAAAGGTACTATTACTCTCGTAGTGCAAACTGTAGGTAAGTCTACAGTGAAATTGTGCGAGTTGAACGAGGGCGATTATATTGCCGACGTAGTAGGTCCTCTCGGTCAGGCTACTCACATCGAGAAGGTAGGCACTGTAGTGTGCTGTGGTGGTGGTGTAGGTGTTGCACCTCTCTTGCCCATCGTGCAAGCTATGAAAGCTGCCGGCAACCGTGTTATCAGCGTATTGGCTGCCCGTAGCAAAGACTTGATAATTCTTGAAGACGAGATACGTGCAAGTAGCGACGAGGTTGTAATCATGACCGACGACGGCTCATACGGCACTAAGGGTCTTGTTACAGAGGGTGTTGAGCAAATTATCAAACGTGAGCAAGTAGATCAATGCGTTGCTATTGGTCCGGCTGTGATGATGAAGTTTGTGTCGAAACTTACCGAGCAATACAATATTCCTACAGTTGTATCATTGAACGCTATCATGGTCGATGGTACAGGTATGTGCGGTGCATGTCGCGTTACCGTGGGTGGCAAGTTGCGCTTTGTGTGCATCGATGGCCCCGAGTTCGACGCTCACCAAGTAGATTTTGACGAGTTGATGATGCGCTTGCGCTCATATAAAGAAGTAGAATAAGGAAGGAGGCTCTATAATGAATATGGAAGATATAACAGCTCGTCGTAACGAGCCGTGGCGCGAAGAGTTGCGCAAAAGCATGACAGCCAAAGATCGTACCAACATAGAACGTGTGGTAATGCCCGAGTTGGATGCCGCTTATCGCATTACTTGCAATGAGGAGGTAAACCAAGGTCTTACCCAAGAACAAGCCTTGATGGAGGCCAAGCGTTGCTTGGACTGTCCCGAGCCTTTGTGTATGACGGGTTGCCCCGTGGGTATCAACATCCCCACATTTATCAAGCACATTGAGAAGGGCGAGTTCTTGCAAGCTGCCTCTACTCTCAAAGAGACCAGCGCACTGCCCGCTGTGTGTGGACGTGTGTGTCCTCAAGAGAAGCAATGCGAGTCGCAATGTTTCTACTTGAAGAAACTCAAGAAAAAACCCGTTGCAATTGGTTACTTGGAGCGTTTTGCAGCCGACTACTCTCGTGAGCATGGTACAGGCGAAGTTCCCGCATGTGCTCCTGCCAACGGTATTAAGATTGCCGTTGTAGGTTCTGGCCCTTGTGGTCTTTCATTTGCCGGCGATATGGTTAAGTATGGTTACGATGTGACTGTATTTGAGGCTCTCCACGAGATTGGTGGTGTGTTGAAATATGGTATTCCCGAGTTCCGTCTCCCCAACAAGTTTGTTGATGTAGAGATTGAGACTTTGCGCAAAATGGGTGTATCGTTTGTTACCGACTGCATCGTAGGTAAGACAGTATCGTACGACGACCTTCACGAAATGGGCTTCAAAGGCGTATTCGTAGCAAGCGGTGCCGGTTTGCCTCGCTTTATGAATATTCCCGGTGAGAACCTCATTGGTATTATGTCGTGCAACGAGTACCTCACACGTGTCAACTTGATGGGTGCTGCCCGTGCCGATTGGGATACTCCCGTGTTGAGTGGCAAGAACGTTGCTGTGATAGGTGGTGGTAACACTGCTATGGACTCGGTGCGTACAGCTCGTCGTTTGGGTGCCGAGCGTGCGATGATTGTATATCGTCGTAGCGAGGACGAAATGCCCGCTCGTATCGAGGAGGTAGAGCATGCCAAGGCCGAGGGCGTTGAGTTCTTGACTCTTCACAACCCTGTAGAGTATCTTGGTGATGAGACCGGTAAGGTAACAACAATGCGCTTGCAACGTATGGAACTCGGCGAGCCCGATGAGAGTGGCCGTCGTTCGCCCGTAGCTGTTGAGGGTGCTATCGAAGATATTCCCGTAGATACTGTTATCGTAGCCGTAGGTGTATCGCCCAACCCCCTTATCCCCAATGCTATCAAGGAGCTTGAGATAAGCCGTCGCGGTACTATCGTAGTAAACGAAGAGACTATGCAATCTTGCTTGCCCGACCTCTATGCCGGTGGTGACATCGTTCGCGGTGGTGCAACTGTAATTCTTGCTATGGGCGACGGTCGCCGTGCCGCTGCTGCTATGCACGAGCAGTTGAGCAAGTAATAGGCTCAATAGATATATAATAGTAATGGGAGACCGACTTCAATTGTGAGCGGTCTCCCATTATTTTTTTATCTCTTGCAGTTTTATTTGTAAATTAAGAAGATGGCAGGACGTTTTTGTATGTCGTACTTAGCCTTTTTCCACTGTGCCATGGTACGAGTGTGTATCTCTTCGTTTTCGCAACTTATGTCGCAAGCTACACAAAGGCGTGTTGTTGGGCGGCAGGTCTTTACAAGTTCTTCTATCATCTTGTGGTTGCGATAGGGGGTCTCAATAAATATTTGTGTCTGATCTTCGCTATAAGCTCGTTGTTCGAGTTGTTTTATCTTGCGTGTGCGCTCGGCCGGCTCAACAGGCAGGTATCCGTTGAAGGCAAAGCTCTGTCCGTTAAATCCGCTTGCCATGAGTGACATGAGAATAGATGATGGGCCTACCAATGGCACAACGGGAAGCTCTTCGCGTTGTGCTATAGCTACCAAGTCGGCGCCCGGGTCGGCAATGGCAGGGCATCCTGCCTCCGATATCACACCTACGGGTTTACCCTGGCGCAGAGGTGTAAGGAAAGCCGAAATCTCCTCGGAACGTGTATGTTCGTCGAGCGTGTAGAAGGTGAGGTCGTCTATTACTATATCGGGATTGGAGCGACGAAGGAAACGTCGAGCCGAACGGATGTTTTCGACTACATAGTGGCTTATGCCGGCAATAATGCTACGGTTGTGGTTGGGCAATACACGGTCTATTTCGGTGTCGCCCAAGGTAACGGGTATGAGGTAAAGTGCAACTTGCATAGTTTATATGTTGTTTGTGTGGTAAGTTATAAGTCCATCTATGGGTGTGCGAGTTATAGTACCTATCTCTACACCTTTGTCGTGAGCTACTTGGGTTATTACATCCTTGTAGTAGTGTGCCACCGAGCCGGTCAGGTGAAGGGGTGAGTTTTTGTAATCATATCGCATTATGTGGTTGTCGATAAATGAGGCAAATGTGTCGTATACAATGCGCCGCACTTGGACATTATCGAGTTGCGAGGCGATGAATGGCGATAGTGATGCGAGGTAGCGATTGGCCGCCGGCTCGCGGTATATGCGAGTGATAAGTGTGCGGTAGTCGGTACTGTAGGCGGTGTAGAACTCGTTGAGTAGCTCACTACCCAATTCATTGCGTAGCAGTGCCTTTAAGAAGGCCTTTCCAAGCGATGCACCACTGCCTTCGTCGCCCAATATATAACCGAGCGGAGGAATATTGGCTACTATTGCACTACCATCGTAATAGCATGAATTGGCTCCTGTACCCAATATGCCGGCTATACCGGGGGTGTGTTGGCACAGGCTGCGAGCAGCACCGAGCAAATCGCTCTCAATGGCAATGTGTGCTTGCGGATAGTGAGCGCGAAAAATTTTCTCCAATCGCATATTGGCCTCACCTCCCACACATCCTGCACCATAAAAGTATATGTGTGTAGGCTCAATCTCTTTCAACTGCGGGCACAATCCTTGCGATAAGGTACATTCTATAGTCGTATCGTCTTGATGCACAGGATTTATCCCCGGCGTTTTGATGTGCAGTGTAGTATTGTTGTATACTACAGCCCAATCGGTTGTTGTAGAGCCACTATCGGCTATGAGTAGTATCATGGGTATATATAGTATTGACGTGATAGTTGCTTGAATGCACCCACACCTTTGTTCCAGTAGTCGCGAGCATCTTCCCAACGGTATCGCTTGGTAAAGAGTTGGCGTATTTGTGATGTGCCACACACTTTGTCTACCATGTTCAAGCGCGATTGTTCGGCCTTTTCAAAGGCTTTGTGTTGGGGATAGAGCGCAGCCAACTCTTGCATCACATAGAACTGAATCTCTGATAGAGGAGCTTTGTCGCGATTGGTGATGTGCACTTGCACACCTTGCAACTTGGTTCCTTTGCCCATAGCATAGAAGGGGGTGTAATGTATAGGACGGAAGGCGATACCCGGCAGGTTGAGTGCATTGAGACGCTGTGCAAGGCTCTCGGCATCGATCCACTCGGCTGCAAAGAGTTGGAACGGCATTGTGTATCCCACACCTATCGAGATTGTGCCCAATTCGCCGGCTATACCCGATAGCGGATAGTAATAGGCCGATATGGGTTGGGGAATGTGAGGAGAGGGGAGTACCCAAGGTAGACCTGTATCTTCAAAGTCCATATCGCGAGTCCAACCCTTCATGGCTATTACGGTGAGCTTGCAACTCTTCTTGCCAATCAACTTCTCACTATTGAGTAGTTGTGCCAGCTCGCCACATGTGAGTCCGTAGATATAGGGTATAGGATATTGACTCACAAACGAGGTAAATCCATCCTCGACGGGGCAACCTTCAACGCGGTAGCCACCGAGCGGATTGGGGCGGTCGAGCACCATAAACTCTATATTTTGTTCGGCAGCGGCTTGCATAGCAAGTCCCATTGTGCTGATGAATGTATATGAGCGACAGCCTATGTCTTGTATGTCGTATACAAGCACATCTATACCGCGCAGCATTTCGGCCGTGGGCTTGCGACTCTTTCCGTAGAGTGAGTGTATGGGAATACCTGTCTTGGTATCGGTCGAACTATTGACCTTGTCGCCGGCATATACATTGCCACGCACACCATGCTCGGGGGCATATAGTGCCACAAGGTTTACATTGGGGGCTTCGTGCAATATGTCTATTGTCGAGCGCAGTTGGCTATCGACGCCGGTAGGGTTGGTTATGAGTCCTACGCGTTTGCCGGCAAGAGGGGCAAAGTCTTGCTCTATGAGCACTTCCAGTCCTGTCTTTACCACAACGTCGGCCATTGCCGATGTGAGGCAACACCAACTCAGTAGCAATACTATTATAAGGCGCAATCTATTCATGAGGCGTTTTATTGGTAGGTTTATCGAGTTTTATAAAGCAACATACCCCTACAGTGACAAGGCATAGCAGGCAGATGAGGATAAAGAAGTGTTGATAACCAAGCAACTCTTGCAACCAACCGGCAGCCATGCCCGGTATCATCATGCCCATTGCCATGAAGGCTGTACACAACGCATAGTGTGCTGTAGTGCTCTCGCCTTCGGCATAGTGAATGAGGAATAGCATGTAGGCAGTAAATCCAAATCCGTATCCAAATTGTTCAATGAAAATCAGTGCATTGACAATCCAAAGCTCGGGGTGAGTATAGGCCATGATTACATAGACAATATTGGGCAGACTTATAGCCGTAACCATAGGCCATAGCCAGCGTTTGAGTCCTCCGTGCGATGCACACACACCTCCCAATATGCCTCCTATAGTGAGTCCTATTACACCCACTGTACCGGTAGCCATACCCACTTGCAGGGTAGTCATACCCATACCGCCATCTTCTACCGAGTCGAGCAAGAATGGGCTTGTCATCTTTACAAGCAGGGCTTCGGGTAGGCGATAGAGCAACATAAAGATAATGGAACTTAGTGCATACTCTTTCTTGAAAAAGGTTGTAAATGTCTTGATAAAGCCCTTGAATATTGCACTTGTCGAGGTATCGTCGCTTGTAGCATGGTCGCTATCGGGGCGAGGCAATACAAAGCGATGGTATAGAAACAGTGCGATGAATATAGCCGCCATAACAGCAAAAGTAATCGTCCATGCATTTGCTATACCCACATTGCGGTCGATGAGGTATCCGGCCAGCAGTACAAGGAGCCCTTGTCCGGCTATGGTCGATATACGGTAGAATGTACTGCGTATACCCACAAATAGGGCTTGCTCGTCTTTTTCGGGTACGGCAAGCAGATAGAATCCATCGGCAGCAATATCGTGAGTGGCCGATGAGAATGCCATGAGCCAGAAGAAAGCGAGCGAAAGTTCGACCATATAGGGCATGTTCAAGGTAAATGCAATGGCTGCAAAACCTACTCCTACAAGTAGTTGCATGGTGGTTATCCACCAGCGTTTGGTCTTGAAAAGGTCTACAAACGGGCTCCATAGAGGCTTGATGACCCAAGGTAAATAGAGCCATCCTGTGTAGAATGCTATCTCGCTGTTGGAGAGGTTGAAGTTTTTGTACATGATAACCGATACCGTCATGACAATGACATAGGGTAATCCCTCGGCAAAGTACAGAGACGGAACCCAACTCCAGGGCGATCGACGTGCTGAGGCTTGTTTCATGATTATGCTTCCTCTTTGTTATACAAGTTGCGTATCTCGGTGTTACGGAAGTAGTGTGCTAAAATCTCTTCATAACGATAGCCTTTGGCTCCCATCACTGCAGCACCTATCTGGCACAGACCCACACCATGACCCCAACCGGCTCCGTGTAAGATGAACTTCGATTGGTTGTAATAGGGTTGCTTCTCTACTACAAATGCCGAGCTGTATAGGTGACTCTCCGACAACCAGCGACGCACTTCAAGTTCCTTGCCTACAATAAGTGTACGCTTGCTACCCACGATGCGTAGGCGGATGATGCGTCCCGATGTACCACGCTCTACGGGTTGCAACTCTTGTATTGTGCCAAAGTCTATACCCGAGCGACGACGTACAAGTGCCGACAGTTCATCTTGCTCGTATTCGATGCGCCAACGATAGAATTGAGAGGTCTCTTGGTCATATCCGTTGAGCACTTGCGATAGAATGTTTTTATCGTTTGTACTACAGAATGTATCTTGTTTCGACATTATCCACTCACGAGCATTCTCCTCTATGCGCAAGTCGGGTAGTGTACCCTCGGCACTATCCAATTGTGCTACCAAGTAGGGGTGGGGTGAGGGTTCCCAACAGTTCTCAAACAATTCGGTAGCACCACCGCAACACTTCGAAAAACGTGCATCGGCAATGCGGTCGCCATAGTAGAGCACTTGTCCGAAAGTAGCATCTACGGCCTCATTGACGGCTGCGGCCGACGCGCGTGTGATACCTTGGTAGCGTTGGCAGTGATCATCGGCACACACGTCGTAGTTGTCGTGCTCCTCGCGGTCATACCATTTCATGCGTTCTTCGTCGGTATTTGTCTCGCTTGTATAGGGGGTTGCAGTTGCCTCTATGGCGTTGCGTTTCTCTATCTGGGCAAGTAGCCAACTACGCGATATCACGGCGTGTGCCTTGAGTAGTTCTATTGACGAGGTTGCTTTCATTTCCGACGAGATAACACTGCGCAAGTACTCCTCGACCATTACATGATTGATGACACGTATTTTCTTCTCTTCGGTGATGAGCTCTACACCACCTCTGAATCGCTGGTTTTCGTGACGTTGCCAATGAAAACCTATACCTATCGTTACGTCTTGTAGCAAGAAAGATGCTTTCTCTTCATTTTCGGGAGTAAAAGTCAATGTCTCGTAGGTAGAGCCTTGCCATGCTATACCGTTGGCTGTGCGAGCAAATAGTTGCTCGCCCTCCACTTGTTTACCATTGCAGTTGTACACACCATCAAACACTATGATGATGCGTGTATCGGCCATAATGCCTACATGAATGTGGGGCTGTTTCATTATTTTGTCTTGCATAATTGTCGGGCAATGTTGTCTATTTCTTCATTTGAGGGTGTTACCTCGTTATATATGTTACATATCTCTTCGATTGTGAGGTTGGCGAAATCTTCTTCGCGAGGAGTGATAAAGAGTCCTCCCATCTCTACCGATGCGGGGCTTATGAGGCGTTGGCTCATGTCGGTGGCATAGTAGCAGTCGGGGCGATGCTTGGCACGAGGCAGTACAAGTACAACATACTGTGCATTTTCATATCGTGCTATGATATTCATCATGGGTTCTTCGCCGGGTTGTGAGGGCAATGCGTTACACAACTCCTCACATAGCATCTTGGCGCTCCACTTGTCGTGCGAAGTGATGAGGAATGCCGGACGCTGCAGATTGTTGAGTAGCGATAGTTTGCCTGCACCTACCTCTTGTCGCAAAACTCTCTCCTCGGCACTCTTCCACTCTTGCTCAATGGGCAACAGACCGCCCTCGACCATCTGGAAGTGCATGTGCATGGGTGCCGAAGCACCACATCGTGCACCGTTGTAGAAGATTGTATAGGGTGCATAGTCCTCGGCTATTTGCAACATATCGTTTATGCGACCATCAATGCTTTGAGGCGTGTGCGTGGTGGCCGGAATTGTAAAGTGTTGGCCGAAGATAGGGTAGGGATTGACCAATATCTGATATTTACCGCCAAGGATGGGCATGCGCAATTGCTCTTGGGGTAAATTTTCGTTGCACAAGAAGCAACCATCCTCATAGTTGGTGGGAGCAGATGCAGTTACCGAGGTGATGCGCTTGGGATTGTGCTGTATGGCAAATTCTATGCCGTTGCAGCTCAACTTGCGCACATTGGCCTTGCCGAGTGCTTCGTAGTTGAGTCGAACCATCTCCCACGATGCCAATTGCTTGCGACGCAACTCGTACAGTTCATAGACCTTTTTGTTCATGGCTATGCGTGCTTGCAACTCAATGGTGCGCAGTTGGTCTTTGTAGTAATTGTTGCGGTTGATGCGATCGATGGGCAGTGCAGCATCGGAGTTGCCTTCCCAGCGTCGGCAATGGTATAACGAGGTGTAGATGCGACCGATGCGGTAGGTGCGCGATATGCGCAATCCGAGGGCATAATCCTCGCCATAGCTCACATTGGGTATACCTATGTGGCGCAAAACGGTAGTTTCAAATGCGCGAGGTGCTCCCAATCCGTTTATGCGCAAGGCATTGTTGCGACCATTGGTGTCGGTCCACTCTTTGTGGTCGATGAGACCCGGAGGTATGGGATTGAGGTTGAAGTCGGTGAGGTCGTAGCTACCTATTACCATAGCACACTTCTCCTTGCGGAAGCAGTCTACTATCTGTTGCAGGGTCTTTGCACCACTGTATATGTCGTCGCTGTCGAGTTGTATGGCATAGCGACCGCATCTACTATCGTCGATGGCACGTTGCCAGCAACCACCTATGCCCAAATCGAAGCGCTCGGGTATGAGGTGTACGAGGCGTTTATTGTGAGCATAGCGCTCTATCAGTTCTGTTGTGCCGTCGGTCGAATGGTTGTCTATAACTATTACATTGTAGTCAAAGTCGGTCTCTTGATTGAGTGCCGACTCTATGGCATCGCCTATAGTACGCACTCGGTTATATACCGGTATAATTACCGATGCGATACAGGGAAAATCTGCGTCGCATGCGTGTACATCTTTGAGTTGATACTCATGTACCAAGCCTCCTACCTTATAGAGGTGGTAGGTAAAGGCGTCTTCCATCTCAATCTGTACACCACGGTTGCGAGGGTCTACGTAGTCAAACTGTTTTACACCTCCTGCGCGCTTGTCTTCTTCAATTTCGGTATATAGATACTCGGCAATGTGTGCTATGTGAGCTATACGGCTTATGCTCAATCGCATGGCGTATACACCGGCATACTGAAAATTGCGACTCATCACATCCTCGGCAGTGGCATCTATAAATGTGCTTGTGCGGTAGAGAACCAGGCTGCCGAAATCAAAGTCGTTGCGTACACTACCCGGTTGGTAGTCTATCACAGGGTGAGCTTGTCGTTTCTCATCGCGCAACTCATAGTAGTCGCTATATACCATGCCGGCTTGTGTGTCTTCGGCCACTTGCAGCATGCGCGATAGTGCTCGGTTGTTTATGTCGAGAGGGGTATATTTGTCATAAACAAGCATATAGGGTGTGTTGCACTCAACGCATATATTTTGCATCAACTCGTTGGTTTGCAATGTAAGTGATGTGAGTGTGGGGTATTGTTGAGTGAGCTTGCTCTCTATATAGCTTGTAGTGAGTAAAACAAAATGCTCAGCTCCGGCATTGCGCAAGGAGTTGATTGTTTGTTCGGCATATTCATCTATACCATTGTATGCTATAAAGCAAGTTACAAGATGCTTCATTGTAGTGTATGTTAGGGTTGTAGAAAATCAAAAATAAGTCGGAAGAGTTTCTCTCGCTCCGTGGGGTTGTCTATGGCTTCTATGGGAAATCCCAATGTGCAACAGCGATAGTCGTTGCCCATGCAGGCAATAGCGGCTCCATCTCCGTTGGTATACTGCATGAAGACAACCGATTGCTCGTCAGTGGGGTAGAATATATCGGTTTGCTCCACGGCATAACAGTGTGCATTGGGCTTGCTATTCCATTGAAGTGGTGCCATGTTGTACTCGGGTACTATGCAGTGTACTGTAGCGTTTATTTGTGCGCTACGGCTCGATATCCATTCACAGTGAAGTATATCGCTGAGGAAGGTGCGAGCATGTTGTGACGATAGTTCACCCTCGCAAGCATCCTGACCGATGTATGCACCGCTGATGAGCAGATTGCCTCCTCCGAGACAATATTGTGTTAGGGCGTTGGTAAATTCGGCCGGTAGAGCTTCGAAATCGTAGTGTGACGAGTCGTTGCCCAAGATTGTAGCTCGCTCTTTACCCATTATCACATCGACGTAGCGGTAATGGCTCAAGTGGGTTATGCCACTGTTTACTGCCTCGTCCGATGTGGAGAGGTATGAGTACCCCATTGAGGCAAGTGCCTTGCCATGTATGTGAGGGTAGTCGAAGGTATTGCCGGCCGTGCGCTGGCCGTCGTAGTTGCTGTTGCTTGCGCCAAATCCGGGGTCTATCAAGTCGTCTTTCCACTCCGAAGCTCGGTCGAAGTTATATTGATAGCCCGTGAATGCCACTGTGTGCTTGTAGGGTACACCGCCGTCTATGTCGTATAGGAAACCCGCTGCATTGGATACCGTGTCGGTAAATGCTATAGGTGCACTGATGCGGTCGAATGCGTTGACTATCATTACTGTCTCGCGTGATGTGCTTGAACGGTAGGCCGATAGTATCTCCGACGGAAAACTTTCACCACCATCGTTCAGGGCAGTAACGTAGAAGGAGTATGCCACGTCGTTCTCAATCTCAGCGGTATAGTGGGTTGTTGTGATACACTTGCCATTGTCCCAACCATAATCGCCACGACGAGTATATACCTTGTAGTGTGTGGGTGTTGCAGTTGATTCGAGTGTGTCCATAACGGCTTTCCAGCTTATCTCTACCTGCTTGTTGCCTTGCCATTGCATAGCCATGTGGTCTACAGGTAGCGGTTGCACCACATAGGGTGTCTTGTAGCGATTGGAAATGTAACGCAACATGCCTTTATAGATGGCACGGCTCATGATGAACTTAAAGCGTGGGTCGAGTCCCCAACGCATGTCGGCAAAGTTCTGATGCGACATCGATTCGAGCAGCATGCAAGGCACATCGTGCAGTCGAGCTTCGGCATACCGACGGTCGAGACACTTGCGCATAGTCCAATCTTCATGCAACGATAATGTTATATCTTGCTGTATCTCGTTATAGATGCAGTCGTTGAGTTGCTCCGATTGTATGCGCGACACTCCGTTGGCAAAGCGCTTGGTTTGGGCACGCTTTGTCTTGCCGGTATAGTAAATGCCCATACTGCCTATGATAGAGTCGCCCGGTACGTTACCGGCATCTGAGTGAAAGGCAAATGCCATGTCGATGGGAATGTTGAGACCCTTCTCGTCGGGGAGAACTGCCGAGCCTCCACACAGATAATTTACCCAATAGGCACGTCCACGAGTGTCGTCGCTATAGTCGTTATCGCCACCGGTGTCTGAGTAGATTGTGTCGGGTACACCAGCCCACTGCATCCAGTAGCGTGCTGCCTCGGCATAGCGGGGCATGTGGCTTGTTGTGGCTATCTCAACGTTGGCTTTGGGCTCTTTCTTCTTTTTGTTTTTCTTTTTCTTCTTTGCCTCTGCCTTTTGGTTTTTCAAGGCCTCTTTTGTTGCTTTACGAGGTTTCAAGCAGGGCTTGCGAACAATATTACCCATACCTCCACCCACTTTTATAGCATCGGCGGTGATGTATTGTCCTGCTATGCTCGAATGATTGGATAGCTCCACGCGGTTGTCGCTACCCTCTTCAAAGTCGAATGTGCCCAGATATATCCATGTGCCACCACCCATGCTTTGGTTTACCGAATACTCGCTCACGCCCCCCGCATGATATACCTTGTAGCGAGCGTCGGTAGCACCGTTTTTCACGTTGCTATAGGCTATATACAGGGCATGTGCGCCACTATGTTGCACCGGTATACTCCATGTTACCGATGATGTAGCCTTTCCCGTAGTGCTTTTGCACCACCGGTATGTGCCCTGTTCAAAGGGGTTGATAAAACCCTCATATACCTCTTGTGTGTGGGCAAATCCCTTTTTTGCACCCACATTCCATGCACCTCGTTCGCTGTATGTCGCGTTGGGGGTATCGTTATCTATAATGTACTCGTAGGGGTTGAGGTCTCGCTCGCGAGGCAAAAATACATAAGCTCCTGCGTTTTCGAGCATAGGAAGCAGAAAGGTGAGCACATAATCGGTGGTGTACATATCCTCGACCACACCCATGAGGCGCGAGCGTTGCCATATCCAGGCTCCCTCTATTTGGTTATAGTATCGTCCGTGGCTGTTCCACAAGGCAATGTGTCGGCCACTCAGCGCATTGTGGCTGTTGTGTCCGGCAGAGAGCGGGGTGACAATTGTCGTGCTTGCAACTTCCGATTTGGTTGCACTCAGAGCTATTGCCGGGATGAGTGTAAAGATTAAGGAGAGTATATATAATATTTTGGTTCTCATTATTTTATGTTTCTTCCTTTGTGCTCGTAGTTGCCTGTTTTTGCAACATACAAACTTACAAATTTTTGCTTATATAAGCAATAAATAAAACCCCGAAAATAGGTGAAAAAACCTATTCTCGGGGAGTTGTGGAAAGAGACTCTAATGAGCCGTTATTGTAATAGTTTAATTGCGTTGAAATTTAGCATTAACGTGTACGAGGTGAATCGCATGTGCAATAATGGCTTGCGATTCTTGAAGGAATGTCAAGTAAACCAATTCGACTTTCTTTGAGGCCGATGTTTGGCGTATATGTTCCATTTCTTTGCGTCGTATTTCCTTGATTCGGTTTATGACATTGCGACCCTCGTTGTTTATCTCATCAAATTGTTTCTCGTTTCGTGCAATGGCTTCACCACACTTCTTTAAGAATGCAATTATGTCGTTGCCAAGAGTGTTACATTCGTTGTATTGAGCTTCGTCGACGGGCTCGAAGTTGTTGTCGATGTGTTCAAAGGTCGATTCTACAAGGCGTTTTACCGAGTGGTAGATGTCCATAACAATCTTGTTGCTTTGTTGTAGGTGGAGTCCTCTCTCAATCCAGTCGCTTTCTTCCAATTTTGTGAGTGCTATGGCGCTCACTCTATGCGATATACGCAGTGATTGACGTTGGTTCTTGACTTTGTGTCGAGCCTTGCGCAGTGCGCTGGCTTTATCTTCAAAGAATCCTTCTGTGGCGCGTCCGTATGCCTCGGCACACCATGCGATAAATTGAGTATACTCCTCACGGGTGTGTTGTTGCAAGAGCGGAAGTGCTTGCTTGGGGTCTTTATTTGAGAGCAGAAGTTCATCGATCGACTTTTTTTCTTGCTGTTGTTTTTGTTTCTTGTTGAATGAAACCTGACTGTGAATGATAATATAAATGACTATGGCTGTGAGGATGAATGTGGCTACAAAACCTCCGTAATACAATATGAGTGTTACGATAAAGCATGCCAATGATGCCACGCCGGCAGTGACAAACCATCCGCCTATTACCGATATAACACCCGTGATGCGATACACGGCACTCTCACGTCCCCAAGCACGGTCGGCAAGTGATGTACCCATAGCTACCATAAATGTAACATAGGTAGTTGATAGAGGCAGTTTGAGTGATGTACCCAGGGCTATGAGTAGGCTGGCTACAACCAGGTTTATAGAGGCGCGCACCAAGTCGTATGCTGCTCCATCGGGTAGTATGGCCTCGTTTATATCGAATCGATTGTCGACAAATTTCTTGACCGACTTGGGCGTGATTTTCAATACTGCGTTGCCTATGTTGATTGATGTGCGCACGAGTTGTCGAGCCAAGGGTGATGTGCCAAATCCTTCTTCACCTGCACTTTGTCGTGACAGTGCAATAGATGTTTGCACTACGTGGTGGGTCTTCTTGGATGTGAAAAGCACTATAACCATAATGATACCGGCACCTATCAAGAATAGGGGGCTTGTATTGGCCGATTTGCTAAGCGATGTCATGAGGAAAGAATCGGGTGACAAGCCATTGCCGTTGGTTACAAAGTCACTGTAGGCCGAGTATCCGGCCAATGGTACACCGATAAAGTTTACCAAGTCGTTGCCGGCAAAGGCAAGTGCCAGGGCAAATGTTCCTGCCAATACAACAACCTTCAACACATTGACCTTGCACAATTGTAGGAGTGCCATGAGAAGTGTGAAGACGCCCATGCAAACACCCAGCAACATCATGGTATTGTCTTCTATAAATTGTTTGTTCTCGGCGGTCATGATTGACGAGTCTTTCAAACCCTTGAAGACGATAAAGTATAGGATTGTCGTAAGAGCAAAACCGCTGAATAATGCGCCCCAACGCTTGAGTTGCTTGTCGTAGTTGTAACGGAACAATAATCGTGCAAGGAATTGTACAATTGTACCGCACGCAAAAGCCAATGCCACCGATACAAAGATGGCTGTGATAACCGATAGTGCCTTGTCGGTATTTATCAATTGGCCAAAGGTCAATGAGTCGTTGGATGTAATTACTTTTATAAGCGATAGTGCAAATGTTCCGCCAAGTAACTCAAATACCATTGATACTGTGGTAGATGTGGGTAATCCCAACGAGTTGAATACATCGAGCAGAATTACATCGGTGAGCATCACTGCCAATAGTATGATCATGATTTCGTTGAAGTAGAAATATTGAGGCTGATATATGCCGTGTCGGGCTATATCCATCATGCCGTTTGACATGGATGCACCAATAAAAATACCGATAGCTGCAATGATGAGTAGTGTGCGAAATGGCGCTGTACGTGAACCTATGGCCGATTGAAGAAAATTGACTGCGTCGTTACTGACGCCAACCATAATGTCGAACGTGGCAATAATAAAGAGAATGCCAACGCATAGAAGATAAATACTTTCCATCCTAATTTAATAACATTTTTACGGTTGCAAAGTAAGTTATGTGCCGTTACATTTTCATTACGACAATGTTGTAAAATTGTGTAATTTTTGTTTCAAAAATGTTACAACGCATCGAGGGCT
>JAFZFQ010000062.1 GCA_017555825.1 Bacteroidaceae bacterium | reverse complement strand
GTGCTGTTTATACCATGAAGTAAACACTTAGTCGCGTAACATCTTCTAAGCGGTATTTGGCAAATAAACTGCCATAATCGATATTGATAGCACCTACAATGTAGTATACCGTGATTGAGATAGCCGAAACACCTGCGCAGGTTGTGTGTAGATGCGACAATTATGCACCAGGAATGCTATGCTACAGTACATGCATTGAAGACAATAGGCCAAGTGCAACATGCTGAAGCACGAGGTGTGAGATACAAAGTATCGGGTGGAAGGCGTAAGGATATAAAAAAAGAGCATCGAATACACGACGCTCTTTTTTGTGATAAAACCAGTTGCTGATTTTATTTTACTTTAGCAACCACAGCCTTAAATGCCTCAGGGTGGTTAACTGCCAAATCGGCCAAAACTTTACGGTTGATTTCGATACCAGCTTTGTGGAGAGCACCCATCAACTTAGAGTATGACATACCCTCGAGACGAGCAGCAGCGTTGATACGTTGGATCCACAATGCACGGAAGTTACCTTTTTTGTCCTTACGGTCACGATAGGCATAAGTAAGACCTTTTTCCCAAGTGTTCTTGGCTACAGTCCATACGTTTTTACGACAACCGAAGTAACCGCGTGTAAGTTTCAGAATTTTTTTTCTTTTAGCTCTTGAAGCTACATGATTTACTGATCTTGGCATAGTTTTTTCTTTTTTGAATGTTAGCGTCACCAGTGCGGTGCTCTTTTTTGCTAAAACATTCGGTTAATACTATTGTAACTACTTTTTGATTTGAGAAATGTTTCTTACCATGAATTACTTCATAGCGAGCAATTGCTTCACGTTGTTCTCGTCTGCTTTAGAAACAAGGGTTACATGACCGAGGTTTCTTTTTTGCTTCTTAGTTTTCTTAGTGAGAATGTGGCTCTTGTAAGCATGTTTTCTCTTGATCTTTCCTGATCCGGTAAGGGCGAACCTCTTTTTGGCACCGGAATTAGTTTTAATCTTAGGCATTTTAAATTGTTTTTAGTGTTACATTATATATACTGCGGAACTTCCGCGTATTTTTTTTTATTTTTTCTTGGGCGAGATCATGATGATCATACGCTTGCCTTCGAGCACGGGCATGTTGTCGGCTTTGCCATACTCTTCGAGGTCGTTTACAAAACGGAGCAACAATACTTCGCCTTGCTCTTTGAAGAGGATTGAACGACCCTTGAAGAATACATAGGCCTTGACCTTTGCGCCTTCTTTCAAGAACTCAATAGCGTGCTTGAGCTTGAAGTTGTAGTCGTGGTCGTCGGTTTGTGGTCCGAAACGTATTTCTTTCACTACGACCTTGGTTGCCTTTGCCTTTTGCTCTTTTTGGCGTTTCTTTTGTTGGTAGAGATATTTTTGATAATCCAATATCTTGCATACAGGGGGCTCGGCATTGGGAGAGATCTCAATCAAGTCGAGCTCCAACTCATCGGCCATACGGAGAGCTTCTTGTATCGAGTATACACCTTGCTCTACGTTATCGCCTACGAGACGCACTTCGCGAGCGCGTATCTGGTTGTTTATGCGATGTTGGTCTTTATTCTCGGGGCGCGCACCACCACGTTGTTGGGGGCGAGGGCCGGCGGGTTTGGGTTTATTCTCCATTCAGTCAATTACCATTGGTTTATCATTTTCTCTACTTCTTCAGAGATTTGCGCCGCAAAGGTAGTAATTTTTACGACACCTTTATCACCTTCGCCATGTTTTCTTACAGAAACTTCTTCATTTTCTGCTTCTTTTTCGCCAACAATGAGCAAATAGGGTACTTTTTTGATCTCTGTATCGCGAATTTTGCGTCCAATCTTCTCGTTGCGGAAGTCAACGAAGGCACGAATATCGCTCTTGGCGAGTTCGTCGGCTACGTGTTGAGCATAGTCGTTGTACTTCTCACTGATGGGCAAAACTGCAACTTGGTCGGGAGTAAGCCACAAGGGGAACTTACCACCTGTATGTTCAATGAGCACAGCAACGAAACGCTCCATTGAGCCGAAGGGGGCGCGGTGTATCATTACGGGGCGGTGCTTTTGATTGTCGCTACCTGTATATTCGAGGTCGAAGCGCTCGGGCAAGTTGTAGTCTACTTGGATTGTACCCAATTGCCAACGACGACCGATAGCATCTTTCACCATGAAGTCGAGTTTGGGTCCGTAGAAAGCAGCCTCACCAAGCTCTACGCGAGCGTTCAAGCCTTTTTCTTGGCAAGCCTCTACGATAGCACGCTCGGCCTTTTCCCAATTCTCGTCGGTACCGATATACTTCTCGCGGTTGTTGGGGTCGCGCAATGAGATTTGTGCCTCGAAGTTCTCAAATTGGAGTGCATTGAAGATGATGAAGATGATATCCATTACCTTGAGGAACTCCTCTTTGAGTTGGTCGGGACGACAGAAGATGTGGGCGTCGTCTTGGGTAAATCCGCGCACACGTGTCAAACCGTGCAACTCACCACTTTGCTCATAACGGTATACAGTACCAAACTCGGCAAAACGCAAGGGAAGGTCGCGATATGAGCGGGGTACAGTCTTGAATATCTCGCAGTGGTGGGGGCAGTTCATGGGTTTGAGCAAGAACTCTTCGCCCTCCTCGGGTGTGTGGATGGGTTGGAACGAGTCTTTGCCATACTTGGCATAGTGGCCCGATGTTACATACAAGTTCTTGGCACCGATGTGGGGTGTCATCACTTGTTGGTAACCGAAACGCTTCTGAATGCGACGCAAGAAGTTCTCAAGGCGCTCACGAAGGGCAGCACCACGGGGCAACCACAAGGGCAAGCCTTGACCTACCGATTGAGAGAAGGCAAACAACTCAAGTTCTTTACCTATCTTGCGGTGGTCGCGTTTCTTGGCCTCTTCCATCATCACCAAGTACTCGTCGAGCATTTTTTTCTTGGGGAATGTGATACCGTATACACGGATGAGTTGTTGACGCTTCTCGTCACCACGCCAATATGCACCGGCCAAAGAGTTGATCTTAACAGCCTTTATAACGCTTGTGTTGGGGATGTGAGGACCACGACACAAGTCGGTAAACGAACCTTGTGTGTAGGTGGTGATAGTACCATCCTCAAGCTCATTGATAAGTTCAACCTTGTAAATCTCGCCACGGTCGCCAAAGAGTTTCAATGCATCTTCTTTGGTAATGTCTTGACGTACGATAGGCTCTTTGCGAGCGGCAAGCTCAAGCATCTTGGCTTCGATACGCTCAAAGTCGGCTGCAGTGAGTGAGTGCTCTCCGGGGTCTACGTCGTAGTAGAAACCATTTTCCAATGCAGGACCAATACCAAATTTGATACCGGGGTAGAGCAATTGCAATGCTTCGGCAAGAAGGTGAGCCGATGAGTGCCAGAAGGCGTGCTTGCCCTCGGCATCATCCCATTTGAAGAGCTTGATGTGAGCGTCTTTCTCAACAGGACGCATCAAATCCCAAGCCTCACCGTCTATTTCAGCCACCAACACATCTTGTGCCAATCGTGAGCTGATGCTCTCGGCAATAGCAAGCGGTGTGATACCACTTTCAAATTCTTTTACCGAGTTATCGGGGAATGTGATTTTAATCATCTTATTATTAGTTTATTTCGTTTTTAATCAATATACAAACCGGAGCATACAGGACACTCCAAAATTTACGAGCGACAAAGTTAGTAAATTATTTAGAATTGAGGAAGTTTTTGACAAGAAACTATATATATAAATATAGGATTTTGAAAAAACCATTCTATTTGAGATATGAAGACACCCCGCATCAGCACCGGGAGCACTATTCACCCAAACGTTTGAGCAGATTGTAGGCCGTCATGACACCCAACTCGCCAGCGCGCGAAAGATCTTCGCGAGCTTGCTTTTCATCACCTTTCTTTAGATAGGCAAGTCCGCGATTGAAGTAGGCATCGGCCATATCGGGTTGCAAGCGCAACACTTCGTTATAGTCGGCTATCGCGTCGTCTATGTGCTCCAAGGCAAAACTTATGTTGGCACGGTTGTAATAGGCGTAGGCAAATCGAGGCGAGAGTTCGATGGCACGAGTAAGATCTTTGTACATGAGGTCGTACTGCATGCGCACATTGTCGAGCAACACCGGTGTAACCACACCCTGCTTCGATGTCGCTTTATCTCCATTGAGCGCCGCCTCGGCACGCTGATACTCAAGGTTCTTATAGCGTAATACGGCTCGCTGGAAGTATGCCAACATAAAATTGGGACTATGCTCAACAACAACCTCCAGGTCTTGTATAGCCTCCGGGTAGTCTTGCAACAACATCAAATCGATCGATCGTCCAAGGTGATTGAGCAACGCATTACCCCTACCCTTGTCAATAGCCTCGCCATAAGCTATAGCCGAAGCAAAATGCTCGGCAATACGATCGGACTCGAGCATGGCCTCATCATTGGTAATAACCAGTCGACGTGCAAAAGCGCGTTGCTCGTTGAGACGATCCAACTCATCGGAGAAGACATTGGCCGGTCGCAATTCATTGGGGCGCTCGTAATAGGAAAGCTGATAAATGGGTTGTAGAGATACCATCACGTTGCGATCTTGCACTCGACCACGCACTTTGCTCTCATATTTGGGTTCAAACGCCTTGGCCAAGTCGTCGTCGGCCACCATAAGGCGATCGTACTTGCCTATATTCTTGTCCGACTCTTGTCGCGCCTTGACATTGTCCAGGGCCTTTTCAGAAGCCTCAGCGACTAAGTTGGGATTCTTTTTTTGTTGCTCTTGCAACTTCATCGCCAAGGAGAAGTCGCTCTCACCACCGCGCATATCGCCATTCTTGCGTTTGGCCTCGGAGCGAGAGAATAACGCCTCGACATACTCGGGATAAACCTCAAGTACAGTATCGAAGTCGGCAATCGCCTCGTCATAGCGACCCAACTGTTCATATAAAATAGCGCGGTTGAGCACTGCCAAGTAGTTGTGAGGCTCACGCTTCAGCACCTCGGTAAAGTCGTCTATAGCCCTATTGCGTTCGCCCACTTGAGCTCGCAAGAGGCCTCGGTTGTAATAAACCATCACACTCGACGGGTCGAGTAGCTGTGCATGGTCGTAGTCACTCATTGCACCTCGCAAATCGTCGGTATAATATTTTACAAGGGCTCGATTGATATAATACTCGGCACGCTTGGGCTCAAGGCGCACAGCCATATCCATGTCGCGCAAGGCTTCTTCGAGATTATCGTCACATTTAATACTCAACATAGCGCGCAACACATAGGCATCGGCCATATTTTTGTTGAGCTCAATGGCACGATTGTAGTCGGCACGAGCTGCAATAGTATCGCCACGCATCAGGTAAAACTGTCCGCGGGTAACATAGGCCGGCGCGTATGATGGATGATTATGTATCAACTCATTATAGGCCGAGTCGGCGGCTTCAAACTGTTCGGACTGCACGTATGCAATAGCAAGATTGTTGAGCAACTCTCGATTGGCCGGCGAGTGTATCAATGCCTCTTTATAATCGGCAATAGCGCCCTCATAGTTGAGCATATTTTGTCGTACCACACCCCGCAAATAGAAAACATTGTTAAAGTATGGATTGCGCTTAATACACTCTGTTACATCGTCCTCCGCCCCGCGATAGTCGTCGAGATTGAGCTTGGCCACAGCACGATAGAAATAAGGGTCGGCCCAATAGGGCTTGAGCTTAATTACCTGATTGAAATACTGTATAGAGAGGACATAATCTTCAAACTGCAAGGCATTACGACCTATGCTCATAACACGCTCGGTGCTGATTTGCGCCACCGCAGGAGTAATCGCAACACAGCAAATAAGACAAATAATTATATGCAATAGTCGTTTCATTGGTAATACCTAATTATCTATGTGCAAAAGTAAACAATAAATGTGATAGTATAAAAATGCTTTATTATTTTTTGTTTTTTTTCATTTTTATATCGACAAGCATAGTTGCACCATCGCCACTATTTCGTATCTTCGCACAATAAACCCTAATACAGCAAAACGATGAAAAAATTCAGCACCATCTTGTCAGTAGGCCTCATAACACTCGCCCTGACAACTGCATGTAAGACAGCCCAAATAGCCGAAAGCACTCAAACCGCCACATCAGAGAGCGTACAAACCACACGCATACACCTCAAATCGCTTCCTGCCGAAAACTTCAACGGCGAGTGGCTCTTTACGCAAGCCATGGGCAAAGAAGTGATATGCGACGAGCCTGCACGCATCATCTTCGATACCGGTTCACATCGCGTCTATGGCAACAATGGCTGCAACACATTCAACGGCACATTGGTCATAGACGAGCATTGCGCCATGTCATTTACCAATTGCATGAGCACAACAAAGGCTTGTCGCCCAGACGTTACAGACAACAATGTAATGCAAGCCGTAAACGACACTCGACACTACAATGTAGTAGAAAAAAACAACAAGAACATTGTTGTGGAGTTGCTTGATGGCAACTATCAACGCGTGGCACTCATCAGCTACCAAATGCACAATCTACTCAACGGCAAGTGGGAAGTAGTAGAGTTGGATGGCAAAAAAGTGCATCTGGAAGAGAAGCCTACAATGATTATTGACATAGACTCTCGCAGACTATCGGGCGACTCGGGTTGCAACATCATGAATGGCGAGATTGAGTGCGACAATACAACCCTCAACAACGAGATACATTTTACCAACATCGCTTCTACACGACGCATGTGCAGCCCCAAAGCAATGGAGATTGAAGACAAAATGTTGGGCATACTCGACAATATCAATGCATTCCGCATTATCGACAACAACCGCATTGCGCTTTATGCAAGCCCTTCGGAACACAACCTCATTGTCATCAAGCGCACAAAGTAAAATCAGACACACAGTCACCCATACAAGCCACAATATTTTCGACACTAAAAATATTGTGGCTTATTTTTTATCCGATTGACAACCCAGATTTACACTTTGACACAACACAGGGGGAGCACATATTGTAAATATTCAAAAAAAACATTAAAAAAAACGAGATTAAGAACATCTACATTAAAACATAATTTAGTAAATTGCGGGCAGATTTTTTTCTTACAACCCGAAAACATCCCAAACGCAAGGCGACACTATGGAAAACGATTACCAAGCAATCATCGAACAGAATATAACCGAACTTTTTGATAACATCCGCCCTCGCACAAGCGACGAGGATATGGAACGCATACGCAAGGCATTTGAGTTTGCATGCCAAGCACACAGCCACCAGCGACGCAAGAGTGGCGAGCCATATATCATACACCCCATAGCCGTGGCACGCATTATTGCCGAGGAGTTGGAGTTGACAACCGATGCCATTATAGCCGCATTTCTGCACGATGTGGTAGAGGATACCGATTATACCATCGAGGATATTCGTGCCATGTTTGGTAGTGGTGTTGCTTTCTTGGTAAATGTCGTGACCAAACAAAAGAAAGAAGAGTATGAGCACTCGAAGCAGATAGACAATTATCAACAAATGCTTTCGTCGGTTCAATATGACATACGCGCGCTACTCATAAAACTTGCCGACCGCCTACATAACATGCGCACACTGAGCAGCATGCGACCCGACAAGCAGATGAAAATAGCCGGAGAGACCGACTACTTCTATGCTCCGCTGGCCAATCGCTTGGGTTTACACCAAATCAAGACCGAACTCGAAAACCTTTCGTTCCAATATCGTTGCCCATTACAATATGCTCAACTCGAAGAGCTCCTCAACAACCTTCGCATCGAGACCGAACAAAACCTGCAACACTTTATTGACTTGATAAACGAGACACTCGAGATACACGGTATAAAAGTTCGCACAGAAACACGCTTTCGCAAGCCCTATAGTATATGGCGCAAGATGCAGTCGAAAGGCTGCGACTACCAGCATATCGACGGAAAATACTACATTCGCATCATATACCCCAACCAATCTATCGAAAGCGAGAAGAACACCACCCTACGCATCTACTCGGCCCTTACCGACGCATTCAAAGAAGCTCCTGGCAGTGTCACCAACTACATAAACGCTCCCAAAGAGAACGGATACCAAAGTTTCCACGTAAAACTATTGAGCGAGCAAGGCACTTGGGAAGAGATACATATATCGTCGGAACGCATGATACGCACCTCACGACTTGGCTGTGCCGCCGAACGCACCGAGTCGAACGTAGACTCATGGTTATCAAAATTCCGATCGGTACTCAAAGACATCAAGCATCATACACACGAGATTGAGTACATGGATGGTATCACATCATCATTTTACAACGACGACATCACTGTATATACCCCCAAAGGCAAGAGTATCGTTCTGCCCAAGAACGCCACGGCACTCGACTTTGCGTTCGAGATACACAGTCGCATAGGCGAGCATGCCCAATACGCCCGCATCAACGGCAAGTTGAGTTCTATCAAAACCACCCTGCACCGAGGCGACGTAATAGAAATAGGCACAAACGACAATGTTTTACCTCAACCAGATTGGCTCGGCTGTGTATCGACCTACAAAGCCAAGCGTAGCCTACGCATATATTTTGCCAATCGACGCATTCTCGAATATAACCGTTGCAAATATTGCCACCCCATACCGGGCGAAGAGGTAATTGGCTTCAAAGAGCATGATGGCACAACAACGCTACATAAGCGCAATTGCCCCACAGCGATACGCCAAGCAGCCCACCACGGCGATTCGATTATTCCGGTCGACTTTAAGGAAGATACCGAGTTTCTCTACCCCGTACGCATACAAGTAAGAGGCGTAGACCGATACCACCTTCTCAGCGACCTCATTGTTTGTATTACCGACGAGTTGCATTTATCTATGAATGAACTCAAAACCGAAACCGTCGACAACATTGCCGCCTGTACGATAGACCTATCGGTACACTCTATCAACGAGTTGCAAAAGGCCATGGAAAACATTGCCGCCATAGACTGTATAGACGAGGTATCGCGCATAGATATTGAGTAAACGAAATTTTACAACATAAAACGCCCCGCTTAAAAAACATTCAAGTGGGGCGTTTCGTATTATTACCATGTAGTTTACATAGGCTCGATTGTAAAACCGGCATTGCGTATATTACACATTTATATAAAACTTAACCTTTTAATGTTTGGTCGATTTGCAATAAATACTTAATTTCGCTGAAAAATACGCTTATGCAAATAATGAATTTCATAAAGGTCGTAACCACACATATAGCCATATTTGTCGCATGCATTGCATGGGCACAACCAGCTATTGCCGAGGATATTGAGCTAAAACAGAATGCTCCTTCGGGTTTGCCACGCGCCGATGTTTCTACCGAGAGTGCCATTATTGTCGAGCAAACAAACACACCCTCACGCCCCTTTGCATTCGGTGTTGAAACCGGTGCAACAATGGATTTTTCGGGCACAGAAACCAGCCATTTCGACATAGATATATATGGTGGATATAGTAAAGGCTTCATCCAAACATTGGGTATGGGTATAGGTCTGCACCCAAGTTTTGCATACAATCGCACCCTCATACCCATCTACGCTATATTTCGTTGCAACTTCACCGAGGGTCGTTCACTCTGTTTTGCCGACGTCAAGGCCGGCATGTCTATCAATGAATTGAGTAGCGATACTCACAACACAGGTGTATATGCCTCAGCCGGTATCGGATTCAATTTGCTGCAAAATCGTCGCTTCAAGATTCACGCCATAGCATCCTATAGCTACACACAGATAGTACCATTCGATATATACAACCAAGAAGCTCTACATGGGGCATCTATAAGAATAGGTATAACATTCTAAACAACAGCAAAATAAAAACAAAACAACCATGAGATTTTTATATCTTTTATACCAATGGCTCATAGCCTATCCTCTTATTATCGTTGTGACCTTTTTGACCTGCGTAGTTACCATCATAGGCTCTACGATAGGCAATCGCGACTTCTGGGGTTTCTACCCGCCTATGTTGTGGTCACGATTTATTTGCGCCATTTTGCTCATACGCACCGAGATAAAAGGTCGTGAAAACATTGATCCCAAGACCTCATACGTTTTTGTTGCCAACCACCAAGGCGCATTCGACATCTTCTTGATTTATGGATACTTGAACCACAACTTCAAGTGGATGATGAAAAAATCGCTCAACAAAATTCCCTTTGTAGGTGCAGCGTGCGAGGCTGCAGGACACATCATGGTCGATCGATCGTCAAAAGCATCTATTCGTGAGACCATGCACAAAGCCGAGAAAACCCTCCGTGGTGGCATGTCGATGGTCGTATTCCCCGAAGGCTCTCGTTGCAAGGACGGTCGCCTGCACAGTTTCAAGCGTGGCGCATTCTTGCTCGCCGAGGAGTTGTCGTTGCCGGTAGTTCCGCTCACTATCGACGGCGCATTTGACCTTATGTCAAGAGATAGTATCAACGTACACCCCGGCAAGGTTACACTCACCATTCACCCGCCCATCTTTCCTCCCGCCGAGGGCAAATATGACTTGGAACAACTCATGAAAGAGTCATACAATCGCATCGCATCGGCATTGCCCGGCGAAGAACCCATAGCATAAAAATGCCCCATATCCCGACATAGTGAAGCAAAATAATCGCTAAATTTGCACCATTAATTGTTGGATAGATATGACAGACAACAAATCGCCTCAAATATTGGGCACAGCCCCCATAGGCAAGCTGCTCATACAATACTCAATACCTGCCATTATTGCAATGACAGTGAGTTCGCTATACCACATCATCGACAGCATTTTCATTGGTCAGGGTGTGGGAGCCACGGCTATTGCCGGCTTGGCAGTTACTTTCCCGTTGATGAACCTTGTCATCGCCTTTTGCAACCTTGTGGGTATAGGAGGTGCAACCATCAGTTCTATTTTCTTAGGTCAGCGCGACACAGTGCGCGCCACCGAGACACTGCACAACGTCGTGTGGCTATGCCTCATCAGCTCTATATGCTTTGGAGGCATTTCGCTACTGTTTCTCGACCCCATTCTACTCTTTTTCGGAGCAAGCGAGAGCACACTACCCTACGGCCGTGAGTTCATGCAAGTTATACTCATAGGCACACCTATAGCCTATCTTTTTATAGGCCTCAACAACGTTATGCGATCGACAGGCTACCCCTCAAAGGCTATGTATTCGTCTATCATATCGGTCATTGCCAATATCATCATCGCCCCCATCTTTATTTTTATCTTCAAATGGGGCATACGAGGAGCCGCTCTTGCCACCCTCCTATCGCAAGTTGTGGGTTTGATATGGGTATTGCGACATTTCTATAATACAAGCAACTTTGTACACTTTGACAACCGTCACAACCGACTCAAAGCCTCGATAGTGAGTCGCATATTCTCCATAGGCCTATCACCCTTTTTGATGAACGCCTGCAGTTGCTTAGTGGTCATCATCATCAACCGCTCATGCATCAAGTACGGAGGCGACATGGCAGTTGGCGCCTATGGCATCACCAACCGTGTACTCATGCTATTTGCCATGACTGCTATGGGTATTACACAAGGCATGCAGCCCATCATCGGCTACAACTATGGCGCACGAAAAATAGCACGCATGCATCGTACACTCGTCTATGGTATCATAGCAGGCACCATAGTCACCTCGCTGGGCTTTATCATGTCGCGACTCATACCCGAGCAAGTAGTGCGGCTATTCACCTCCGACACCACTCTCATAGACCTTGCCACCAACGGATTGCGTATAACCTGCACCGCCTTCTGCCTCATTGGTGGACAGATTGTTATCTCCAACTTCTTCCAATCTATAGGCAAGGCCAAGGTCTCTATATTTCTATCACTTTCACGCCAGCTCATATTCCTCATTCCGGCACTACTCATCCTGCCCGGCATCTATGGCATTGATGGTGTATGGGCCAGCGCACCGCTATCCGACGTATTGGCATTTTTTGTAGCGGCAGCCTCTCTGTGGATATACCTACGCAATGCCAAGAAACAGTCAAAATCAACTCAAGAAGTGATATAATAGGCTCACTGCAAACCCCTTGACACGTGGGCAAAAATGTTATGCAAAAATAGTTGGTAATACAGGTATTTTTCACTATTTTTGCACACATCATATATCGCGCGCAATGCGCCCGCGTATTTTGTTAATTCTTAAACACTACACATAATGGTTCTTTTTTTCAAAACTACCCAACAAAATGTAATTGTTGTAGAGTGCGACCACAACTTCTCGGCCGAAGAGAGCGAGAAATTGGTATGGCTCTTTGACAATGCCGTGCAGTTGCCCGACGCCACCCTCAGCGGTTGGTATGTAGGCCCTCGCAAAGAGATGATCACCCCGTGGAGTACCAACGCCGTAGAGATAACCCAAAACATGGGTATCGCAGGCATAAGCCGCATCGAGGAATTCTACCCCGTTGCCGGCGAGAACGCATCATTCGACAAGATGTTGCAACGCCTCTACAATGGTATCGATGCCACCATCTTCGAGATTAACAAGCAACCCGACGCCATCGTACACATCGAAGACATCGATGCCTACAACGAGAGCGAAGGTCTTGCCCTCAGCGCCGACGAGGTAACTTACTTGCGCGAGTTGAGCACCCGTTTGGGTCGCCCCCTCACCGATAGCGAGGTATTTGGTTTCTCACAAGTAAACTCTGAGCACTGCCGTCACAAAATCTTCAACGGCGTATTCATCATCGATGGCGTAGAGAAAGAAAGCTCACTCTTCAAACTCATCAAGAAAACATCGGAATACAACCCCAATAAGCTCGTATCGGCCTACAAAGACAACGTAGCCTTTGTCGAGGGTCCCGTAGTAGAGCAATTTGCTCCCGTCAATCCCGAGACATCCGACTACTTCGAGGTTCGCGACGTGAAGACCGTCATTTCGCTCAAGGCCGAGACACACAACTTCCCCACCACAGTAGAGCCCTTCAACGGTGCAGCTACCGGTACAGGTGGAGAGATACGCGACCGCTTGGGTGGAGGTAAAGCCTCATTGCCCATTGCCGGTACTGCCGTGTATATGACCTCTTATCCCCGCACCGAGGCCGGTCGCACATGGGAAGAGCGTGCCATGGCAGCCCGCAAGTGGTTGTATCAAACTCCCGAAGAGATTCTTATCAAAGCATCAAACGGTGCTTCAGACTTCGGTAACAAATTCGGTCAACCCCTCATCTGCGGTTCGTTGCTCACATTCGAGCACGCCGAGAACGACAAAAAATATGCCTACGACAAGGTAATCATGCTTGCCGGTGGTGTAGGCTTCGGTACCATGCGCGACGCCCTCAAGGGTACACCCACTCCCGGCGAGAAGGTTGTGGTAATGGGTGGCGACAACTACCGCATCGGTATGGGTGGTGGTGCTGTATCGTCGGTAGAGACCGGCCAATATGCCAACGCCATTGAGCTCAACGCCGTGCAACGCGCCAACCCCGAGATGCAAAAACGCGTTTCGAACGTTATCCGCGCACTTGCCGAGAGCGACAACAACCCCATCGTATCTATCCACGACCACGGTGCAGGTGGTCACCTCAACTCACTCTCGGAGCTCGTAGAAGAGACCGGTGGTAAAATCGACATGGCAGCACTGCCCGTTGGTGACCCCACCCTCTCGGCCAAGGAGATTGTGGGCAACGAGAGCCAAGAGCGCATGGGTATGATTATCGGCGAGCAAGACATCGAGCGCGTGCGTCGCATTGCCGAGCGCGAGCGTGCCCCCATGTATGTTGTGGGCGAAACAACAGGCGACGACCGCTTTGTATTTGAGCAAGCCGACGGCGTACGCCCCATCGACCTCAACATGGAAGACATGTTTGGCAAGGCTCCCCGCACCTACATGCACGACAAGACTGTAGAAGAGAGCTACATTGATGCCAACTACGATATAAAGAACCTCGACGAGTATGTAGAGCAAGTATTGCAACTCGAAGCCGTAGCTTGTAAAGACTGGCTCACCAACAAGGTCGACCGCTCGGTAACAGGTAAGATTGCACGCCAACAATGCCAAGGCGAGATACAACTCCCCTTGAGCGACTGCGGTGTCGTAGCACTCGACTACCGTGGCCGTGCCGGTATTGCCACCTCTATAGGTCATGCACCCCAAGCTGCCCTCATCGACCCCGCTGCCGGTTCGGTATTGGCTGTAGCCGAGGCACTCACCAACATCGTGTGGGCTCCCCTTGCCGAAGGCCTCGACAGCGTATCGCTCAGCGCCAACTGGATGTGGCCTTGCAAGAACGAAGGCGAAGATGCTCGCTTGTACAAGGCCGTAGAGGCTTGTAGCGACTTTGCCTGCTCATTGGGTATCAACATCCCCACCGGCAAGGACTCTCTCTCTATGACACAAAAGTATGGTCAAGAGAAGGTATTCTCTCCCGGTACAGTTATTATCTCGGCCGGTGCCGAGGTGAGCGACGTGCGTCGTGTTGTATCGCCCGTGATGCAAAACGTAGCCGACAGTGCTATCTACTATATCGACTTCTCATTCGACAGCCTCAAGCTCGGTGGCTCGGCATTTGCTCAATCATTGGGCACTGTAGGTGCCGACTGTCCCACCGTACAAGATACCGAATACTTTGCCAACGCATTTGGCGCCGTGCAAGAGCTCATCAAGCGCAACCTTGTATTGGCTGGTCACGACATTTCGGCCGGTGGTATTATCACCACAATGCTCGAAATGTGTTTTGCCAACGTCGAAGGCGGTATGGAAGTGAGCTTCGATGCAATTCCCGAGAAAGACCTCATCAAGATACTCTTTGCCGAGAACCCCGGTGTTGTAATGCAAACTGCAAGCCCCGAAGAGTTTGAGAAAGTGCTCAAAAATGCCGGCATAGGTTTCTTGCGCATTGGTAAGCCCAGCGAAGAGCGCCACATCATGATTGAGAAAGATGGTGCCAACTATCAATTCTTCATCGACCACTTGCGCGACGTATGGTATGCCTCGTCATACTTGCTCGACCGCAAACAAAGTGGCGAAGAGTGTGCCCGCGCCCGTTTCCTCAACTACAAGGAACAACCCATCGAGATACAACTTCCCGCCGACTTCACCGGTCGCATGGAGCAATATGGCATCAGCGCCGACCGTCGCGAGCGCACAGGCATCCGTGCCGCAATCATCCGCGAGAAGGGTGTAAATGGCGACCGCGAAATGGCCTACTCGCTCTACCTGGCAGGTTTCGACGTGAAAGACGTACACATGACCGACCTCACCAGCGGTCGCGAAACACTCGACGACGTGAATATGATAGTATACTGTGGTGGTTTCTCAAACAGCGACGTACTTGGCTCGGCCAAGGGTTGGGCCGGTGGTTTCCGTTACAACAAGCAGGCTCGCGAGACACTCGAACGCTTCTACTCACGTCCCGACACCTTGTCACTCGGTATATGCAACGGTTGTCAATTGATGGTAGAGCTCGGCCTCCTCACCCCCGACCATGCAGAGAAGCCTCGCATGCGCCACAACGACTCACACAAGTTCGAGAGCAACTTCATCAGCTTGGCCATACCCGAGAACAACTCGGTAATGTTCCGCTCGCTCTCGGGCAGCAAGTTGGGTATATGGATTGCACACGGCGAGGGCAAGTTTGAGCTTCCCTACTCGACCGACCGTTACAACGTCATAGCACGCTACAACTACAACGCCTATCCCGCCAACCCCAACGGTTCGCCCGAGGGTATTGCCGGTATCTGTAGTGCCGATGGTCGTCACTTGGCAATGATGCCCCACCTTGAACGTGCCATCTTCCCCTGGCAATGTGCCTACTATCCTGCCGACCGCCGTCTCAGCGACGAGGTAACACCCTGGATCGAGGCATTTGTCAATGCACGCAATTGGATCAAGGAGAACAAGAAGTAATCGCACCCACAGGGTACAATCGATACCGCAGAGGCTATGACATAGTGTCATGGCCTCTCGTTTTTTTTATACCACACCCCTCACAGTGCACAGAACAACAAAAAATCGCATTTTTTTGACACCCGCATATTGACTATATCAACATTTATACATACCTTTACACATTATATTATATAACCACAAAACTTCTTGTTATGAAAAAATTATTTTCAATACTCACATTGACTCTCCTGTTGAGTTCGTGCATGGGCCCTATGGGACCCATGGGACCTCAAGGCCCACAGGGAGAACCCGGCGAAGGTGTAAACTGGAAAGTATACGACTTTACCATCCAATCGCATCAATGGCAATTGATGGGTGAGCCCGATGGACTCAACTCATATTACATGTACCTCTTTGAGGGCAACGACGCTCCCGAGGAGTTGCGCTATGTAGTAGATAACATGGGCGAGGTATCGGGCTGCTTGGTAGACATGCTTGGTCAAGAGGAGATTTTCTACCCCCTGCCCTACGAAAACTACTTTGGTAGCGGCGACGGCACATACGAGTCGCTCTGGTGCGAAATGTATAAGTACGACTACACCCGTAGCAGCATCGCATTCTACGTATACTATAGCGACTTCTACACCGCCACACCACCCGCCACATGCAAGTTCCGCATGAGCTTCAAGTGGTAATAAAAATGGTTAATCATCCCAACAATATAACATATTACACTGTTTAGGCAGTATAATAGGAGAAGAATAGTTTTTTTATGAGACCAAGCGACCGTGAGGTTACTTGGTCTCGCTCTTTACACCGACTCATCGACAAGGCAATCTACAAGACACCCTACAAGGCGCTCTAACAAGCCCATACCGTCATTTTTTTTATTTACAAATGCGTATAAATCAAAAAAATGTTTTTATATTTGCATGATTAATACATTGAATAAATACACCTTAACTAACATTTTGCTATCGAAAAAACTACAAACTAACAAACCAAGAAAGAAACACTTCTTTTTTATTAACTAAATAATTTTATTATGAAAAAATTCTTACTAACGATTCTGTCGTTTGTAGCCCTGGTGGCAACCGGCTACACAACAGAAAGTAAGGCGGCAACCGCCGACGCGTTGGCAGTCGTAACGACTCCGGCCGAAGGCGATGCGGTAGAGCAGTTCACTGAAATGCTCGTTACCTTCAACAAAGCCGTCTACGATCAAACAAAAGATGCCTCTCTGTACAAAGCAGATGGCACTAAGGTTTCTACACTCAAGAAAGAAATTCTTGACAATGTAGGCACACACGCCGGTCTCTTCGGTTCATCACCTTTGTTTACCAAGGTTCGCTACTATGTAGAAACTGCCGTAACAGAAGTGGGTGGCTACTATGTACAAGTTCCTTCTGATGCGTTTGCCACAGACGACAACAGCGAGTGGTCGAGCAAGATCAAGGTTAACTTTGAGGTTAAAGCTGCTGCTCCCGTAGAGCAAATTGTAACATTCGACTTTGCTGCTATCTACGGTACAGAAGCTTCTATCTCTAACCTCCAAGATTCAGCTCCTCTCGAAATCGATGGCTTTACAATGACATTTGACAAAGCCAACGGT
>JAFZFQ010000061.1 GCA_017555825.1 Bacteroidaceae bacterium | reverse complement strand
CATTGGGCAACATACACATTACCAATACCGCTACAAGAGCACCTATAAATAAATAAGGTATACGACGACCGAAGCGAGTCCAAGTATTATCGCTCCACTTACCCACCAAAGGTTGCACAATAATACCCATCAACGGAGGAAGAATCCAGAAGAAACTCAGGTCGTGAGGGTCGGCACCGAGGGTGGCAAAAATACGGCTCACATTGGCACTCTGCAAGGCATACGCAATCTGTACACCAAAAAATCCGAAACTCAAATTAAAGAGTTTTACAAAAGACAAGTCGGGCTTGATTTTCATACGATTATCTTATTTAGTTTTTCAATTTTACTTCTTATTTTCCGCGTGTGCTACCTCGCAGTATGAGCGAAGTTTTCACTATCTTATTTTTATATATGAGTCGCTCCTCTCCGCCACCTATTTTGGCCAATAACAACTCCATAGCGCCCTCACCTACGGCCTCGCCGGGTTGGTCTACCATCGACAAGCGGGGCTCGGTAGAGCGAGCTGTTTCGTTGTCCGAGAAGCCACATATCGACACATCCTCGGGCACTCGCAATCCGGCATCCTTGCAAGCATAGAGTATACCGGCTGCCGCGTCGGCATTCACGGCAAAGAAAGCATCGGGTCGCTCACCATCGGCCTGCAACATTTTCTGCGTTATTTCGCGAGCCTCTACACGGGTATCACACTCTACAATCATGTTGTTATCGACCTCAAGGCGATGCTTGCGCAAGGCATCGACATAGCCATTGCGACGATTTTTTGATATTTCGAGGTGTAGGGGCGAGGTAAAGAAAGCAATCCTTTGACAACCCGTCTCTATCATGTGCTCGACAGCAGCAAATGAACCGATATAGTCGTCTACCACCACACGCGAGGTATTGAGCTCGGTACATATACGGTCGTAGAAGACCAAAGGCACCTCCTCATCAACCAGTCGACGGAAGTGTGCAAAATCCATCGTACCCTTGGCCAGCGAAGAAATAACACCACACACCTTGGCCTTTCTAAACGACTCTACTATAGCCACTTCCTTGTCATACTCCTCGTTACTCTGCGCCACCATTATATTATATCCGGCAGTAGCAGCGGCACGCTCTATGCCCGACAACACACTGGCAAAGAAGTAATGCTTGATTTGAGGCAATATCACTCCTATCGTATTGGAGCGATTATTGCGCAAACTCAACGCAAACTCATTGGGACGATAGTTGTGTTCCATTGCATAGCGCTGAATAGCCTCGCGCACAGCAGGACTGATGTTTGAGCTGTTATTGAGCGCTCGCGACACCGTAGAGGGTGCACACCCCATAGCCTTGGCTATATCCTTGATTGTAATATGTGACGACATAGAGTGTTGATTTATGATTTCTTTTCAAATTTCAAAGTTGCAACTATTTGAGCAATAAATTATTCAATGCAAAAATAATAAAGAAAAAATACTACGCAAACGTTTGCAACGTTAAAAAAATAATTTAACATATAAGAAACCTGTTTTGTATCGCAATAAAAATTATATTTGCATGCTGAATAGTGTGGATTATTGTATCCACACGCAAGTGAGTTGCTAAGTAAAAAAACACAAAAAACCCAAATATTAACAACAACTTTTTTAATCTAATCTACATGAATTACGTTAGTAAAAAAGTCCCCAGAGTGCTCGTAGCAGCTATGCTGCTCTGCTTCTCTATTGCCGCATTTGCTCAGCAAATCGTTGTTTCGGGACACGTAAAGGATTCGTATGGCGAGCCCATCATTGGTGCTAATGCCATGCTAGTAGGTACAACAACGGGAACTACCACCGACATCGATGGTAACTTCTCATTGAAAGCCGAACAAGGTGCTACCATCAAGGTAAGCTACATTGGTTACAAACCCCAAGAAGTTGCAGCCGCACCTTCAGTAGTAGTTACTCTCGAAGAGGATGCTCACGTACTCGAAGAGGCTGTGGTTATCGGTTATGGTGTTGTAAAGAAAACCGACGCTACAGGTTCGGTTACAGCCATTGAGCCCGATGCCATGAACAAAGGTCTTGTTACAAACGCTCAAGACATGATTTCTGGTAAAATCGCCGGTGTAAACGTTGTTTCAGACGGTGGTACTCCCGGTGGTGGCGCTACTATCACCATCCGTGGTGGTTCTTCACTCTCGGCCAGCAATGCTCCCCTTATCGTAGTTGACGGTCTTGCACTCGACAACAGCGGTATCCAAGGTGTTGCCAACCCCTTGAGCACCATCAACCCCAACGACATCGCTTCGTTCACCGTACTTAAGGATGCTTCGGCTACTGCCATCTACGGTTCGCGCGCTGCCAATGGTGTGATCATCATCACTACCAAGAAGGGTAACAAAGGCTCTAAACTCCACGTTTCATATAACGGTAACGTATCGCTCAGCACACCCGTACGTTTGCGCGAGGTGATGACTGGCGACCAATTCCGTGACCTTGCTGCCGGCATCTACGGTGAGCGCGAGAATGCCGAGGAAATCCTTGGTAAACTTGGCACTGCTAATACCGACTGGCAAAGCCTCATTTATCAAAACGCCATCAGCCACGACCACAACGTAACTCTTACAGGTGGCTTTAGCTGGATGCCCTATCGCGTATCGGTAGGTTACACCAACCAAGATGGTATCGTGAAGACTTCAAACTTCGAGCGTGTTACAGCCTCAGTAAACTTGGCTCCCACATTCTTCGACGACTACTTGAAGTTCAACGTTAACGCTAAGGGTATGTACGTTGAGAACCGCTATGCCGACGGTGGCGCTATCGGTGCTGCTGCAGCATACGACCCCACTCAACCCGTATATGGCGACCCCACTCAATTTGGTGGTTACTGGCAATGGACTACCGGTGGTGGTTACAACAGCCAAGCTCCCCTCAACCCCCTCGGTATCCTTGAGCAAAAAGACGACCGTGCTTACTCATGGGATTTCATTGGTAACATCGAGGCCGACTATCGTCTCCACTTCTTCCCCGACATGCGCGTTCACGCCAATGTGGGTATTGATATGGCCGATGGTACTCAATACACCAACTTGCCCCGCGAGGCTGCCGGTACATTCGGTTTGGGTAGCGTTAGCTCTACTCACAAATACAAAACCAACAAGATGTTGAATGCTTACTTGCAATACACCAAAGAGTTTGGTGCCAACAACATCGACGTGATGGCCGGTTACGAGTGGCAACACTTCTACAACGAAGGCGAGAGCGTATGGAACAACCTCAACAACTCTAACGCAGGTAACGACAAATGGAAAATGGAGAACTACTTGGTATCGTTCTTCGGCCGTTTGAACTACCAACTCTTCAACCGCTACTTGCTTACTGCTACAGTACGTTACGACGGTACAAGCCGTTTCTCGGCCGACAACCGTTGGGGTCTCTTCCCCTCAGTAGCTCTCGCATGGAAGATCAAAGAAGAGTCATTCTTGCAAGATGTTAGCTGGTTGAGCGACCTCAAGCTCCGCTTGGGTTGGGGTATCACCGGTCAACAAGAGATTGGTGGTTACTATGACTACATCCCCGTTTACTCACAAAGCAAAGAACACGCCTTCTATCCCATCGGTACCGATGCCAACGGCAACTTCATCTACTTGCCCTACGCTCGCCCCGACGCTTACAACCCCAACTTGAAGTGGGAGGAGACTACTACTTACAACGCCGGTCTTGACTTCGGCTTCTTGAATGGTCGTATCCGTGGTGCTGTCGATTACTACAAACGTAACACCAAAGACCTCTTGAACATGACAAGCGTATCGGCCGGTACCAACTTCGGTCCCGCTGTGATGAGCAACGTAGGTTCACTCACCAACCAAGGTGTTGAGTTCTCTATCGAGGCTACTCCCGTACAAACAAAAGACTGGACTTGGGAAGTAGGTTACAACGTAACATACAACGAGAACAAGATTACCAAACTTACCAACGGTGTAGGCGACGACTACTATGTAGCTGCCGGTAACGCATCGGCCGGTACAGGTTCTCCTATCAAAGTTCACAAGGTAGGCTATCCCGCTGGTTCGTTCTATGTATATGAGCAAGTATATGACAACAACGGCAAGCCCATCCAAGGTTGCTTCGTTGACCGCAATGCCGATGGTCAAATCACTGCTGCCGATAAATATATATATGAGAATCCCGCTGCCGACGTTACTATGGGCTTCACTTCTAAATTGATGTGGAAGAACTGGGACTTCAGCTTCTCATTGCGTGCTGCTATTGGCAACTATGTATACAACAACAACGACGGTTGCAACGCCAACCTCGACATCTACTCGACTCTCGGTTTCTTCTCAAACCGTCCCTTGTCGGCCCTCGATACTCAATTCTTCGGCACAGGCGAGTACTATGCAAGTGACTACTATGTACAAAACGCATCATTCCTCCGTTGCGACAACATCACTCTCGGTTACTCATTCAAGAGCAAAATCGTAAACGGTCGTGTATATGCAACTGTACAAAACCCCTTCGTGATTACCGGCTACAATGGCATCGACCCCGAGGTTAACGGTGGTATAGACAACAACATCTATCCTCGTCCTCTCGTATCATTGATCGGTTTGACTCTCGATTTCTAATCTAAAACTACGCAAAACTATATAAGTCATGAAACTTAATATTAAAAATATAATAATGGGTGCAGCGATTGCTTTGACTTTCGGCCTCACCTCTTGCGTGGACGACTTGAATGTGGAGCCTATCAACCCTCAAGTTTCACAAGAATTTGACCAACAAGCCGTTTTCACCAAAATTTATGCCTCGTTGGGTATGACAGGTATGCAAGGTACTGCCGGTGGTGGTGACCTTGATGCCATGGGTATCGACGAAGGTCAATCGGGTTTCTACCGTACATTGTGGTATCTCAACAACCTTGCAGGTGACGAAGCTCTCTGCGTATGGGGTGATAATGGTGTACCCGAAGCTAACTACACCGGTTGGACCGATACCGACGTATTCGTACAAGGTCTTTACTATCGTCTCTTCTTTGGTGTTACTCTCTGCAACCACTTCTTGGAGATGACTGCCGATAAAGAAGATGCTGAATCTCGATTGCAACGCGCCGAGGCTCGTTTCTTCCGCGCCCTCAACTACTACTACCTCATGGATATGTATGCCAACGTTCCTTTGGTAACAAAAGTTGAAAGCGAAGTTCCCAAGCAAGCTAAACGTGCCGATATCTTTGCCTTCCTTGAGCAAGAGTTGCTCGAGATGCAAAACGACATGAGCGAAGTAGGTGCAGGTATGTACTACCGCGTTGACCGTGCTGCTGCTTGGTTGCTCCTCTCTCGTCTCTACTTGAACGCCGAGGTTTACACAGGTACTGCTCGCTGGGCCGATGCTGCTATTTATGCCGAGAAGGTTATCACTTCTTCTTACCAACTCGCCGACAATTATGCAGCTCTCTTCATGGGCGACAACGACACCAACGCCGACGCTATGCAAGAGATTATCCTCCCCATCGCTCAACATGGTGACTACACCAAGACCTATTCAGGTTCTTACTTCCTCGTTGCAGCAACTCACACTTCAGGCATGCCCGAGTGGGGTTCAATCGATGGTTGGGGTGGTATGTGCGCTCGCAAATCACTCGTTCAAAAGTTCCAACAAGGTAACGACGATCGCGCATTGTTCTATGCAACATCTGACGATCCTACTATTACCGATCCTCACGCTTTCACAAGCGGTTGGGCTGTAACAAAATGGAACAACCTCGATTCTCAAACAGGTGGTCCCGTTGCCAGCAACGACGTTGAGACCAAAGTTCCCGAGACCGACATTCCCTTCCTCCGCGCTGCTGAGGCTTACTTGACTTATGCCGAGGCTGCCTTCCGCGATGCTGCAGGTAACAAAGGTCTTGCTCTCGAACGTTTCAACGCGCTCCGCACTCGTGCCAATGCTCAAACTGTAAGCAACCTCACACTCGAGTTGCTCCGTGACGAGTGGTCACGTGAGTTCTACTTCGAGGGTCGTCGTCGTATCGACCTCGTGCGTTTCGACAGCTTCGGTGGTAACACTGACTACAACTGGGACTGGAAAGCAGGTGTTCCCAACGGTACATCTTTCGACAAGAAATACAACATTCTCCCCATCCCCGTATCGGACAGAAATGCTAACTCTAACCTTAAACAAAACGACGGTTATTAATAAACTGCCTATAAAACGTATATAATATGAAAAAGCTTAATTATATCATCTCGGGCGTAATGGGTTTGGCACTTCTCGCAGGTTGCCAAGAGCACCCCATGACGACTATCAACCCCGCAGCCGAGGATGGTACTCTCACATTTGAGATCAACACCCCCGCCTACGCCGGTTACACATACATTCTCAGCGCCGACAACGCTTCTGAGACTATGGAGACCATTTATGTACGCGAGCAACCCGACTACGGTTTCACAGCTCCTACACAATACTACGCACAAATCAGCTTTGGTGAGACTTTCGAAGAGGGTACTTTCCAAGAGTTGGAGCAAGTAGGTTTCCGTCAAGAGTATCCCATCAACACCAAGGATATAAACAAAGGTATCACTTTGCTCCAAGGCGATAACGTAGCCGAGAATCCCGGTGTAATGGACATCTACATCCGTCTCCGCGCTCACCTCTCTGACGCTACAGCCGACGTTACCGACAGCGTTCCTACTATCAAGGATGCTTTCTCTAACGTTATCAAGCTCAGCGTTCAACCCTACTACATGTTGTTGCAAGATGCACTCCCCGCTCCTTACTGGTTGGTAGGTGCATTCCAAGGCTGGGACAACTCTGCAGCAGCCGCCGGTACTTCACTCGTTCCTATGAGCTTGGTTCCCGGTTATAACTACAACACCGTAACAGGTGCCGGTGAGTTTACATTCACAGGCTACTTCGAGGGTGGTCAAGGCTTCAAGCTCATCCTCAACCCCGGTAGCTGGGATGTTCAAGTAGGTCTCGTAGAAGGCACAACAGACTTGGCATTCAACGATGGTGGTTCTAAGGACTTCATGCCTGCCGAGAGTGGTTACTACACAGTTTCTATCAACTCTGAGAAACTCGAAGGTTCATTCGAGCCCGCCGATGTAACTCCCGCAGAACACGCTACTATGGAGTTCGTTGGCTCATTCGACAACTGGGGCGAAGCACCCTACGTGATGACCCCCATGGGCTTGAAACACATGTGGTGTGCCGAAATGACATTTGATGCCGACTACGAAGGTAAGTTCCGCAACGACTCATCTTGGAGTGCCAACTGGGGTGGCGATTCATTCCCCTACTCAACTGTCAAGTCGGGCAATAACATTCCTATCAAGGCCGGTACATACCAAGTAGTATTCAACGACCTCGATGGTAACTACTATTTCTTTGCGAAATAATAGCGAGAAAATATCACGAATAGGGCGAGACACTCGCCTCGCCCTATTCTCACAACAAACAACCTTTAATATCGAATAAAAATGAAAAAAATATCGATTTTCAGCACATTGTTGGCAGGTGTGGTAGCTTTCTCGGCTTGTACACCCGAAATCGACCCCGCATTGCCTCCTGTAAGCTACGAGCCCGTTGACTCGGCTACAGTAGCTATCAACATCACTGCTGCCGAATATGCCGAGGCTATTGACCTCAATAGCTACGCTGCCGACACTATCTCGGCTTTCGCTCTCGACTTGACAGCAACTCCCGAACTCACCGAGGGTACTACATTTGTATATACTCTCAACATGGCTACTACCGAAGACATGAACGGTGCAGTTGAAGTACCCGTAATCGTTGAAAATGACACAGCCATGGTACTTGCCGGTGAGTTGAACACTAAGATTCAAGCCCTCTTTGGCAAACGTCCCCAACCCGACACATTCTACAACCAACTCAAAGTATTGGTTAAGAGTGCCGAAGGTCGCAACTTCTACATTACTTCAAACGTAATCGCCGCTACAGTTACTCCCTTCGCTTCACCCATCGAGAGTGCATACTACCTCATCGGTGAGGTTCCCGGTTGGGACTTCGCTTCTGCAGCTACAATGCCCTTCAGCCACAGCGGTAAGGACGTGTACGAAGATCCTATCTTCACTCTCACAGTTACTGTAGATGGTGAGAAATACTGGAAAGTAGCTCCTCAATCGGCTATCGACAGCGGTTCATGGGATACAGTTCTTGGTAACACTGAGGCCGACGGTAGCACATCGGCTACAGGTAACCTCGCCGACAACAACTCTGCTGCCGGTGCTATGAAGTTCCCCGAGGCCGGTAACTACAAGATTACCCTCAACATGGAGGAATACAGCTACACAGTAGAGGTAGTTCCCGATGTTATCGAGTACTTCGTTGTAGGTGACTTCAGCGGTTGGAGCCAAACCAACGGTCAACGTCTTTACAGCATCGCAGGTGCTCCTGCTCAAGGTTGGTTGGTATTGAACAACCAAGGTGCCAACGGTTGGAAAATTTCAACTCAAGAGGACTGGAACGGTACAAACTACGGTGCCGGTGAGGCTGCTGAAGCAGAAGCTGCTTCTATGCTCCTCTCTACCGACGGTGGTGCCGACAACATTACTCAATATGCAGGTTTCAGCTACGAAGTTGCATTCGACGCAGCCAACCTCACACTCACTATCCTCAACACTGTAAGCACTTGGGGTCTCGTGGGTAGCTTCAACGATTGGGGTGGTAGCGCCGATATCGCTATGACACTCTCTACAGAAGATGGCATGGACTACTTGGTAGCCAACGCTACATTCACTGCTGGTACTGAGTACAAGATTCGCGCCAACTCAGGATGGGATATCAACTATGGTGATGCAGGTGCCGGCGACGGTACACTCGCTCGCGATGGCGGCAACTTCAAGGTTGAAGAAGATGGCGACTACGAAGTACGTTTCTACTTCTGCGCTCAAAACCCCTACTACACTGTAACAAAACTCTAATGAGTTAATTATAGTATCACACAAGGATGGCATACCGACGAGGTATGCCACCTTGTTTATTTAAAAAATCACATAAACAACCATCAAAATGCAAAAGAGATTCTTTCTTCTTATCGCAACAGTAATTACAGCTATTGCAGCCTGGGCACAAACCGGTACATACATGACCAACCCCAGCCCCCTCAATGCTGACAAAGAAGGTAAAATTACTTGGATTGACACCAACAAAATTTTCGGCGCAAGCGACGAACTTTATGTTCACATTGGTGTAGTTGACGCAACACAAACATGGCACAATGGCCCCAAGCAATGGTGTGACAACGATGCCAAATACAAAATGACTAAAGAGGGTGAAAATACCTGGTCTATCACACTCAGCCCCACTATCCGTGAGTACTTCGGTGCCGACATCGAGATAAACACTATCGGTGTAGTAGTACGCAACACCGACGGCTCGAAACAAACTCGCCCCGACATCATGATACCTTGCGAGGATGGCGCGCTCTATGCTGCTATCGAAGGTATCCCTGCTACCGGCATTATAACACAAGGTAGCAGCCTCGACATCACTGTAAACTCGACCAAAGAGGCCAACTTGACACTGGTTGTAGAAGGCCCCAATGGCACAAACGAATATACTGCATCGGCTACTAAAGCCCTTACACAAAAAATCGACTTTGCTATAACAGGCGACTATACATTCACTGCCAAAGCTACAGCAGGCGACGAGGCACACCAAGTGAGCAGCAACCTCACAGTGTGTGGCAACGTGGTAGTAGAAACTCGCCCCGCAGGCACTAAAGAGGGTATCAACGTTATCAACGACAATACCGTAACATTTGTATTGTTCGATAGCGACAAGCAAGGCAAGTACAGCAAATATGTATTCTGGGTAGGCGACAACACCAACTGGAAGTTGAGCAACGACTACATCATGAAACGCGACAACACCAACAAGTGCTGGTGGATTACCATCGACGGCCTTGAACCCGGTGTTGAGTATGCCTTCCAATACCACATCATCCCTGAGAATGGCGATGCAATACGCTTTGCCGACCCCTACTCAACCAAGATTCTCGACCCCTGGAACGACAAGTGGATAGACGAGTCGATATATCCCGGCTTGCGCGAGTTCCCCGCCGAGGCTTGGGAGCAACCCGCTACAGTATTCAAGACTACAGGCTCAGACTACCAATGGCAAGTAAACGACTTTACTATCAAAAATCGCGACAACTTGGTTATCTATGAGTTGCTCCTCCGCGACTTTACCGAAGAAAAGTCTTTGAAGGCAGCCATGGAGAAACTCCCCTACTTGCAAAGCCTTGGTGTAAACGCCATCGAGTTGATGCCCGTACAAGAGTTTGACGGCAACCTCAGTTGGGGTTACAACCCTGCCTACTTCTTTGCTCTCGACAAGGCGTATGGTACCGACGAAGACTACCGCATGTTTATCGACGAGTGCCACAAATTGGGTATCGCCGTGTTCCTCGACGTTGTATACAACCACGCTACAGGCAACTTCCCCTACTGTAAGTTGTGGTGGGACGCCAAGAACAACAAGACTGCATCAAACAACCCCTGGTTCAACGTAGATGCTCCCCACCCCTTCAGCGTATTCCACGACTTCAACCACACAGTAACTGGTGTAAAAGAGTATATCAAACGCAACCTCCAATACCTCCTCACCGAGTACAAGATTGACGGCTTCCGCTTTGACCTCACCAAGGGCTTCACCAACCGCCCCTGTAACGACAACACTGCCTCTAACTACGACCAATCACGTATCGACATCCTCAAGGGCTACAACGACGCTATCAAGGCCGTACGCCCCGACGCATGTGTAATTCTTGAGCACTTCTGCGATGCCGGCGAGGAGAAAGCATTGGCCGAGGCAGGCATGATGGTGTGGCGCAACATCAACCACGAGTACTGCGAGGGTGCTATGGGTTATGTATGTGACGTAACAGGTGTATATGCCAACGGTAGCAGCATGCCCAAGAACGGCTATGTAGGCTACATGGAGAGCCACGACGAAGAGCGCACTACTTACAAGGCTGCAACTTATGGTCACTTGGCAGTAAAGACCGACCTTGCTACACGCATGGATCAAGCTATTGCCAATGCAGCTCAATTCCTCACCATCCCCGGCCCCAAAATGATATGGCAATTTGGTGAGCTCGGCTACGACTACAGTATCGAGTATAATGGCGACCGCACAGCCGAGAAACCCGTAAGATGGGACTATGCCAAGGATCCCGAGCGTCATCGCTTGTGGATGGCCTATGCCAAGTTGAATACTTTGCGCAACTACCACTCTGAGTTGTTTGCACAAAACGCATCATTGAGCTACAAGTTGGGCAAGGGCGACTGGTACAACGGCCGTTTCGTTACACTCACAAGCGCCGATGGCACCAAGAGCGTTGTAGCAGCTATCAACCTCACAGAGAAAGATGGCAACTATACCCTCAACTTCCCCAAAGTAGGTACATGGACCAACTTGCTCACCGGCGAGACAATCCAAGTGACAAGCGCCAACTACACTCAATCGGTACCCGCCAACAGTTGTGTCATCTACACCAACTTCGAGGTAACAGGTGTTGAGAATGTAGAGAGCGACAAGTTTGAGTATAGCATATATCCCAACCCCGCTTGCGACTATGTTTATACCAACGCACAAGGCGACCTTTCGGTATACAACCTTTCGGGTGCAGTGGTTAAGCAAGCCCAAGGCAACTGCGTAGAAGTACGCGACCTACCCGCCGGCATGTATATACTCAACATCCAAAATGGCAATAACAGCCACAGCATGAAATTTGTAAAAAAATAATTGACATATTTCTATAATACTACATCAAAGCACGAGGTTGTACAAAACCTCGTGCTTTTTTTTGCTATAAAACACCTAAAATTGTATACCTATACATATCATTTTTCAAAAAATACATTATCTTTACACCCATAAATAGACCTTGTATATAGAAACATCGCCAATAAAGCCAATTTATCTTACATTAAAAAAACATGGAGAGCACACTATTCACTCGCCTCGATGCATTCATGCAATGCAAAGGGTTAAACGATAACCGCATTACCGTGCAGGCCAAGATAGCCGTAGGCACGATAGGCAAGCAGCGACGTTCGGGCAAAGGACTGTCGTATGACAGCATAGTAAAGATATTGCGTACATACCCCGAGCTCAACCCCACATGGTTTATTCTGGGTGAGGGAGAAATGTTCCTCAATGATAAAAAACACTCAAACAATATCGAAGAACTCTTGCGCACGATAAAGGCACAAGAAGCCACGATAGCCAAGCAGGAGGAGAGACTAAATCTATTGGTAAATCAGCTCGACTACTTGCGCACACAGCTATCGGTCAATCAAGAATACTTGCGCGAAATTCTCGATAAGATAAACGGGTAGAGAACCTGCCCGCCTGTTGCAACACTATCGCCGCGAGGGCATATAGTTAGCAACTTCGTATAGTTGGTTAATTGACAAGCTTGTAAAAAGCAACAAAGGAGAATATCACCGATATTCTCCTTTGTGTATTCTTTCGGAGGCAGTTTCCTGCTCACTCCGTGGGTCACAAACCTTGTAACCCGCCTTTTTCAAGGCTTTGTGGCTTACCTATCTCACGACAGCACCACGGTTCACTAACAATCTTCTTAATTCCTTAACCTTATGAAAAACCTAACAAACAATCAAATCTAACTTTAAACAATCTAACCTTAAAAACCTATTCTTAACCTATTAATGTAATAAAACCAATCTTTACCTTAACCTATTAGTATGGGGTCTACATATCAAATGCAGAGTGTGAAAGCATTTATCTGTCATTCACGATGCAAAGGTACTGCCTCGGGCGAAACCTCGCAACAAGAAATATGAATTTTCTGCAAAATATACGCGCAAACGTTTGCAACAAGCCATCTATCACTGCATTACAACAATAGCCGGGATCAAGATACCAACTTGTCCACTTTGTTGCATTGCGTTGCACAAACCGTTGCATAGTATAGATTGTGAAATAGAGGCGCGAAATAATAGGATATAAGTAGTTTTTTTTCTATATTTGCAACGAATAGTATATAACTCAAGAAGTATGAACATATTAGAATTAAGCGAACAGGAAATAATACGTCGCAACAGTATGGAAGAGTTGCGTCGTATAGGCATAGAGCCTTATCCCGCAGCCGAATATCCGGTAAACGCATATACTACCGAAATTAAAGAGAACTTCAGCGACGAAGCCGAGCCCCGCCAAGTATCGGTGGCCGGACGTATCATGAGCCGCCGTATCATGGGTAAAGCCTCTTTTATGGAGCTCAAAGACTCAAAAGGTCGCATTCAAGTATACATCTCGCGCGACGACCTCTGTCCCGGCGAAGACAAAGAACTCTACAACACCGTATTCAAGAAGCTATTGGATATTGGCGACTTTGTAGGTATCAAGGGCTTTGTTTTCCGCACTCAAATGGGCGAGATAACTATCCACGCGCAAGAGCTCACTGTATTGTCTAAATCGTTGCGCCCTCTGCCCGTCGTAAAGATGAAAGACGGTGTGGTATACGACGCATTTACCGACCCCGAGTTGCGCTACCGTCAACGCTATGTTGACTTGGTTGTAAACGAGGGCGTGAAAGATATATTCTTGAAGCGTGCTACCGTGTTCAACACCATGCGCGACTTTATGAACTCGCACGGCTACGTAGAGGTAGATACCCCTGTGTTGCAAGCTATCCCCGGCGGTGCTGCTGCTCGTCCCTTCATCACTCACCACAATGCACTCGACATACCTTTGTACCTGCGCATTGCCAATGAGTTGTATCTCAAACGCCTCATCGTAGGTGGATTTGAGGGTGTATACGAGTTCTCACGCAACTTCCGCAACGAGGGTATGGACCGCACACACAACCCCGAGTTTACTTGCATGGAGTTGTACGTGTCGTACAAAGACTACAATTGGCTCATGAGCTTTACCGAGGAGTTGCTCGAAAAGATATGTATTGCCGTGAACGGTACAACCGAGGTAATGATTGGCGAGAACAAGGTAAGCTTCAAGGCTCCCTATCGCCGTGTCACTATGATCGAGGCCATCAAAGAACACACCGGCATCGACATTACCGGTATGGGTGAAGAGGAGTTGCGTGCTGTGTGCCGTCAGCTCGACATTGAGACCGACGAGACTATGGGTAAGGGCAAACTTATCGACGAGATATTTGGCGAGAAGTGTGAGGGTAACTACATCCAACCCACATTCATCACCGACTATCCTATCGAGATGTCGCCTCTCACCAAGCGTCACCGCGACAACCCCAACTTGACCGAGCGCTTTGAGCTCATGGTAAACGGTAAAGAGCTTGCCAACGCATACTCAGAGTTGAACGACCCCGTAGACCAACGCGAGCGTTTCATGTACCAATTGAGCCTCTCGGAGAAGGGCGACGACGAAGCTATGTTTATCGACCAAGACTTCTTGCGTGCTCTTGAATATGGTATGCCTCCCACAGCAGGTATCGGTATAGGTATAGACCGCTTGGTTATGTTCATGACCAACCAATCTACCATCCAAGAGGTATTGCTCTTCCCCCAAATGCGTCCCGAGAAGACTCAAAAACGCGACAACGAAGCAGCATACACAGCTATTGGTGTGCCCGCCGAGTGGGTAGCTCCCATACAAAAAGCCGGCTACCTCACAGTTGCCGATATGGCCGAGGTAAACCCTGCCAAATTGCACCAAGAGATATGCGGTGTAAATAAAAAATACAAACTCAATTTGCCCAATCCCACTGTCGACAACGTAACAGAATGGATTGCGCAAATACAAAAATAAAAGCTATGCAATCAACCGGTAAAATAGCCATTATGGGCGGTGGTAGCTGGGCTACTGCATTGGCCAAGTTGATACTCAACAACGAGCAAAGAATAATGTGGTATATGCGCCGCGACGACCGTATTGCCGACTTCATACGCGACGGTCACAACCCCGCATACCTATCAGATGTAGCATTTGACCCAAGCCGTATTGACTTCTGCTCCGACATCAACAAGGTGGCTAACGAAGCCGACACTCTTGTCTTTGCAACACCCTCGCCCTACCTCAAGTCGCACCTTGAGAAACTTACCGCCGACATCAAAGACAAGTTCTTGGTGACTGCCATCAAAGGTATTGTTCCCGACGAGAACTTGATCGTTACCGACTACTTCAAGAAAGTATATGGTGTAGACGATAGCAACATGGCTGTGATAGGCGGCCCCTGCCACGCCGAGGAGGTAGCACTCGAACGCTTGTCGTACCTCACTGTAGGTTGCCAAGACATCGAGCGCGCAAGAGGTTTTGCCAAGGCATTGTCTTGCAACAAGTTGCGCACCGTAGTATCGAGCGACGTAATAGGTATTGAATACTGCGCCGTACTGAAAAATGTATACGCAATAGCATCGGGCGTGTGTCAAGGTTCGCGCTTTGGCGACAACTTCCAAGCCATGCTCGTGTCGAACGCCCTGAAGGAGATGTCGCACTTCTTGCAAGTAGCATCGCCCGACATTGTACGCGATATGAGCGACTCGGTATACTTGGGCGACTTGTTGGTAACTGCCTACTCACGCTTCAGCCGCAACCACAACTTCGGCACAATGATAGGCCGTGGTTACTCGGTAAAGGCTGCACAAGTAGAGATGGACATGATTGCCGAGGGCTACTACGGTACCAAGTGTATGCACGAGGTGAACAAGCGCTACGAGGTTTCTATGCCCATTCTCGAGTGCATGTACGACATACTCTACCGTCGCATATCGGTCAAAAAGGCTATCGCACACATGGCCGACTCATTCTTATAACAATTTACATTAGGACAATATATTCAATAGGAAAAAATGGAACAAAAGATTAATTTGGTTATAGATAAAGCTCTCGGAGCTGTAAGCCGCGAAGATGTTTTTGCCCTCGAAGGCAAAGCCATGAATGGTATTGAGCAATTGCACAAAGGCACAGGCCTTGGCAACGACTTCCTTGGTTGGCTCAACCTTCCCGCCGAAATCACCGAAGAGCACTTGCAAGACGTAGAAAACGCAGCCCGCAAGTTGCAATCGAAATGCGAGGTTGTGGTTGTGATAGGTATCGGTGGTAGCTACCTCGGTGCCAAGGCTGTTATCGAGGCTCTCTCGCACAGCTTTGAGTTCCTCCGCAGCAAGCACGATGCTCCTATCGTACTCTTTGCCGGTCAAAACATCGGCGAGGACTACCTCTACGAGTTGCAAGAACTTCTTGCCGACAAGCAATTTGGTATTGTTGTTATCTCTAAATCGGGAACAACAACCGAACCCGCTATCGCCTTCCGTTTGCTCAAGGAGCAACTCGAAAAGCAAGTGGGTAAAGAAGAGGCCGGCCAACGCATCGTAGCAGTTACCGACGCTGCCCGTGGCGCATTGCGCAAACTTGCCGATACCGAGGGTTACAAGACTTTCGTTATCGAAGACAACGTGGGTGGTCGCTTCTCGGTACTCTCACCCGTAGGTTTGTTGCCCATTGCCATTGCCGGATTTGACATTCGCGCACTTGTGGCAGGTGCTGTTGAGATGCAAAAGGCTTGCGCCGAGGATGTTCCCTTTGCCGAGAACCCCGCAGCTATCTATGCAGCTACTCGCAACGCTTTGTACCAATCGGGCAAGAAGATCGAGATACTTGCCAACTTCAACCCCAAATTGCACTTCCTCGCCGAGTGGTGGAAACAACTCTACGGCGAGAGCGAAGGTAAAGACCACCTCGGTATCTTCCCCGCTTCGGTAGACTTTACAACCGACTTGCACTCAATGGGTCAATGGATTCAAGATGGCGAGCGCACTATCTTCGAGACAGTTCTTTCGGTAGGCTCGATGCGTCACAATGTGGTAATTCCCGCCGATAAAGACAACCTCGACGGCCTCAACTTCCTCGCTGGCAAGCGCGTTGACGAGGTAAACCAAATGGCCGAACTTGGCACTCAAATTGCCCACGTAGACGGTGGTGTACCCAACATCAAGATTGAGATACCCGCGCTCACCGAGCGTTACCTCGGCCAGCTCATCTACTTCTTCGAGAAGGCTTGCGGTATAAGCGGTTACATCTTGGGCGTGAACCCCTTCAACCAACCCGGTGTAGAGGACTACAAGCGCAACATGTTTGCCTTGCTCGACAAGCCCGGTTACGAAGCCGAGAGCAAAGCCATCCGCGAGAGATTGTAATAGATAATATGCTATTATAACTACACAACGATATGCACCCAACGAGGTGCATATCGTTTTTTTTGTTACCTTTGTGCACAACATTAACGATTATAAAACAATGGATACTCTATACCCCAAACTCATTACCGACGCACTCTCGCAAGTGCGCTATCCCGGCAACGGCAAGAGCCTTGTCGAGAATGACATGGTCGAAGATGACATTCGCATCGACGGCCGTAAGGTGAGCTTCACACTCATCTTTGAGAAGGAAAACGACCCCTTCATCCGCTCGGTAGTAAAGGCTGCCGAGGCTGCAATACTCACATTTGTAGCTCCCGATGTAGAGATACAGGGCAACATTGCTGTAAAATTCCGCGTAGCAGCTCGTCCCACTCGCGAAAACCCGCTTCCCGGCGTGAAAAACATCATTGCCGTATCATCGGGCAAGGGTGGTGTAGGAAAGTCTACCGTAGCATCCAACCTGGCGGTAGCATTGGCCATGTCGGGCTACAAAGTAGGCTTGTTGGATGCCGACATCTTTGGTCCTTCGGCTCCCAAGATGTTTGACATCGAAGACGAAAAGGTATATGCCGAGGAACGCAACGGACACAGCTACATAGTACCCATCGAGAAGTATGGCGTGAAGGTGCTCTCTATTGGTTTCTTTGTCAATAAAGAAGATGCCGTATTGTGGCGCGGTGGCATGGCCAGCAACGCATTGAAACAACTCATTACCGACGCCGCATGGGACGAACTCGACTTCTTCGTACTCGACCTCCCTCCCGGCACAAGCGACATTCACCTCACCTTGGTGCAAACCTTGGGCATTACCGGTGCTATCGTTGTCACCACACCTCAAGAGGTGGCATTGGCCGACGCACGCAAGGGTATAAGCATGTTTATGGGCGACAAGGTCAATGTTCCCATCCTTGGCTTGGTCGAGAACATGAGTTGGTTTACACCCGCCGAGCTCCCCAACAACCGCTACTACATCTTCGGTCGTGAAGGTGGCAAGCGCCTTGCCGAGCAGTTGGGCGTGAAACTCCTCGGTCAAATACCCCTTGTACAAAGCATCTGCGACGGTGGTGATGCCGGTCATCCCGTAGCTCTCGACGACAGCGCATCGGGTCTCGCATTCCGCATGCTTGCTACCGAGGTTATCAACGCTGTAGAGCATCGCAATGAACATCAACCCGCCACCAAAAAGGTAGAGTTGAATCACTAAGCCACCGATAAGTAAACACATAAAATAAGCGCGATTGAAATGAACTCAACCGCGCTTATTTATTTCATATCAAAAGGTATCAGTCAATTACCTCAATAAGCTCTACATCATACACAAGCACAGCATTAGCTGGGATATAGCCAACCGATTGGCTACCAAAAGCCAATTCGGCAGGGATATAGAGAATATATCGGCTGCCCTCCTTCATAAGTTTGAGACCTTCGGCAAATCCCTTTAATGTCTCATTCAGGGCAAATTGTACGGCATTGCGCTCTCTTGTATCATCGATAACAGTACCATCGGTCAAGGAGAGTTTGTAATGACACAATATCTCACTGTTGTCTTGAGGTTTATTGCCCTTGCCTTTCTTCACGACTTCATATTGCAGACCACTTGCAAGTGTTTTCACCTCTTTGCGCTTGGCATTCCTCTCAAGAAACGCCTTGCCATCATCCATGGCCAGATACTTGCTGCTCACCCAGCCATCGTTACCGTAATAGCTTATACGAGCATAGCCATCGACAATCTCATAGACCTCGACCCTCTCGTTATACTGCAAGCCACCCAATTGCGCAGCCGATGATGAGGGCTCTTTGCGCACGATAACACCCGATTGTGCTGTGCAATAATAGGTTGTAGCGGGGCTTTCTATCACTGTTTCTATGACGGGATCGTCCGAAGCAAATTTATCGACAACACTGCCTACCACACCGATAACTAATGCCACTGCCAGGGGGCCTAAGAAGAGAACAAGCGCAATGAGGAATGTCCAGGCATTTCTAAAGACAAGGCGTAGCACGAATACCAAAATGGGTATGATAATTTGCATGAGCGCCATAACAACACCCACCACAATAAGTCCTATAACTCCGGCAATAAGTGCGCCAAAGAATCCCTCTTCAATCCACACTAATACGACTCCAGCTATCAATGCCAAGGCAAGCAATACGGACACAATACTTGTCAGGGTCTCTTCACAATCCTCCAATCTATCGCCAATATCCTCTATTTTATCATTGAAGCGCGACCACAAAGACTCGCCCGATTGACGACCGGTATAGGGCGTTTTTCGGTAGCTATCATTCCTACCGCCACTACCCGAACCTATCTTCACAGTAGCGGTGTATAGCACCTTACCCTCACAGCTAAAGGTGACTTTGACAGTCTCATTTTTTGTCCACGAGGTACAGTCTTTACGACCCCAACCCGACAAGTAGTATTCGCCCGGGCCTTGTATACTTATTTCGCTCGATGTGCGCTCGGTAGCTCTATCTTTATACTCAAAGGTCATATCGATACTCACCGCACCACGGAAGTTGTTCGACACCACGATAAGCGGTTTCAAATAGGGAATACCGGTGGGTATGGGCGAGCCGAAGCTGACCTTGATATTACCATCGTAATCGACAGCACCAAACTTCACACTCGATATCTCGGGATGACGAGGCGAATTGCTATCACGAGTCAAGGTCACGCGACCTTGCCATATCTTCATGCCACGGCACTTAAATGTATACTCGATATAGCTATATGAGGCAAACGATGTACCACTCTTGCTACCCCAACCCGAGAGCACATAGTCGCCCTTACCTTTGAAGGTAACATCGGTTGTATAGTTACATGTAGTACCATCAGAGTATTTCAAGATAACCTCAATATCCTCAGTTCCATAGTATTCGCTCGATATAGACAAGCGAGGCACTACATACTGTGTATTGGTAAAGAGTGTCTTGCTAAAACTCTTTATAATTTGGTGATCGTAGGTTGTATCGGCAAATACTACATCCCTTACAATCAGCTCGCTATCCTTGCGAGTGGGTGTGGGCTCCGGTTTCTTTTTCTTCTCGGGAACCGGAATTTCCTTACGAGGTGGCTTGTTGTTTTGATAAAACTCGGCAAGCGCCTTCTTGTAGATGTCAAAGGTAGCCTTGTCTTCATACATCTTGCGTGCCACAGCACACAAGTTCTTGCTATGCTCTATAATCTCACGGTTGTTGGAGTGCAACTTGTGCGAGTTTACCAGCACCTTTATCATCTCGGCAGCCTCCTCCTTCATGTCGGGCTGGAACGACGGACGTCGCCACATATCGCTCAACACCTCGATAGCCGTTACCTCGGTCGAGTCAAGCAGCGCAATTATCTCGGCACTCTTCAGGAACTGTAGCGAACGCGACCACTTCTCAATATTAAGTTTCAATATCGCATCGTCGTGCTGCGGTGTGTGATCGGGCTTGGGTGTAGGCACAGGCGTTTTCTTGGTCTCGGGAGTGGGAACAGGTGTTTTTTTTGTACCCGGAGTCCAACCCATTTCTCTACGAAACTCGTCAAACGTTGCCGCATCTTTGGTATAAAATGTCTGAGCAATACCGCGTAGCGTCTTGCTCTTCTCTATAATCTCTCGATTGCTCGAATGTAATTTATCACAATGTTTGAGCAGGTCTATCAACTTTTGGCAGGTCGCTTTGTCAAACTCCATGTCGCGCCAGAAGTTACTCAAGAACACGATAGCATCTTTCTCGTCCTTATCGAGTTGCTTGACTATCTCGGGTGCTGCAAAGAATGCGCAAGCCTTTTCCCACTCTACAATTTTCTGCTTGAGAAGTGTTTTATCCATCTATATCTATTCAAAAATGAGGTTGTGTCGTATGTGACACAACCTCTATATACAGAGTATACAACTTGCTTATTCTACCGTAGCATTGGCGATGAAGTTTTGAGACTTTCTCAACTCCTCCTCGCTCTTGACACCGGCTACCTTCAATTGGAAGTCGATTACGTCACTATCACGTGTTGCATTGACGCTGAGGATACCCTCCTCGCTGATGCTGAATGTAACTGTAATCTCTGTTCCTTTGGGGTGATTGCCTGTAAGTTTCAACTCAGAAATATCTTCGGTTGCCAAGTTACAGAAGCGGTCTTCTACTGTTTGGTCGTTCTCCTCATCGGTGAAGTCGCTCTCGTAGATGGGCAATGTAACACCGGTTTGACCATCGCGCACAGTCTCAAATACGCGAGTACGCGATACGGGCAATGTAGTGTTGGCAAAGATCATGTTACCTACTTGATTGGCAATAAGACCAAGACCATAGGTCTTACTTGTAACATTGACAATGCGAGTACGCTTGGTCATAAGGGGCTCGGGAGCTTTGGTACCCTCTTCCTCCGATTTCTTCAACGCCGCATCATAAGCCTCGTTCATCGCAAAGATAGCAGCACCCTTGGCTACGCACTCATCGGGGTCGGTAATGTGAGTAGGCAAGCCAAACTCGGCCTCAACGCGAGCCTTGATTTGGGGCATCTTACTACTACCACCCACGAGGATAATCTCGTCGATTTTCTTATAACCTTTCTCCTCGGCAATCTCTATAATCTTGCGAGTAGCATCGATAGTCTCATTCAAGCGGTTTTCGGTAATAGCGTTGAATGTCTCACGAGGAAGGTCGAAGCTAACCGATTTACCTTCATACGAGAAGTTGATTTTGGCAGTTTGACGAGCAGTGAGGTTCTTCTTCCAGTTCTCGGCATTGAGCAAGAGCTCATAGCGAGCATTGGGCGAGAGCGATTCAAAGTCGTAAGAAGTACCATTTTGAGAGTTGAATGTATTGAGTACATACTTGGCCAACTCGGTATCCCAGTCGACACCACCCAAGTGGTGGTCGCCACCGGTAGCAACAACCTTGATAGCACCGCCATTAACGGCAATGATAGTAACGTCGAATGTACCACCACCCAAGTCATACACAAGGATTGTGCGACGCTCGTCGACCTTCAAGCCATAAGAGATAGCCGCAGCAGTGGGCTCGTTGATGATAGCCAACACATTGAGACCGGCACTGATACCGGCTTGCTTGGTTTGCAAGCGCTCTTTGTTACCAAAGTATGCAGGACAAGTAATTACCACATCGGTGATAGGCTCGGGGTTATCGCCCAAGTTGTTGGCATCTTGCACAAGTTTCTTGAGGATAAGAGCCGAAATCTCTACGGGGTCGAGGTGCATGGGAGTGGTATTCTTGCTCTTGTCGAAGGCGTCGTCATTACCTATCTCACGCTTGATGAATGCAACTGTCTTCTCGGGCTCTACTGCCAATTGGTTCTTGGCCTCTTTACCCACAATCATGTTGCTTTCCGACTCAATATATACTACCGAAGGAGTAGTAGCGTCGCCCTCAAAGTTGCGAAGCACTACTGCTTGATCATAACGGTCTACTTGAGAGATACAACTGAATGTTGTACCCAAGTCTATGCCATATACGGCTCTACTTTTATCGTTTGCCATAGTTCTATATATTTTTTTGTTATTTGTTTATTCTTGTGTTTCTGTTGCTTGGGGTTCTCCTGTATACTTAAATACTTTGACACGTGCATAGCGCACCACCTTTTCAGTATCAACATTGGTAAAGCCACCGCATAGTGTCTCGGCAATACGACCATTTTGTTCGGGATTGTTGGTCTCTACAGTATCACCCATAAGTTGTTGATGCAACTTGCGATTAAACTCATCGCCCACTTGTGGCTCGTAGTATTCAACACCAAAGTCGTTGTATACACGGTCGCTCAATGCCATGATAGCGCTCTTAAACTCGCTAAGAAGGTCGGCATACAACTTAGACATATCACCCTCGGTATTGTCGCGCTTGTCGAAGAATGTATATGTGCCATAGAAGCGACTGTGCAAGTCGAGCAATGCCTTCAAATAGGGTTGTGTTATCTTGACAAAAAAGTCGCCTTTATATTGCTCCAACTCCTTGTGCATGGCTCGCATATTCTCATCTTGCTTGTCTCTGAAGCCAAGCAACACTTTAAACTCCTCCATCAAAGCTTTTTGAGCAAGAGTCTGCTCTTTGATTTCGGCCAGCGATGCATTCAATGCCTCTATTGCGGGGGCACAATCGGCACCATGCGTGGGTACAGGTTGCTCTTCGGGAACGGCCTCGGGTTGCGGTATGGGTTTTTCCTCGGCATGACCCATGCCTTCGATTATTTTCTTCAGGCGCTCTATTTCAGCATCTTTAGACTTGTTCTCTTGGTCAAGCTGTGCATATTCAGCTTTCAGGCGTTCGATGGTTTGTTCAAAACCTCTCATGTCGCTCTCTGTGTTAATTCCAAATAAGCCCATGGTATATACATATAAAAGGTTATAATTGTGACAAATTTACACAAATCAAGATAAATATGCAAGTATACTGCTTAAAAATATCTAACATTTTTCAGTAGCACAATACTCGTATTCACGCTATCGCACTCTTTGGCACAAATTGTAGCCCATCTTTGCACTAAAAAAGATATGAGCAAAGGAAAATTAAATAAATTGGCAATTCACCTCACCATGGCATGCGTTATGTGCCTGGCTGGTATCGTTCTTATCTTCTCGGGGTTTTGGACACACCCCGAGGGCGAAATTCATCAAAGTGTATTGGTAGCATTTGGCGAGGTAGTAACCTTTGCAGGGGCACTGTTTGGCGTAGACTACAGCTACCGCGTGCGCACACACCCTCACCCCGACAAAGAGGGAGGTGAGTTATGAAATACTTCAGCATCGACGAGCTATGCGACAGCGCAGTGGCTCGACAACTACACATCGACAACACACCTCCACCCGAGGCAGTAGAAAACCTCAAAGCACTTGTCGAGACACTACTCGACCCGACACGCGCAGCACTAAAAAGTCCTATAAGAATAAACAGTGGATACCGTTGTAAGAGACTAAATAAGAGCGTAGGCGGCGTAAGCAACAGCCAGCACCTCACAGGCGAGGCTGCCGACCTCTGCACAGGCTCACCACAAGGCAACCGCAAGCTCTTCGATATACTACTCAACATGCCATTCGACCAACTGATATGGGAGCGAGGCAACAGCCACGGGCCTGCATGGGTACATGTAAGCTACCGGCGCGATGGCAACAACCGAGGGGAGGTGATACACACATGAAACGAGTTTTATACACAATTTTGGCACTGAGTCTTATAGCCACCACCGCTTGCACAAAGACCGTATATATACCCATCGAGCAGCGACACAAGGAGGTTGTAATCCTGCGAGATACCATCATAGAGATAGTGCGCAACGGCGAGACACACAGCAACCACACCCGCGACACAACAAGCACACTACAGGCCGATGGGGTATATAGCCAAGCAACCATAACAAACGGCACACTATCGCACACACTTGCCATAGAGCCACGTCGCGACAGTATAACTATACAAGTACGAGAACTACACACTACCGACTCCATACCCTACGCACTACCCACTACCCCAACACAAACAACAGCGCCCCATCACTACACCTATTGGCTCATTATCATAGCCATAGCCACACTATCGACACTGAGCATTTTGATAGCCATACAGGGGTTGAAAAGGTAGAAAAAACACATTTTTGCGCACCTGTCGCAATTTATAGGTAAAAAAATGAGCGCGAAATTTCGTATATCGAAAGAAAACAATTAATTTTGTCGGTCGAATGCAAAATGCACTCAGAAACAAGGAATAAAAAATAATACAAGGATATGACAGAACAAAAGAAAGACGAAATGGTACACGAAGTTTCGTCATCAGAAAGATTTTTAGTGAAGAACCAAAAGACAATCATGTCTGTATTGGGAGCTATCATCGCAGTAATCGCGATAGTATTGGCAGTGAAACAATTCTACTTCGAGCCCCGCGAAGACAAGGCTCAAGAGGCTTTGTTCCAATCTGTATTGGCATTTGAGCAAGAGTCATACGAAGTTGCCCTCAATGGTAACGAAGAGTTCGACGGTTTGCTTGCTGTTATCGACAGCTACGGCTCAACAAAGGCCGGCAACATCGCCAACGTATATGCAGGTTTGGCATACTACAACTTGGGTGAGTATGAGAATGCCAAGACTTACTTGAGCAAGTTCAGCGCCAACGACGTGTTGATTGCACCCGCTGTAAGTGCTGCTATCGGTAACGCTCTTGTAAACATGGACAACGCAGCCGATGCAGTAAAATACTTTGAGAAAGCTGCCAAAGCTGCCAACAACGACGTATTCTCGCCCATCTACTTGTTTAAGGCTGCCAACGTATACGAGAAACTCGGCAACAAAGCTGCTGCCTTGAAAGTATACGAGCAAATCAAGAACGAGTACCCCACTTCTCAACAAGCTGCGACTATCGACTCTTACATCGAGCGCGCAAAATAATCGAGTAACAAAGTATACACAATATCAAAGGGGCTGTGTCATCGCGCAGCCCCTTTTTATAAACCACCAACTATTATGGCAAATGTAAGCGATAACGCTCAAGTATTCATGGCCGGCATGCCCTCGGCCGAGCATTGCAAAAACCTCAAAGTGGGTATCGTAGCAGCCGAGTGGAACGACAACATCATATCACCCCTCATGCAAGGCGCTATAGAGACCCTTACCGAAAATGGCGTACAACCCGAGAACATTTTCATCACTCGCGTCCCCGGCACTGTAGAGCTCACATACGGAGCCAAGTGCATGATAGACCGCATGAGCCCCGATGCCGTTGTTGTATTGGGCTGTGTAGTGCGTGGCGATACGCCTCACTTCGACTATGTGTGCGACAGCGTGACACAAGGCGTTACCGAGCTCAACCTCCGCGAGCGCGTGCCCGTTATATTTGGTGTCATCACTACCAATAATATGCAACAAGCCCTCGACCGTGCCGGTGGCATTGTGGGCAACAAGGGTAGCGAGTGTGCCGCAACAGCATTGAAAATGACTGCGCTGAAAACAATATCACTCAGTGGCGTCGAAAAAAGCCTCTTATAATACACTGTAGAACAACAGGTTAAAGATACATCGCAAGAAAAAATAAAATATTTGCGAAAAAAGTGCGCCACAAAGTTGCATAATTGACACTTTTATGCTTATCTTTGCACTCGCAAAAGGGGCGAATACCAGAGTGGCCAAATGGGGCAGACTGTAAATCTGCTGGTTTTTACCTTCGGTGGTTCGAATCCATCTTCGCCCACAAAGAGAGCTGTCAATCGACAGCTTTTTTTGTATTCATACATTTACAATACGTATACAACAACCCTCAACACCCTTGATCGAAATGGATACTATGGAACTCTTGCGCAACAGACGCACCATCAGACGATACAGCAACGAGCCCGTGAGCAACGAACTGCTCAACGAACTTCTCGAAGTGGCCTTCAGAGCCCCCACTACGGGCGGCATGCAACTCTACAGCGTAGTCGTAACGCGCGATGACGAAATGAAACGCCGCCTTGCTCCTACTCACTTCAACCAACCCACCGTAACAGGCGCCGCCGTCGTACTCACCTTCTGTGCCGACTTCAACCGCTTTGTCAAGTGGTGCGAGGCAAGCAACGCTCTACCCGGATACGACAACTTCATATCATTCAACACGGCTATGATAGACACACTGCTGGTTGCTCAACAATTCAACACCGCTGCCGAGGCTCGCGGACTTGGTTGTTGCTACCTGGGCACTACCACCTACAACGCACCTCAAATAGCCGAGATACTCAACCTCCCTGCACGCGTCGTACCTGTAACGACACTCACCGTAGGCTTCCCCGACGGAATGCCCGAGCAGGTAGAGCGCCTGCCTATCGAGGCCTGTATACACCATGAACAGTATCAGGATTACAGCCCCGAGCGCATCAAGCAACTCTATGCCGAGAAAGAGGCACTTCCCATCAACCGCAAGTTTGTCGAGGAAAATGGCAAGGAGAGCCTTGCACAAGTATTTACCGACGTACGCTATACTCGCAAAGACAACGAGCATTTCAGCAAAGTATGGAGTGACTTCATCGCCTCACAAGGATTTAAGTAAGACAAGAGCACTCGTACAAATCAAAAAAAGCCTATCGCATAGCCAACAAGACTACTGCGATAGGCTTATATTTTAGGCCTACACCGGCAATTTATTCTACAAGCAGCGTGCCCCTATATACAACATTACCATTGGCATTGCACAGAGCCACGATGTATACACCGGCCGAGAGGTTATGACCACTTATTGTAATGACATTATTTACAGCGACAACATCGTGTGCAGTGTACACTACTCTACCATCGACCGATGTGATAACCACGCCCGCACGGCCTTGTACATGAGCAATCTTTATATCACCGCCTTGCGCCACAGGATTGGGTGCAATAACAGCCTTGACAACATCCTCGCGCTTGCCATCGACACCTGCCGACACACCCCAAGCGCTATCGAGAAAATCAATGCGAGCATTGACATACTTTTTCAACTCATTCACCTCGGCCTCGTATGTGCCAAGCACCGAAAATTCATAATGCACGCGTGTCTTGAGCGTAGGCCACACCTCATAATTGTTGCGTTGTGACTCGTCGAGGTAAACGGCCATACTATCGATGTATGAAGTCATAAAAGCTCTGATATTCTCGGCACCCATCTCTTGCCAACGTTGCTTCACAAGATCGTGGAGTGTTTCGTCTTCCCACCAACGCTCTATCCACGTCCTGGGCTCGCAGGCCGACTCGCGCATATACTTTTTGGTAGCATTACCTATGCGATAGTCGTTGTTAAAGGCAATATCAAAATCCCACAGAGGGCCAAACTTAAACTTCTCACCACGATCTTTAAACATATAAGTACTCCACCAAGAGTCGGAGTTGCCAAAGAGCTCACATGCAATATACCAATTTACCCACGATGCCTCATCGACATAGTGTCTCCACCCCCTTTCGGGGTCGGCATATCTATCCGAGAACAAGGCATTCTCCATGCGTTGTGTATAATTGGTTATATAATTCTTTTGTGCAGCATTTATCTCATCATCTTTGGGGTACTTGATAGTTACTTGCATGCCCTTGGTGGTCTTAAACCACGATATTTCTCTCGAAGCAAATCCATCCACCTCGATAAGGTATCCGCCACTGATTTCAGGTTCGCCCTGCTTCACAGTGGTCTCCTGCTCCATTATATCAACACGTTTCTCTTTCACCTCTACTTGGTCAATAACAAGATAGCTACCAATATTTACTCCGTTGAGCACAACATCGACAAATGTTACAGAAGGCGTAAAGGCAAAGTCAAATAGATTGCGAGCCGTCTCAAAGGCCAAGGCATTGCGAAGAAGCGATTTATCGGCATAGTTGGCCAAGAGCACCCAATTCTTCTCCTTCGCCTCATTGCCCATAAATTGTAACTTCTTGTTAAACTTGAGTCTGTAGGGTTTCTTGGCCATGCCCCAAGTAGAGTTACCTCGACCTTTTATCTCGGCAGCGACCTCGGTTATATTCACCTCTTCATCGGCTGCGCCACGCACTGTAACCACTGCATTTACATACTCCTCCTTGCTGGTTATCTCCACACCATTCTCGGTATCGATAAATATAGTGGGTAGATTGGTAAGAGGTTTATACTTATCTTCAACAGGATCGCTATCGGCATTGAACGACACCGCATAGGCTTGTATTGCCAGCACTGTGGCAAGCACAACTGAAAAGAACTGCTTCATTCTCATAACAAATAACATAAATTACCGGTTACAAAATTATAAATTTAACCCATAACACACAAGCATGCCTATAAATAAAAGACTTAGAGCCATCTCGCTTGCGCAAGACAGCTCTAAGTCATATTAAAAATTGCAATACCGTCGATTAGAACGAGAGAGTGTCGTCGGTGTAGAGCTTGCTGCGTTGTATTTTTACAACTTTACCAAACTTAGCCAAGTCTTTCTCTTTAACATCTTTGGGGCTACCCACGATAGCAATCGCAATGGGCTTACCCTTGATATTCTCCTCGTAGAATTTCACTACGTCGTCAAATGTAAGTTCTTCAATGCGTTTCATGTTGTCTATAGCAGGGTCTTGTGCGTAACCCATACGCTTCCAATACTCAAAGACCATGCTGCGGTTGCGGAAACCGGGCTTCTCGCTCAAGAGCGACTCACGCATGTTGGTCTTTATCACATCAAAGTTTTCACGTGCCTGGGGCATGTCGTTCAACAAGTCGGTATATACTTGCAAGGCCTCGAGAGTCTTATCGCCTTGTGTACCTACATAACCCATAAACATCCAATCCTTACCGGGCAATTGAGGAGCGTTGATAGCACCGTAGGCAGTATAGGCCATGGCACGTTTTTCGCGAATCTCATCTACTACAAGGCTACCAAAGCCGGCACCAAAGTAGGTTGTAAAGGCTTGCAATGTAATAGACTCATCGATATCGAAAGGCTCACCTTCAACAAAGAAGTAGATATTGCTTTGCTTAGCCTTGTCGTTGGGCAAGAAGTAGATAGTATTCTCGGTATACTCTTGACGATCCATCACCTCGGGCGACAACGATACTGTTTCGTCCTCGATAAGAGGTAAGTTGGTACTCAAGATTTGGTATACTTGGTCGAAGGGCATTGTACCCACATAGTGTGCAGTAAACTCATAGTTGGTAGCCTCGCGGAAAGCAGCCGACAACTCACCGACAGTGAGTTCAACAACCTTTTGGAGAGGCATGCGAGTGAGGAACTCCGACTTCTCACCATAAAGCATATATTGCATCAAGGCTTGTTGTTGCGACTCTACACTCTCCTTCTCACTCATACGTGAGCTATACTCTTGACCCATGATACCTTGCAATTGCTTCTCATCCAATTGGGGCATAAGAATTTGACGTTGCAAGAGTTGACATGCAGCAGTGAGTGAGCTCTCCGAACCGTAGAGAGTTACAGTCATATAATCCTTAGAAACCGAATAGTTAATAGTAGTATTGAGACGAGCCAATGCTTGTTTGAACTCATAGGGAGTGAGGTGAGCCATTGTACCGGCATTGTTCATCAAGGGCACAGCATAGTCGAGGATGGGCATGCGACGTGTACCTACACCATAACGCAATGTGAGGCTATATACTTCATTCTCGGTATTCTCGGTATAATAGAGTTTGCTACGTGTGTTGATAGGACGCACTTGTACCGAGTTAAAGTCACAATAGTCGGGTTGAGGAGCAGGCACCTCCATCGACTCAAGGTATTGAGCATACTCACTCTTCACGCCACGTACAGCCTCTACGGGTTGATAACCGGGCTTGGCAACCTTATCGAGCTTTGTAACCTTGCGGTCGCCTCTTATCTCTTGAATGTTTACTACCAATACATCCGAGTTGAGATATTTGTTTACAACATTGATAACATCCTCGGGAGTAACAGCAGCTACATTTTGAGTATAGTTGATAAGTTCAACAGGGTTTGTGCCTGTATTGAATAGATTAGAGAGATTTTGAGCCTTGGCACTGTTCGACTCCATACCCAATTGGAAGTCGCGTATCATGGCATTCTTTACCGACTCAAGTTGCTCTACAGTGAACTGACCTGTACGCAATTGCTCAAGCGCCTCTACCATTTTCTTCTCAACCGAAGCATGGCTGTCATACTTGCCTTGGCTTTGGTCGTAGGCGGGGAAGATTTGAAGCATTACCACACCGGCATTACGGAACGACATGGGCGATGCAGCTGCACCCATGATAGTACCATCCACGGCAAGTTTGTCGAGGATACCGCTTGACTGACCGTTGGTGAGCAATTGAGTAGCTACCGACAATGCGATTTCATCTTCCGAGTTTGAAGGCACACCATTGTATACCATGGCAACAAAGGGTTGATAGAAAAGTTTCTCAGAGAGAACCTTGCGACCGCTGAAGGGAGTGCGAGTCACCTCGGCGTGAGTCTTGACACCGCGACGGGGAATACGCTCAAATTTTTGGCGTACGAGCGACACAGCCTTGGCAGCATCGAGATTACCTACAAGGATAATAGCCATGTTCTCGGGGGCATACCAATCTTCATAGAAAGTAATCAAGTTGCTCAAGCTGGGGTTCTTCAAGTGCTCGGGCAAACCAATGATAGGACGACCATAGGGTGTGCCTTTGAAAGCCTCGCCTAGTATAAATTGAGAGAGGTTTGAGCCTATGTTGTCTTGGTACATATTGTACTCCTCATACACAGCTTCGAGCTCGGTTTGGAAGCCACGGAATACGGGGTCGATAAGACGCTCGCTGTAGAGTTCCAACCACTTCTCGAGTTGTGTGGGAGGGAATGTGTTGTAATACATTGTTTGGTCATAACCGGTACCGGCATTGAGACCTTGACCACCCATACCATCTACCAACAAAGTAAACTCATTGGCAGCAGCATATTGAGCAGCTTCTACCGACAGTTTGTTGATTTCAAGACCAAGTGCCTCTTTGACTTTTGCATCCTTGGTAGTAGCCATCTCGTCATACTTGGCAATAATTTGCTCATACAAAGGTTGCTCCTTACCCCAATCAAGAGCGCCAATAGTTTGAGTACCCTTAAACATCACGTGCTCAAGGTAGTGCGCCAAACCGGTATATTGCGCAGGGTCGTCAATAGAACCAACATTAAATGTCACCATACCATATACATCGGGTTGTGTCTTGTCTTCCCAGATGTAAACTGTTGCACCATTACGCAAGGTAAATGTGCTCAATTGCGCTACCGAATAGAAGCAGGTAGTGATGAGCAGAAGCAACAACATGCCTAATTTTCTTGTTTTCATATTCTTTGTTTTTAAGTATTTTCTTGACTGCAAAGATAAGTTATTTTCATCTCATACTATTCATTTTTATTAATTTTAATACGCAAAGCATAAATTTAGCTATACTGAGGCTCAAGACTCTACGCCCATATTTTTCGCGAAAATCAACTAAAAAAGTTTAATTCGCCATGAGAAGCAATAAAATTGGATACAAAATATTCAAAAATTGAAAATTATACGTAAATTCGTAGCTTGAAGTGGAACCCTAAACAAAAATAAGTTATGAAAAAATTTGTTTCTATAGCATTACTTATATGTGCTACCATAACCGTCGTAGCACGCGAATACGAACCTACCGAAGGATGGCCCTATCTATTCAAGGATTTTAAACCTGCTATTGTATACTACCAAGACGGCAAGGCCGAGAGCGCCAATATCAACGTTCACTTGATAAAAAACGACCTCCACTTTACCGACAACGAGAAAATAATGCTCGTACACGACGGAAACAAAATAGACTCGGTAGTGTGTGAAGACCACACTGTATTGATACACCGAGCCAACCTCTATGTAACATGCTTACACAAGACCGATTATGTCGTTATAGGCACTACAAGTCAATGCGACTTCAATGCACTGAACGACGGTGACGGCGCATACGGCATTCCCACAACAACCGCCTCTACACAGAGTATAGCATCGTTCAACGACCACGGTAACATGGCAGCACTCCGCTATAAGGAGATGACACAAAACAAATACAACACAAGAACACTGCCTACCATCAACCGCACTGTAATGGTAGTAAACGACCGCGCCCTATGCCACGCCAACAAACGAGGCGTAAGCGACCTGCTTACTTCCGAACAGAAAAAGGCCTTCAACAAGTATATCAAGGAGAATAAAATCAAATGGAAAGACATCAACAGTCTTATTTTGGTTGCAATGTTCCTCGATGAGTATGTAAAAGCCGACGCATTGTTGTTGTAAGAATCTCTATTGACACAACAGGTATGAAAGAGATATTAGCCAAGCTACAACTTTTTGTCAAACAATATATTGTACCCTATATACCGGCAGCCCTCATTGTTGGGTTTGTCTTGTGGCATTTGTTTGTTCTCCAAAACAACAGCTACATAGACATCTGCGAGAACGATGCCCACATAAGAGCATTGAAGCAAGAAATAGCTCAAGAGGAGGCTTTGATAAAACAACTGCAAGAAGAAATAAACAACTCCGAGTCGGATATTGTCACCATTGACCGCATAGCCCGCGAGAAGCATGGTATGCAACTTCCTTATGAAGATGTATATATTATCGTAGAGGCACCCGGTGATGTAACTACCTACTCCAATAACCAATAATAAGGACAACTATGAACATCAAAGATATTATCTTCAAGGCATCGGCCATGCTCGTCGTAGTAGGCGCTATACTACCTCTCGTGGTCTTCGAACAGTGGGTTCCCTACATCTTTGCCGTAGGCGCAGCCGGCATGTCTGTCATCCGTCTCATTACACCCTATCGTGGCAAGAACACCCGCCTTCGCCGACTGGTACTTATCGAGCTCTTGGCAACACTCATGCTATTGTTTGCCTCGCACCTCATGTTTAAGGGAGGCAACGATTGGATAGTGCTTCTCACCATATCGGCATTCCTGCAACTATACACCTCTATCGCCATTCCTCGCGAAAAGGCCAAAGAGCAATAATAAACTTATCGACAATACAACAGAACGTGCCGACCGCAATAGATGCAGCCGGCACGTTCTGTTATTGACTTATAGCGACGCGCTTCATCAGAAATGCTCACTGCGCGAAGCATCGATGCGCAAGAGTATAAACAACAGTATGGTGAAACCCCACAACGACGAACCTCCATAACTAAAGAAGGGCAATGGAATACCGATAACAGGGCATAGACCTATAACCATACCTATATTAATAAAGAGGTGAAAGAAGAATATACCCAACACACAGTAGGCATAGACTCGCCCAAACGGTCGTGGCTGTCGCTCGGCAATGGTCATTATGCGCAATATGAGTATTGTATAGAGCAACAACACCAGGCACGAACCCCAGAAGCCCTCCTCCTCGCCTATCGTACAGAAAATAAAGTCGGTATCTTGCTCGGGCACATACTTGAGCTTGGTCTGCGTGCCATTCAAGAAACCTTTACCCCAGAAGCCGCCCGATCCAATGGCAATCTTCGACTGATTGACGTTGTATCCGGCATCGCGCAAATCTTCTTTCATACCCAACAACACTTCGATGCGGGTGCGTTGGTGAGGCTGTAGCTTATTGAAGACAAAGTTGCACGAAAAGAGAAATACCACCGACACAATAGTAACCGCTGCGGCAATCAATATTTTGGACGAAAAGTGCGAGAAATAGATTGCTACGAGATAGAGCACCGAGAGCGCTACAACACCCAACATTACATATAGCATGGGCACTTGTACACCACACAACATGAGTATAGAGATAACAACTGCTACTATGATATAGAATATAGAGAGGTTGCGTGCCACCAAGCGATTCTCGGCAAAATAACGTATAATACCCACCAATACAAGACAGATGAGTATGAGCACTATACTCTCGCCCAATGGAGCACCCATCCACATATCGGCACTAAACTTTATACCCAAAATAAAATATACTATCGCACATATACCTCCAAAGAGCACAAGTCCGGTCATACCCTCGCGATACATCATGAGCACAAACGACAGATATACCAATGCCGAGCCGGTCTCTTTCTGCATCACAATAATGAGCATAGGCAGTATCACCAAGCCTACAACCTTGAAGAAATTGGCAGGGTCGGTAAACTTGAAGTTATAGCCATTGAACATCTTGGCCACCGCCAGCGCCGTAGCAAACTTGGCAAACTCGGCCGGCTGCAAACGCACTGAAGAGGTTATCGTAAGCCACGAGCGGGAGCCCTTTACTTCATCGGCCACCACCAACGTAAATAGTAGCAGCAATATAAAGGCAATGTATATGAGATAGGCATACGTCTCAAACATGCGGGAGTCGATGAGCAGAATGACCGACGCCAAGACAAACGACAGGCCTATCCACACAAGTTGCTTGCCCGAACGCTCGGCAAAATCGAATATACTTGCTTGGTCAAAGTCATAGCTGGCTGCATAGATACTCACCCAGCCAAAGAAGACAAGCACAACATACAAGAAGATGGTAAACTTGTCTACCGATTTCCACACATCAACGTTTCTTGCCACTGTTTCCTACAACTTTCGAGTTAAACATTCTTTGCTCCAAATCCTTGCGAGCAGGGTCGGTAATCTCACCTTTGAGGTAATACTCCATCATGAGGCTACCTATAGGCACACCGTATGTTGCACCAAAGCCGGCATTCTCGACATACACAGCAATAGCAATCTGAGGCTTGTCCATGGGCGCAAATCCCATGAATGCCGAGTGGTCGCGTCCGTGAGGATTTTGTGCCGTTCCCGTCTTGCCACACACCTCTATATCGGGCAAGTTGGCCGTGCGACAAGTACCTTCGGTCACAGCCTTGCGCATACCCTCTACGATGGCATCATAGTGCACTGCATCGATTGTCGGATAGCGACGCACCGTGTAGGTTGTATCTATCACGCTATCTTGTATAGACTTCACTACGTGCGGTGTATAGAAATAACCTCTGTTGGCTACCGTAGCAGCAAGGTTGGCTATCTGCAATGGTGTTGCCAATATCTCACCCTGGCCTATGGCAATAGAGATAATCGTGAGGGCTTTCCAACGATTCTTGCCGTAGAACTTATCATAATAGGCACTATTGGGCAAGAAGCCACGCTTCTCGCCAGGCAAGTCTATGCCCAATTTATATCCATAGCCCATCGAAACGAGGTGATTTTTCCATATCTCAAACGCCTCGGATGTGCTCTCATAAAGGCTACGATTGTCGAGCATCGAGCGCAATCCATAGCAATAATAGGCATTGCACGAGGTTGCCAGCGAAGGTATCAATGGCAACGGAGCGGCATGCGCGTGACAACCCACACGCAAACCTCCCACCACAAAACCACCTGTACAGGGATAGTGCGTATTGGGCGTAATAATCCCCTCCTCCAACAAGATGAGTCCTTGCGTGGGCTTGAAGGTAGAACCGGGAGGATATACCGCCATGATAGCACGGTCGTAGAGCGGGTTGCCCGGGTCGCGCGTAAGTCGTGCATAGTTCTTACCACGCTCGCGACCCACCAACATCGAAGGGTCGTAGGTAGGGCTCGACACAAGAGCCAATATCTCGCCGGTAGAGGGCTCAATGGCGACAATAGCACCGGTCTTATTCTGCATCAACTTCTCGCCATAGGCTTGCAAGTCGGCATCGATCGAGAGGGTAATGTTACGACCCGACACGGGTTGCACATCGTAGCGGCCATCTTCATACTTGCCCTTAATGCGGCCGTGTGCATCGCGCAAGAGTATCTCCTCGCCCTTCACGCCACGCAACACATCTTCATACGATTTTTCAACACCCAAGTCACCGGTATAGTCGCCTCGACGGTAGTAGTCGTCACGCTCAATATCAGAGGGCGACACCTCGCGAATATTGCCCAACACATTGGCAGCAATGGGACGACTATACTCGCGTAGCACACGATTTTGAATATATACACCGGGATAGCGATATAGCTTCTCTTGCAATCGACCATAATCTCGCGCCGAAAGTTGTGTCATAAAGACCTGTGGTGTGTAGGTAGAGTAACCGGGATTTTTGCGACGGTCTTTCATATCGGCTATATAGCGCTCAAACTGCTCGACACTAATGCCCAGGGTATTACAAAAGTCGAGTGTATCGAGACTGCGCATTTCGCGCGGTATCATCATCACATCATAGGCCGGCTGGTTATACACCAACAACTCGCCATCGCGATCATAGATAAAACCACGCGACGGATAGAGCACCTTGCGTTGAAAAGCATTGCTGTCGGCAAATCGCTTATAGTCATTGTCGCCCACCTGCAACGAGAATAGGCGTATGACATAGATAGCCACTATTGCTACAAGAGCGGCGGCTATAACATATTTTCGTTTCTCAAGATTATAATCTTTTCTCACGACCTTGACTCAAGCTATCTATACAGAGAATAAGTACAAACGTAAGCAACGTACTGCCCACAATGCGCATGAGCAGATAGGGAAAGTCGAACAACGAGAGCGACTCGATAGAGAACAGCAACACGCAATAGAGTAGCGATAGCGTGAGCGCATAGCGCACATAGAGCCACATACCAAAGCCTCGTATAGAGGGTATCTCGGCCACATAATCGCTACCATGGGGCAGATAGAGAGACAACACCGGACGACGCAAGAAGGCAAAAACCGTACATGCCAACGCATTCATACCAGGCGTATTGCTGAAAATATCTACCGCCAACCCCAAGAAGAACGAGACTGTGAGCAGCCAGGCTGTAGATAGCGACAATGGCATACGAAAGATGACGTATATGAATACCAATGGAACAGCTATACCAAAGAGATGTATCTGATTGAATACCACTGCCTGCAACAAAACAAAAAGCAGTGCAATGCCTATTTCACGTAGCAGATTGATGTTCATTTACGCGCCTCCTTCTCCAACAATTGTTGTTGGTCTTGTGTATAATTTTTAATAATGCGCACTGCTCCCAATCGAGCAAAGTCGGTAGAGAGTTTTACTTGCATAGCATAGAAGTTATCATCCTTTTGCTTGGCATAGTCGTGTATAGTACCCACCATTACACCATCGGGAAATACTGCCGAGAATCCACTTGTAACAATTGTATCGCCAGGAACAAACTCTACGTGACGGGGCATCTCTTCAAGCACTGCGTATGCCGCACTGCGACCATCCCACACCAGCGAGCCAAAGCAGTCGGTACCCTTCACCTTGCAACTTACGTGCAACTTGGTATTAAGCACCGATATAGCCACAGAGTTGTGCTCATTGACCACATTGACAATACCCACAATACCTCCATGGTCGACCACCGCCATTTCGGGTTCTACACCGTCGGCACTACCCTTATCAAGAGTTATATAATTCTCTAAGTGACTCACACTATTGTTTATGACACGGGCCAACACGAAGTCATACTGCTGCAACATGGGATCGCTCTGAGCAAGAGAGTCGGCCGCTGCGGCATAGCTATATCGCTGCAACTGACGGCGCAACTGCAAGTTTTCCATCGCAAGCTCACCATTCTGCATCAGCAACTCCTCATTGGCCTTGCGTAGCCCAAAGTAGCCCGACACAGCATTGGTAGTCTCATACACTTGTGCCACAACACGATTGGACGAGCCAAAGAAGACACTGCGTTGGTAGGGGTTGGACGAGAATAACAGGATACAGCTCATCGCCACATAGAATATAAAAAATATCCATGCATGATGCTTGATGAGAAAGTCTATAAGGTTGCGCATCGAGTAGTCGTTCTTTATTTTACCGCAACGAGTTACACAACTTCAGCACGAAGTGTGTAACTCGGGGTAATATTCAAGCAGTTTATTATCGAATCAAGAAGTTAAATTCGTCGATATTCTTCAGTGCCACACCTGTACCCTTTGCCACAGCGTGCAAGGGATCGTCGGCGATGTGGAACGTAATACCAATCTTGTCGGTCAAGCGCTTGTCGAGTCCGCGCAACAAGGCACCACCACCGGCCAAGTAGATACCATTGCGCACCAAGTCGGCATACAACTCAGGAGGAGTTTGCTCCAAAGCGCTGAGTACTGCCGCTTCAATTTTCGAGATAGACTTCTCGATACAGTGCGACACCTCTTGATATGACACAGGTATCTCCATAGGCAATGCTGTCATCTGGTTGGGACCGTGCACGATGTAGTCTTCGGGGGGATCGGCCAACTCGGTAAGAGCCGAACCTACGTTGATCTTAATCAACTCGGCTGTACGCTCACCGATGCGCACGTTGTGTTGACGACGCATGTATTCTTGAATATCGGCTGTAAGGTCATCACCGGCAATACGGATAGACTTGTTGGATACAATACCACCCAATGATATAACGGCAATCTCGGTACTACCACCACCTATATCTACAATCATGTTACCCTCGGGGGCTGTCACGTCAATACCTATACCGATGGCTGCAGCCATGGGCTCATAGATCATATATACGTCACGACCACCGGCATGCTCGGCCGAGTCGCGCACCGCACGTATCTCCACCTCGGTACTACCCGAAGGGATACATACAACCCTGCGCAATGAGGGTGTAAACCAACGGCGTTGAGGATTTACCATCTTCACCATACCGCGTATCATTTGCTCGGCAGCATAGAAGTCGGCAATAACACCGTCGCGCAGAGGGCGAATAGTTGTGATATTAGGACTTGTTTTTTCGTGCATTTGGCGAGCCTTCTCACCCACAGCTACGAGTTTTTCGGTCTTTTTTTCAAGCGCCACCACCGAGGGCTCATCTACCACAATCTTATCATCGTGAATGATAATGGTATTGGCCGTACCGAGGTCGACTGCTATTTCTTGTGTTAATGAGAAAAATCCCATCTTGTCTTTTTTTAAGGGTTAATTTTTTAATGTTTGAAGTGGCGAATGCCTGTCATTACCATCGCAATATTGTTGGCATTGCAATAGTCGATAGTCTCTTGGTCGCGCACCGAGCCACCGGGTTGTATCACTGCATCAACACCGGCTTTGTGTGCAATCTCTACACAGTCGGCAAAGGGGAAGAAGGCATCTGAGGCCATCACAGCACCATTGAGGTCGAAGTTGAACGAGTGAGCCTTCTCGATAGCCTGACGCAAGGCATCAACGCGCGATGTTTGACCCACACCGCTGGCACAAAGCTGACGGTTCTTGGCAAGAACGATGGCGTTTGATTTGCTATGCTTCACAATCTTATTGGCAAAGAGCAAGTCGGCAATGCGATCGGCCTCGACAGCACGGTCGGTAGCTTGACGCAACTCGGCGGGTTGCTCTGTGTGCAGGTCACGATCTTGTACCAACACGCCACCCAACAACGAGCGATATTGCTTGGTTGTGGTATTGGGTTGCTTTTGCACAAGGATGATGCGGTTTTTCTTTTGTTTCAACACTTCCAATGCCTCGGGTGCATACTCGGGAGCAATGATTACTTCGAAGAAAATCTTGTTTACCTCCTCGGCAGTAGCCAAGTCGATGGGTCGGTTGGCAATGAGCACACCACCAAATGCCGACACAGGATCACACTCGAGAGCGGCAGTCCATGCATCGAGAATAGTGTCGCGCGAAGCAATACCACATGCATTGTTGTGCTTGAGCACTGCAAATGTAGTCTCGTCAAACTCGGCTATCAACGATACAGCAGCATCGATGTCGAGCAAGTTGTTGTATGAAATCTCCTTACCATGAAGTTGCTCAAACATTGCGTCAAAGTCGCCATAGAAAGCGCCTTGTTGGTGAGGATTCTCACCATAGCGCAATGACTTCTTGCCATTGACTGCAGCGCGGAAAGTAGAGCCCTCAGCGCCGTCGAAATAGTTGAATATAGCACCATCATAACCCGATGAAACAGCAAATGCCTCACGAGCCAACAAACGGCGATCTTCGAGCGTTGTCTTGGCACCGTTGCGTTTGAGAATATCGAGCAATATACCATATTGACCTTTCGATGCAACAATTGCCACATCGTTGAAGTTCTTGGCAGCGGCACGAATGAGTGAGATACCACCTATATCGATTTTCTCGATAATGGCAGCCTCATCGGCACCCGAAGCAACTGTTTGCTCAAAGGGATACAAGTCTACAATCACCAAGTCTATCGAGGGAATTTCATATTCGGCAATTTGAGCAGCGTCGGTCTCATTATCGCGACGATTGAGAATACCACCAAACACTTTGGGGTGCAAGGTCTTTACACGACCACCCAAAATAGAGGGATAACCGGTAAGGTCTTCCACCGCATTGCAGGGAATACCCAACGATTCTATAAACGACTGCGTACCACCGGTTGAGAGGAACTCTACACCATCGGCATGCAACATCTTGATAATATCATCAAGACCATCTTTATGAAAAACCGACACTAACGCGGTCTTAATTTTCTTCTCTGTTGTCATTACTTTGTTTTTTCGTTATGTGTCGGCAAAAATACTAATTTTTATTAGCTTTTACACAATAATAATAGAAGATTTTTCAAAGAAATTATCAACAGTATAAACATGCGAGTGTCAGCGAATTAAGGAAACAGAGCAAGAAAATGCACAAAACCACACACAACACAGCGAATAATCATTTTTAGGTAGTAAAAGACCCCAAAATAGCCACTTTCTGCTATTGCACAAGCACCCCACACACCCCTATCTTTGCACTGTGATAATCGAGATGCTTCGGCAAGCGATTACATCGGTTTGGAATGGCACACGCGTGATGCGAAAACTCACAGACCGCAACGCTACACAGTTGGAATATTAGGTTATATGATTGTAAGAAGCATCGGCTTTATATGTCAAGAAAAGCAGGCATATAAAGTCGATGTTTTTTTCGACATCGCAATGGAACAATCGGGCACTCAAAAGTGTTTATATAGGCAGAGAGAATAATATCAATATTTAACACTTTTTATCATGATTTGGATACACGAATACAAAAACGAGCAAGGCGCACTGGAAGGAGCTACACAACAGCTATTCAAGCACATACACAGCACCCGTTTTATCACACCCTGCCCTCCCACACCCAGCAACCTGCGAGCCAACAACCGTCCCCTCAAAAAGAATAACCACCCCCTCAAAAAGAGCTTTTTTCTCGCCCTTCCAGGCGACAAATTCGGCACAGAAATCCTCAACTTTTGGCAAGAAAATCACTACAACAATCCGATATGGCAAAGGGTTGCTTTTTACCAAACACATGAGAAACATTTTGCACCCAACCACACTCCCAAAAACTACCGTTGGGACGAACATTTATTCTTCAAAAAAGCAGGCGTCAAACCCTCGCAAATACACCCAATAGAACGAGTAGGCAACATAGAGAAAAACGCAAGCATCTACGCCCTCTCACTCCCCCACTCACAGGGTCTTTATTACAACCCGGCACAAGCATTCGAGGGGCAATACACCACATCGATGTTCGAGTCGCCATTTCACTGCGCCATACTCTTTCTCGAAAAATACGGAGAAATATGCTACACCCACAACCACCGTGCGCCCTTTTACGGCACAAGCTACTACACCGTAGCATTAGCCGCCAAGAGCAACGGCATCACCATATCGGCCGAGACACTACTCGACACGCCACGACTACTACTCATCATACTCGAAAGAAACTTTGAACACATCGTAGGCGACAGCGCCTTGTCATTCTTACTCAAGAACCATCCAAACATACACATATTCAGCGATATAAAACATTTCGGAACCATAGTCAAAGAAAAAGGACTCGACAGCATGTGGTTTTATGAATTGCGCATTGCGCCATAGACAACAGCATTTTACAACACACAGCAATCACACAAAAACACACCCTTCAATCACAATATCAGCACCATAGAAAAAACACCCCACACAGGCGTGTAATTTATAATGTGTTTTTTAAAAAATTTCTTACATAATTCGGATATAAAATTGTATCTTTGCATCGCAGAGGTCGTACAGACCCGCAACCAAACCAAAAATTCTGTTTAACTTAATACCAATAGACAATGGAACTTTCTCACATTGAACACTTGGGTATAGCTGTAAAAAGCCTTGAAGAAGCTATTCCCTACTACGAGAACATTTTGGGTCTCAAATGCTACTCTATCGAAGAGGTAGCCGACCAAAAAGTAAGAACCGCTTTCTTTAAAGTAGGTCAAACCAAGATTGAGTTGCTCGAGCCCACATGCCCCGAGAGCACAATCGCAGGTTTTATCGAGAAGCGCGGCGAAGGTATTCACCACCTCGCATTTGCAGTAGCCGACGGTGTAGCCAACGCATTGGCCGAAGTTGAAGCCAAAGGCGTACGCCTCATCGACAAAGCTCCCCGCAAAGGTGCCGAAGGCCTCAACATCGCCTTCCTCCACCCCAAATCAACAGGTAGCGTATTAACCGAACTTTGTGAAAATCCTAACAAATAATACAAAATGAGCAATCAACTTGAAAAAGTAAAAGAGCTTATTGCGTTGCGCAACGAAGCTCGTTTGGGTGGTGGTGAGAAAGCCATTGCCAAACAACACGAACGTGGCAAATACACCGCTCGTGAGCGTATCAACCAACTCCTCGACGAAGGTAGTTTTGAAGAAATCGACATGTTTGTACGCCACCGTTGCTACAACTTCGGTCAAGAGAAAAAATCATACCTCGGCGACGGTGTTGTAACAGGTTATGGTACAATCGAAGGTCGTCTTGTTTACGTTTTCGCACAAGACTTCACCGTATTTGGCGGCTCACTCTCTGAGCAAATGGCCATGAAGATCTGCAAAGTAATGGACATGGCTATGAAGATGGGTGCTCCCATTATCGGTATCAACGACTCGGGTGGTGCACGTATCCAAGAGGGTATCAACGCATTGGCCGGTTACTCTGAAATCTTCCAACGCAATATCATGGCATCGGGTGTAGTACCCCAAATCTCTGGTATCTTTGGTCCTTGCGCCGGTGGTGCTGTATACTCTCCCGCCCTCACCGACTTCATCGTGATGGTAAAAGAGATTTCTTACATGTTCCTCACAGGTCCCGCTGTTGTTAAGACTGTAACAGGCGAGGATGTAACTCAAGAGCAATTGGGTGGTGCCGAGATGCACTCAAGAACTTCGGGTGTGGCTCACTTTGCATGCGAAACAGGTGACGAAGGTCTCGAAGTTATCCGCAAGCTCATCAGCTTCATTCCCCAAAACAACCTCGAAGAGGCTCCCGTACTTCCTTGCGAAGACCCCATCGACCGTCTCGAAGATTCACTCAACGAAATCATCCCCGATAGCCCCAACCAACCCTACGACATGTACCAAGTTATCGGTGCTATCATCGACAACGGTGAGTTCCTCGAAGTACAACGCGACTTCGCACGCAACATCATCATCGGTTTCGCTCGTTTCAACGGCCAATCGGTAGGTATCGTTGCCAACCAACCTCAATACCTCGCAGGTGTACTCGACTGCAACGCTTCGCGCAAAGCTGCTCGCTTCGTACGTTTCTGCGACGCATTCAACATTCCTTTGGTAACTCTCGTTGACGTTCCCGGCTTCTTGCCCGGTACAGGTCAAGAGTACAACGCCGTTATCTCTCACGGTGCCAAGTTGCTCTACGCTTACGGCGAGGCTACAGTACCCAAAGTAACTGTAACATTGCGTAAGTCTTACGGTGGTTCACACATCGTGATGAGCTGTAAACAACTCCGTGGCGACATGAACTATGCATGGCCCACTGCCGAAATCGCCGTTATGGGTGCTTCGGGTGCTGCTGCCGTTCTCTACGCAAAAGAGGCACAAGCTCAAGCCGATCCCAAAGCATACATCGCAGAGAAAGAAGCCGAGTACACCAAGTTGTTTGCCAACCCCTACAACGCAGCTCGCTACGGCTACATCGACGACGTTATCGAACCCCGCAACACTCGCTTCCGCATCATCCGTGCATTGGAGCAATTGCGCACTAAGAAACTCGTTAACCCTGCCAAGAAACACGGTAACATTCCTCTATAATCATTAAAAACATTTCAATATGAACAAAAATAAATTTGGAATATTGAGCATGTTGCTGGCAGTTGTCGTGGCATTTGCTTCTTGTAAGCCCGCTGTTGAAGGCGAGGAAACAGGTAGCAAAATCCTCATCAACGAAGTGTTGATGGTAAACGAGACCAACTACCAAGACGACTACGGCATGCACAGTGCATGGGTAGAGCTGTTCAACAAGTCATACGGCAACTACAACGTAGCTTCACACATGCTCAAGTTTAGCAACACTCCGGGTGATACAGCATCATACTTCATCCCCAAAGGAGACGTGCTCACACTCATTCCGCCTCGCCAACACACACTTTTCTGGGCCGACGGACAACCCGAGCGTGGTACGTTCCATGTAAACTTCTTACTTGACCCCACTCAAGAGACTTGGATTGGTATCTATGACGGTGGTAACAAACTTCTCAACGAAGTAACCATCCCCGCCAACATCCTTGCAGTAGATCAATCATACGCTCGCGCCATCGACGGCGAGAACAAATGGGAGATTCGTGGCGAAGGTACAAGCAAGTATGTAACACCCAGCACCAACAACTTCACACTCGACAAGAACGTGAAGATGGAGAAGTTCCAAGTACAAGATGCCAACGGTATCGGTATGGCTATCTCGGCTATGGCTGTAGTATTCTCTGGTCTTTTGTTGCTCTTCATCATCTTCGGTAGCATCGGCAAAGTATCTACTTGGTGGGCTTTGCGCACTGCTGCTAAGGCTAAAGGCCTCTCTGACGAAGAGACTAAAGAGTCTATGACCAAAGGTTCTACTCCCGGCGAGGTATTTGCCGCTATCGCAATGGCTATGCACGAGTTGCAAGAAGACGTACACGACCACGAAGACACCGTGCTCACTATCGAGAAGGTGGAGCGTCGCTACTCTCCTTGGAACTCAAAGATTTACTCTTTGCGTGAACTTCCCCGTAAATAATCTAATTCATAACATTCAAAACTAAAAACAATGAAAGACTATAAATATACCATCAACGGCAATATTTATAAGGTAACAATCGGAGACATCGAAGAAAACGTTGCCCACGTAGAGGTAAACGGTACTCCCTACCTTGTCGAAATGGAAAAAGTTGTAAAAACTGTTGCTAAACCCGTAGTGAAAGCTCGCCCCACAACTCCCGCAGCTCCTACTACAACCCTCAATCGTCCCTCTGCAGCAACTGCTGCTGCCGGAGCCGGTACAATCAAATCACCCCTCCCCGGTGTTATCCTCAACGTTAAGGTTAATGTTGGCGACGCCGTGAAGAAAGGCGACACTATCATGATCCTCGAGGCTATGAAGATGGAGAATGCCATCAAGGCCGACCGCGATGGTAAAATCGCTTCTATCAGTGTTAAACAAGGAGAGTCAGTTCTCGAAGGTGCTGCTCTCGTAACAATCGAGTAATATGGGAGAATTTGGTAATTTTCTAATTCAAAACCTCGGCGACTTCTGGACATATACCGGTATATACAACGCTACATGGCAACACTTCGCCATGATTGCCATCGGTATATTCTTCATCTACCTCGCCGTGGCTAAGGAATTTGAGCCTATGCTCCTTATTCCTATCGGCTTTGGTATGCTCATCGGTAACATTCCTTTCAACATGGATGCCGGTTTGCAAGTAGGTCTCTACGAACAAGGCTCGGTACTCAACATCTTCTACCAAGGTGTACAACAAGGTTGGTATCCCCCGCTCATCTTCTTGGGTATTGGTGCTATGACCGACTTCTCGGCTCTTATCTCTAACCCCAAATTGATGCTTATCGGTGCTGCTGCCCAATTTGGTATCTTCGGTGCTTACATGATTGCCCTTGCACTTGGTTTCGATCCCATGCAAGCAGGTGCTATCGGTATCATCGGTGGTGCCGACGGTCCTACAGCTATCTTCCTTTCATCGAAACTTGCTCCCAACTTGATGGGTGCTATCGCAGTGTCGGCATACTCTTACATGGCTCTTGTGCCTGTAATTCAACCGCCCATCATGCGACTCCTCACTACATCAAAAGAGCGCGTTATCCGCATGAAACCTCCTCGCGCCGTTTCGCACACCGAGAAGGTAATCTTCCCCATCGTAGGTTTGTTGCTCACTTGCTTCCTTGTACCTTCGGGTCTTCCCTTGTTGGGTATGCTCTTCTTTGGTAACCTTTTGAAAGAAAGTGGTGTTACTCGCCGTTTGGCCGAGACTGCTCGCGGTCCGCTCATCGACGTTATCACTATCTTGCTTGGTGTTACCGTAGGTGCTTCTACTCAAGCTTCTGAGTTCCTCACCCTCGATTCAATCCTCATCTTTGGTCTCGGTGCATTGTCATTCATCATCGCTACCACATCAGGTGTATTGTTCGTGAAGTTCTTCAACCTCTTCTTGAGCAAAGAGAACAAGATCAACCCCCTCATTGGTAACTCTGGTGTATCGGCTGTACCCGACTCGGCTCGTATCTCACAACACGTTGGTTTGGAGTATGACCCCACCAACTACTTGTTGATGCACGCCATGGGTCCCAACGTAGCAGGTGTAATCGGTTCGGCTGTTGCCGCCGGTGTATTGCTCGGATTCTTATTGTAATAAACAATTCCATAAAAGACTGCCCGCTTGGGCAGTCTTTTATTTTATTCACACCCCGATAGCTCATGCTCTCGTTTATACCCACTCTATATGGTCGATTACAACAAACTATATGACACTTACGTCAACAACGAACATACAAGCAAGGACATTGACCTCGATGCCATGCTTTTGCCCTACGCTCAACAATGCTCTATTGTTATCACCGAGAATGAAATTATTCTTGGCTCAGAAAACAACCCTCTCAATAGAATTCCTAAGAGAAACATCTGTACTGTAGTAGATGAGGAGAACGAAATACACATCGTCCTACGCTCAAGCATCTACACCATCAACAAAAATACAGGTGAAACTAAAATTGACATTCGCAATCTATAACTACTACACTCGAGGCTATAGTCTCAACAGGATAGAGTATACATATAATATAAAATAGCACCTGCTACACAATCGAAATGTAGCAGGTGCTATTTTTGTGTATAGAAATATTTCTATCGCAACGATATGCTCAAAGCCTTCTGCTCAGAAGCGCACTGCGCACTATCGCGCATCAAGTCATATATTTCACGCATATCGTCACAGTCAAACGCATCGGGCACACCGGGAACAACTCGATAATAGGTTGTAATATGCGACTCGATAGGCTCAGGAATAAAGAGCAATTTGTGCGACGAGGTAACAAGGTAAGGAACTTGACGATCGGCATGATCCAACACCCTAACAGTCTCATCGCGACCAAGCGCAAGGCTGTCGAGCAAGACCATATAATCCAGCTCTACAAGCTCACACATACACACTGTATCGGTGTGATTGTATAGTCCAACGACAACTCCGTTGCGATTTTCGCATGCTTGCAACATGATCGCCAATAGAATGAAAGCCCAAAACTTCTTCATATACACTACTTGAGACAGATACCGCTTATTAATGCAAATGTTGCCAGGTAAAGTTACTCTTGCGAGTTCCCTTATCGCGCAACGAGTAATAAAATACAAAGAGAGGTCGCACAAGCAAATAAAATGGCACCAAACCCGATTGAATAGACTCGCCCAAGATAGCGGCCACTCTGCGATATACATACCACACAAGCAACCACATGAGCAACACTACGAGCAGCGCTGCGCACACGACTATTATATAGGGCAATGAAGCCACCAAAGCCTGGGGCAAGAAAATGGCTATTATGGCTACAAAAGCCACCCAAAAGAGAGTATACAAAAAGGATTCTGCAGCAAAGACTGTACGCGACGTGGTGCGCAAATATTTAGATGTAAAATTATATCTCATTCGCAACTCACTCCACGTCCCTTGCACATCGTCGTGATAACTCTCAACAATACTCTCGGGCGATAATTCGATGCGTGTGTTACGAGCGTTGGCAATCTCATTTATCAACAAGTCATCATCGCCAAAGTGCAAGTTGAGTGTAGCCGAAAATCCCTTGTTGGCAAAGAATACATCTTTGCGATAGGCCAAGTTACTACCCACACCCATATAGGGCTTTCCGATGACGGCATAGGCAAGGTATCGAAGCGCAAAAAGCACTCGATTGAAGACTTGAAAACCACGCTGTTTTTTGCCATTTTTATCCATCATTCTGGTATAACCAAGCACCACATCAACACCCGGCACAAAATTGCGTGCAATAGAGCACAACCAACTATCACTCTGCGGTTTACAATTCGACTCAACAAGCACTATTATATCATTCTTGGCAGCCTTAATACCGAGGGTTATTCCCAACTTTTTGCGACTCACATTATAGACCGTATCGGGAACCGATGTTTGGTATACATTGTTGTGCTCACACTCATAGAGCGCAATGGCATTTTGCACCTCAAAAGAGACACCATCATTCACCACGATCACCTCGTATGAAGGATACTTCTGTGCAAGCAATGCGGGCAGCAATTGGGGCAGGCTATCGGCCTCCTCGCCATGCGCATACACAACCACCGACACAGTGGGCAAATCGGTTGCATAGGCCACACGACCGAGCGATGCCTGACGCACATAGCGCGACACCGAGTTATAAATTGCAAACAAATATATGAGCTCGGTTAGAAATAATAGCACAAGCATCAACAAGACCACCGTCTGCAAGGTGGTAAAACCACATATTAAGGAAAAAATCATATTACTACAATGCCTTAAATTTATAGTGCAAAAATAGCAAATTCTTTATAAAAAACCGCATATAAAACACGCCTTTATGACATCGAAATATGAGATTGCAACACCCCATATAAAGAACTCAAAAAAGGCGAGTAAGTGTAGCCGGTATTCTATTATGTATCAATAAGATATAAAATAACATCATTTTTCATCGATTTTATTCACTTCCAAACACAATAATACACCGCTTTTGTTCGTTAAAAAGAAGAATAATAGAAAAAAAAATAATATCTTTGCCACGCTAAAAAAATATCCTATGAAAAGATACATACTTTCACTCGCATTTGTTGCATTTATTCTATCTTCTTGTACAACCAAAAAGGAGATGATATACTTCCCCGAAATGGCCAAAACTGCCGATATTGTACAAGTTATACCCGACTCTATCAAGAACTTCGAAAGCATCATAGAGCCCGACGATATGCTTGCCATATCGGTTACAGCAATGGACCCCAATGCCGTAGCTATCTTCAATCTTCCTTTACAAAACTACCTCAGCGCAGGTGCAACCGAGTTGATGACTACTCCCGCATTGCAAACATTCATTGTCAATAGCGAAGGTTACATCGACTACCCCGTATTGGGATCTATCAAAGTAACCGGCATGACTCGCGACGAGCTTACCAACTACTTGAAGGCTCAAATAAGCCAATATGTCGAGGATCCCATCGTATCTGTTCAATGCACCAACTACAAGTTTACCATCTTGGGCGAGGTAACCAAGCCCGGCTCATACGAATTTGGTAGCGAGCGCATCACAATACTCGATGCGCTGGGCAAAGCCAACGACATGACCATCTATGGCAACCGCACCAACGTATTGATAATTCGCGAGAAAGAGGGTGTGCGCACATACCACCGCGTAGACCTCACTCAACCCGACATCTTTACATCGCCCTACTACTATTTGCAACGCAACGACATCGTATATGTAGAGCCCAACTCGGCACGCCAAGGTGCTGCTCGTTACAGCCAAGAAAATCAATACCTTGTGTCGGTAGTGAGCGCAGTAACATCGGCAGCATCGGTTATCGTATCACTCTGCATTGCACTCTTTGTAAGATAATTTTAACACAGCATATAAACACATATCATAATGAGCCAATCCAATCTGAACAACGAGACTGTAAACCTCATAGGAATAGCCAAGACTATCAAAAACAACTGGTTGATATTTCTTATATCGGTCATTTGTTGCGTAGGTTTAGCCTATACATACTCAAAGATAAGCAAAGACAAGTATGTAGTGGTGTCAAACATCATGATACGCTCCGACATGTCGTCATCGTCGGGCAATATGGTAGGATCATTCATGCAACAAATGGGATTGGGCAATCTCATGGGCGAAGGTGTAAGTGTCGACGACGAGTTGCACATCATCACATCACACTCACTCATGCACGAGACTGCTCAAAAGATGGAGTTGCACAAAATACACATCTTCAAGGAGAACTTTTTCAATCGCTGGGTAGAGTTTAAAGACTATGCCGTTGATGTAATAGACATAAACAACGTATGCGATACACTGCGCATATCGCTCAACTTCAAGGTAAAAATCAACGAAGAGGGTCGCGCCAATATCAAGGTAAACTCGGGCTTCTTCAAAGAGTATGCCAATGTAAAGAATGTTGAGCTTCCCTATGAGCTCAATACCATCTATGGCGACTTCATCGTAACATCGACCCCCAATTATATTCCGGGCGAAGAATACAACTACAACGTACGCGTTTCGGGTTTTGACTACACTGCCGAAGAGTTGGGCAAGAATGTGACTATGTACATTCCCGACAAGATGGCCAACCTCATCTCACTCACCGTCGAGACCCCCTACATAAGCTATGGTAAAGAGTTGCTCAACACCATTTGCGACCTTTACAACAAACGTGGTATCGACGAGAAGAATATCGAGGCTACCAACTCTGAGCGTTTCATCAACGAGCGTCTTGAGATAATAAGAAAAGAACTCAACGAAGCCGAAGTGCAAGTTGAAAAGTACAAAAAAGAACACAACTTGTCGGATATCGAAACCGAGATAAAGGCCGTGCTTGAAAACAACATTCAATCACATCGCCAACTTATCGAAGCCGAGACCATGTCGCAAGTTATCGACCACATTATCAGCTTCATCAGCAAACCCGAGAACAAGTACGAAATGGTACCTTTCTCTGCAAGTTTGGAAGTGGGAGCTGCAAGCTTTATCGAGAGCTACAACAAGTTGATACTTGCTCGCCTCAATATGCTGACGAGCGCCAAAGAAGGCAGCCCTGCACTCGCTCTATTGGAAAAGCAAATAGATGCTTCACGCGAGAACGTAATCACATCATTGCACACTTCTAAAGCCAGCAACGATATTGCCCTCAACGAGTTGCGCAAGCAAGAGGACAAGATTTCGTCACGTATAAGCACAGCGCCCACACAAGAGCGTGAGTTTATCTCATTGTATCGTCAGAAGGTTATCAAAGAGGAGTTGTATATCTTCCTCTTGCAAAAGTATGAAGAGAACGCTTTGACATTGGCTATCACATCGCCCAAAGGTCAAATCGTAGACCGAGCCTTCAACTACAACAAGCCTTCGAGCCTCTCAACATCGATGTTGCTCATCATCGGCTTCATCATCGGCTTGCTCATTCCCTCGGCCTACCTCTACATCAAGTTCCTCTTCCGCACCAAGTTTAGCAGTAGAGAAGAGCTTGAGCAAATCACACGCGTACCCATCCTTGGTGAAGTATGCGTCAACTACTCAAAAGAGCGCGTTGTTGTCAAGGAAGGCGATACCAGCTCTATAGCCGAGTTGTTCCGCTTGATGCGTACCAACCTTCAATTCTTGCTCACAGGCAAGAAAGACAAGGTTATCTTGCTCACATCATCGGTAAGTGGCGAGGGTAAATCATTTGTAAGTGTCAACCTCTCTATATCATTGTCACTCTTGAAGAAGCGCACCATTATCATAGGTCTTGACATACGCAACCCCCAATTGGCCGAGTATATGAACATCAAGTCGCGTTTGGGTATCACCAACTACTTAGCGTCGGAAGATGTTACTATCGACGATATTATCGTGCCCTCAAACATCAATCCCATGTTGGATGTGATTGTGGCCGGCCCCATCCCTCCCAACCCTGCCGAGTTGTTGCTCAACCAACGCTTGGACGACCTCTTTGCCGCATTGCGTGAGCGCTATGACTACATCATTATCGACTCGGCTCCCGTAGGTATGGTATCAGACACATTCTCGCTCACAAGAGTTTCAGACACAACAATATATGTATGTCGCGCCAACTACACTCAACGCGACCACATACGCTACTGCAACACCATTGTTAGCGAAAATCGCTTGCACAATGTATCGTTGGTTATCAACGCAACTACTGCCAAGCAAGGATATGGATATGGCTATAACCAAAACGGTGAGCGCGTAAGAATAAAGAATAAATAAGCACACATATAGCTTATATACAAATGGCACGAAACAGGGGTAAAGAATTCCTCAACACGTTCTCTATCTATGCAATAGGCACAGTCGGCGCCAAGCTGATAGCCTTTGCATTGATGCCATTGTATACATTCTTCCTTGCCAAGGAAGAAATGGGTTACTTCGACTTGTCGATAACCCTCATCATGCTACTTGTACCGTTTATAACATTTGATATACGAGACGGAGCATTTCGTTTCTTGATAGACAAAAGCTGCCCCTACTCACAGAAGGATGTTATATCGTATGTTATACGCACACTCGCGCGCAACAGTACCATTATAGCTATCATATCGGCTATAGCCTACTACTATCTGTCGCACCTGCCCTACTACCCCATTATCGTGGCAACACTTATCGTGTATGCCTGCTACGAGGTAATGATACAGGTAGTGCGAGGTATGGGTCTCACACGCTTCTTTGTAGGTATAGGCATCATCAACACACTGCTCATACTCATCCTCAGCATTATATTCTTGGTGATATTCAAGATGGGCGTGTTGTCGATATTCTTGTCTAACCTTATCAGCCGCATAGTATCGCTGGCCATTATCGAGATACGCATCAAGTTTATTCCCATGTTTATCAAGCACCGAAAAGAGTGCTCAAAGGATGTGGGTCGAGAGTTGCTTCGATACACTATCCCTTTGCTACCCAACGTTCTCGCTTGGTGGGCTATTGAGAGTTCAAGCAAGATTTTCATTGAGCGACACCTCGGACTTGAGTACAACGGCATCTTTGCCATTGCAGTAAAGTTCTCAAACATACTGCAAATAGCATCGGGCATCTTCTATCAAACCTGGCAGGAAATAGCAATAAAAGAGATGAATTCGACCGATAGCAACCGATTCTTCTCTAAGATTTTCAACAACTATTTCTTCTTCCTCAGTGCCATTGTTGTATTGGGTACATTGGGCCTTCGCATCATCTACCCATACATCGTAGCCGAAAACTATCAAGAGAGCTACATATACATCTATCCTCTCTTCATTGCCGTGCAATTGCATGCCATGGGTTCGTTCCTTGACCTTGCATATCAATGCTCGCGCAAGACACACCGTGGACTTCCCTCTATCATATCAACAGCTATATTGGCCATCATGCTATACTACTTTACAGTGACACGATGGGGACTCATGGGCATATCGGCATCACTCATTATTTCATATGCCTACCTGATGATATACCGCATGTTCGACACACGATTCTGCTTTAAAATCGCGCCCAACTACCTGTTTGTTATATCACTGCTCATACTCGCGGCAGGTGGCTTTTTGTCATACTACACCATCCCCTCATGGATTATCATAACACTGTTTGTTGCCGGTCTTGTTGCACTTGCAGTATATGCTCGTCGTATATTAAATCCGAAAAAAGCATAAGATATGGGAGCTATACTATTTATCTTCATATCGGTGTTGGTGTATGTGTTCAAGATATTGCACAACTCGCGCGAACTCACTTTTGACAAGTGGTGCGAGATTTTTATCTCATTCTTTATATTTACCAACTGTATAGGCTTTGGATTACCTCTCTTTGAACTCGACCGCCAATATGTCGACGGCATCTTCGGATATAAATTCCGTCTTGAGGTATACATGCTCATTACACCCGTGTTTTTGATAGTCCTTTCGAGACGTATGCAATGGAACTTCATGAAGTTACCATGGTATGCACTCCTTGCTATCATTGCATTTGCCGCAATAAACATTTGCAACCCTGCCAATCTCATTGTGCCTTCTACAATACTCGCATTGGTACAAATTATATGCTACTTGATATTCCTTTATATGCTATGTAGCTGTGTCAAGATAGACACCTTGTTGCGAGGCATATACGAGGGTTTGGTATACACTACCATACTACAACTTGCGCTCGCTATATGCTATCCGATCTTGGGTATAACGCAGGTAGTGACGTTATTCCGTGAGGGTGTGTCGATACGCGCCGCCGAGCGACCCGGTGCTCCGGGTACATTCAACCACCCCAATGCTTTGGGTGGCTATATGGCCATGACATTAGCATTCTTCACCATCTGTTACCTCATGGGCTACAACAAGCGTAAAAGCCTCATCGTTGGTCTTATGGCGTTCTTTGTGCTTATATTCACCTTTTCGCGCACAGCCCTGCTCGCATCTATAGGTACTACCATACTACTCGTTCTCATATACCGCACACGTGAGAGTTCAATCTTCACCATCAAGAACTTCTTCACGATGATACTACCCATGCTCATATTGGCTACTGCACTCATCTTCCTCACACCTATCAAGGATAGTTTCATAGGCAGTAATATGGACGAAATGATGCTGGCGCGTATGATGCACTATTATTGCGGATATGAAATCATAAACGAGTATCCATGGTTTGGTCTTGGCCTCAACACCCACCTCGAATACATCCGTAGCACCATATCGTTCGGAGCCATGTTTGGCGATATTGACAAGATTTTCTGGCGCGCCGAGGAGTTTATGGGCTCAAACCCCATACATAATGTGCCGCTCATACTCCTGTCGGAGTTGGGTATCGTGGGTACACTACCTATTGTTTACTACATCGCACGTCAATTCCTCAAGATAAAAACGACATTGCGTAGCGACTACAACGAGTCTTACAAGATTATATCGCTATTTGGCATAGCACTCATCAGCTACATTCTCATTCACGGTATGGCCGACTGGGCTCCCGTGAACGTTTTGACGCGCAATATCTGGATTCTCGTATTCTTTGTCATGGCTGTCGACCATTACAAATGGGAGAAAGAGCCCGAGCAATAACACACCCCCATCATACCTGTTGCAATAAGTATTGGAGACAAAAATCGCCTCCAAGCTATTTTATTGTTCGCAATTCTTTGAGAGTTTCAAATTTATTGATTAAGTTTGTATATTGACTTTGTGTATAATATATGCACACGACACATAGGAAGTAAGAACAATATAACAAACCGACAGCCATGGCATACAACACCCTCATACCCACAGAAATATCACAACAAGTGATAATGGTGGGCGTAAAGCGCGACACGCCCGGAGGAATGGCAGCCGTTATCAACTCCTACTACCAATACATCGACAAGCTCCAGTACATCACCTCTTGGAAGCTGGCATCAATGCCCGTCAAGGCTTGGTATGCACTCAGCTCAATACTACAATTTACCATCGCACTACTTTTCAACCGAAAAATAAAGATTGTGCATATACAAGGTGCTGCCAACGCATCATTTGCACGCAAGGCGGTGTTTGTCAATATTGCCCGATTCTTTGGCAAGAAGGTCATCATGCACCAGCATGCCTGCGACTTTGTCGAGTACTACGACAATCACAAGAATAAAGCATGGATTACACAGACCATCAACAACTGCGACCGGCTCATCGTATTGTCGCAATGGTGGAAAGAGTATTTCACTTCGATAGGTATCGATGCCGGCAAGATTGTCATCCTCAACAACATCGTCACACCACCTCAGGAGCCCACACAACGCCCTACCGATGGCAAGATAAGGCTACTTTTCTTGGGCGAAATAGGCAAGCGCAAGGGCGTCTACGACCTGCTGCAAGCCATTGCCAACGAGCGCGACTATTTTGCCGATCGCATAGAACTGCGTATAGGAGGCAATCTTGAAGAGGAGAAGTTGCAAGCCTTTATCCGCGACCACAAGCTTAACGATTTTGTCACCTTCCTGGGCTGGGTGTCGGGAGATAAAAAGACCGAATGCCTCGAATGGGCACACATCTATATCCTGCCATCATTCAATGAGGGCCTACCCATAGGCATACTTGAGGCCATGAGCTATCGCATGCCCATTATCTCTACCCCTGTGGGTGGCATACCCGAGGTTGTGCATCACCACCACAACGGCATAATGGTACAACCCGGACATCACGACGAGATAGCCGCTGCGCTGCGATACTTCGTAGAAAATAGAGACCTCATACCACAATATGGCGAGGAAAGCTACAAGATAGCGCAACCATACTTCCCCGAGAGTGTTATGGGAAGCCTGCGCGATGTGTATAACAACCTACTTAATAAGCAATAAATGGAAACTACCCGTTTACTCAATATAAACATACAGTGCATCACACAAGACGAGTTACTACGCAACATGAACGAGGGTGTTCTATACACTCCCAATGTTGACCATCTTGTAGAATTGCAAAAGAACAAGTTGCTCTACGATGCCTATCAAGAAGCCGAATGGATAGTATGCGACAGTCGCATCTTACAGCTCTTCTCAAGATTGTTGAAAAAGAGAATTCCCGAGGCAATACCCGGTTCGAGCTTTTTTCCAGCATTTTACAACTATCACCGCAACAACCCCGATTGCAAAATTTTTCTCTTAGGAGCCGCCGAGGGTATAGCACTCAAAGCTCAAAAAGAGATAAATACCGCTATGGGACGTGAGATTGTTGTTGGTGCTCACTCGCCCTCTTTTGGCTTTGAAAAAAACGAGAAGGAGTGCATGGAGCTGGTCGATATTGTAAATCGCTCGGGTGCTACTGTATTGGTAGTAGGCGTGGGAGCTCCCAAACAGGAGTGCTGGATACACCGCTATCGCAAGCACATGCCTCAGGTAAAGATATTCATGGCCTTGGGTGCTACAATAGACTTTGAAGCCAAGACCCTGAAGCGTGCACCGAAAATGTGGCAAAAACTTCACATGGAATGGTTCTACCGTTTCCTCAATGAACCCAAGCGCCTATTCAAGCGCTACTTCGTGCGCGATCCGCAATTTTTTGTCCACTACTTCAAGCAACTGATAGGTTGCTATCGCAACCCTTTCAACTGATACTGAAACATGAAAATAGGTATACTCACATACTACGGCGACCTCAACTGTGGTACCAATCTACAGGCATATGCCACACTCTTGGCTGTGCAACGACGTCACCCCGACGACCATGTCGAGGTAATACCTTTTCATGGTTTCCGTCCACCCCGTAAGCCCTACTTGTCAAGTGCTACACCCATATCGCTTCTACACGATTGGCGACGCATGCAGCAATACAGTCGCTTCAAGCGCATGCACTTGGGTGTAACCGATGCAAAGGTCATCACAGACATCGATGCAGCGCTACAATTTATAAAGAATCGCAACTACGACGTCATTTACATAGGAGCCGATACTTTGCTCGAACTCGACCGTCTACCACAAGGCAGCAATGACATTTCGGCCTATTGGCTATCGCCCGACATCAAAGCTCGCAAGGTGCTATTGGCGGCTTCATGCAAGAACACCGAGTACAACACCCTCACCAAGTCGCAGATAGAAAAACTCAGGGCTTCGATAGAGGGATTTACCGCAATGGGTATCAGAGATATTACCACATACAACCTACTATCGCACTTTGTAGATAGCAAGCGTATCGCGACAATTCCCGACCCCACCTTCTCGCTACCCATAGACTATAGCCACATAGAACAGTACCTGCGCAAAAACAACATCACCATACCGAAGCGTAGCATCTGTTTTCACACCTACCGCACCGATACATGGTGCAAGGAAGTAGCACACTACTTCAAGACTCAGGGTTACACAATTGTATCGCTACGACCGGCTCCTTGGGCCGACATAGCACTCAATGGCCTATCGCCTCTCGAACAGTTGGGCGTATACCGATACTTCAGCCTCATCGTTACCCACCGCTTCCACGATACGATATTTGCGCTCAAAAACGGTATTGCACCTCTTACATACGTATCCGACAGCTCATACACGACTACGTTGGGTAACTCGAAGTGTTCGTCGCTGATAGAAGAGTTCGACCTATACCCGCAACATATCATTGACAACCCGTCTCAACTCAACGCAGCCTGCTTTATTCAACGCATTGAGGCAATACTCGCATCGTTCGACAGCCACAAAGAGGCTATCGAACACAAGTTACAATCTTGCGCTCAAGCATACACCGATTTTCTCAACAGTTGTATAACCGACTAACGGTGTAATGTATAATAAGATTCTACGGGGTTGCGGTGCGATACAGCGACTTTGTACGACTCCTTGTAGGCGCCAACGCCTATTATCATCACAGGCACTTCATGCGGAGCAATACCAAATCGGCGTTTCAGTTCTCGTGTGCGACCACTCTTGTAGGCAGTGGTCAAAGGTATGGTTGCCACTCCTTTGTGATGCAACGACAGGAGTAAATCCATAGCAAACAAGCCACCATCGACATACATCTGATGGCGCTCGTTGATAAAGTAATTGCGCATGTCGGCGGTCACAAGCAGGGCATACTGCATATCATGGCCAAAACCATTACAACCTCCCTGAAAGTCGAGCAATTCGTGAGCCTTGGCACCTTGATATATGTGTGCGTGTGCCGATTGGCGATTACATGCCGAGGGGGTCTTACGGGCAATATCTACAGCGGCTATTACCTCATCGATATCTACAACCACCTGCGTATCGAAGTCTCGTACCGAACAGCGACTGTGCGAGAAGATGTCGAACGACGCGGCAGTGGCTTCAAGTGTCTCTTTTCTATTTTTCATGGCAACACCGGCTTGCAGGGTTGCACGGCATGTATACATCCTTTTAAGCACCTCATAACGCGCCTCTACAGCCTCTACAGCACATCCATGCTCTCGATTGAAGGATATATAACTCTCTATAATGGCAACATATTCATCAATAGATGCCTTGGGAAAACGACTCACATATAGCATGAGGTCGTCTATCAGCGACAATAGCTTGGGAACGCCAAAACCTACACGCACAGAGCCTATCGACATGCCCTTCTCTATGGCATGTGCACGGATACAGAGGTCGGCGGCAAACTTCACCTCGTCGTTCAGCATGCGCGATGCGCCCAGGTGCTTGCTCTGCTCCCAGGCCTCGATGAGCGACTCGATCATCAAGCGCAACAGCAATATCACCCGGTTGTGGCGTATAAAGAGGCGCACTCTATCTTTCAGTTTCATATCGTCTCAAAAAAGCGTTTATACTCGCCCAATATACTCTCCGACGAATACTTGCGGGCTATTGTTTGGCTCAGATTTTGGCACAACGTAGCATACTCGTCTTGCGATAGCATGATTGTTTTTTTCAACACATCGGCAAGGCTATCTATATTGTTTACCTCAAACAAGTAACCATCTACGCCATCGGTAACATGCTCTGTAAAACCTTCTATACGAGTAGCTATCACAGGCATACCGTAGTTGTAGGCTATCATGTGCGGGCCACTTTGTGTCACATTTTCATAGGGCAATACCAGGTAGTGATGACGTGCAAATATATCGGCCACATCCTCGTCGGCTATACGATCGGGAATAAAAGTAACCGAGCACGACAACTTATCGACCATCTCTTGGTAATAGGCCACATTCTCACACGAGCCCAATACCGACAAATGTATACTGCTTTGCAACTCGGCGGGCAACTTGGCAAAGGCTTGCAACATCACATCGAGACGCTTGTTCTGACGCACATTGCCAAAGAAAAGATAGCTCACCTTACCCTCTACGGGCTTCACTCCGGTTGTAGGAGCGCCATAGTCTTTGAGCGACAAGGGGGTATACATGATATTCTTGCCTCGATACATAGCCTCAAACTCAGCTCGCGCATGTTGCGAGAAAAGGTGGAAGTGCTTGTGGCGAGTAAATACATACGACAGATAAAGTTGCGACAGACGACGATTGTGCCAGCCCTCATACGACTTCACATTGTGTGTTGCATGCACCATCTTGGTAGTGGGCAAGTAAAAGTCGAGCACCGGATACATGTAGGGAACCTCCATGGCATCTACATATATTACATCGGGGGCAAAGGCCTTTATCTGCTTGGCTATATCGGCATAGAACGCTATACACTTGGGGTTGCGACGACGGTAGGGTATACGTCTCTTGTATATCTTGCAATTGGCCGTAATCTCAGGAACGGCAATTTTACCATCAAATCCTTGGATGATATACCACTCCACTTCATATTCCTCGGCAAGATACGGAACTATGGGTATATCCACATCCACAAAATAGTCTGCTGTAATCCAAGCTATACGTTTCTTCATCGTCACTAAATTTTTACAAAGGTAAAAAAATTTGGACAATACACACCATCGACCACTCTCTTTTTACTCGACACAATACTCCACTGCAACAAAAACTTTTGACTCCTCTGTATTGTTTTCTTTATACCGCAACAACCCACAAGGTACTGTTGCCACACAATTTACGTCTCAAAAACCTTAAAAACAGTGTTATGAAAAAGGCAATTCCCATTCTACTCTTGGCAATGGCATTTGTGGCCTGCCAGAAAGACCCCGACCTCAACGAACTGTCGAGCGACCTTATCGTATATACCAGCCACGACAAGGGAGCCAACTTCGGCAAGTACCTCACCTATGCCATCCCCGACAGTATTCTTGTGCTTGACGACAAGAGCAAACCCACCTACTTTGCAGCCAACGACCCGCGCACAACAGCCATCATTGGAGCTATAAACAGCGAGATGAAGACACGCGGATATACCGAAGTAAATGACAACGCCGATGCCGACGTAGGCTTGCAGGTGAGCTATGTAAAAGACACCAACACCATCATCTCATACGCCTCTGCCAACCCCTATTGGTGGTATGGCTACGACTACTATTGGCCGGGCAGTTATTGGAACCCCTATTGGATGGGTTGGGGTCCCTCATACGCCTATCCTATAAGTTACACCTACACCATTGGCTCGCTGATTATAGAGATGATAGCACTCGAAGATGCCAACCCCTCTACAAAGAAGATACCCGTTATATGGACCGCCTATATGGCCGGTATACTGTCGAGCAACCAAATCAACATCAACCGCACCGTGTCGGGCATATACCAGGCTTTTGAGCAATCGCCCTACTTGCAGTCGAGCGCCCAATAACACAACACACCCAATATCCCCCTAAAACATACAATTATGAAAAAGATAAAACATTTATTAGGCTCATTACTCCTACTATCGGCTATGAGCCTGCCCACAGCAACCAATGCTCAACTCATCAATGGTGGATACTTCACCGCCGATTGGCAATTTAACGCTCCTGTAAGCAACGACTATGCCAACGTGGCAAGCGGATGGGGTATGGCATTTGAAGGCGGATACTACGTCATACCCAACATGTCGCTCGGACTATACGTCTCGTACCACACCAACAACAAGTACATAGGCGAGCAAGTGCTACACCTGAGCGACACCGAGAGTCTCTACACCGACCAGCAACACTCCATCTATCAAGTACCCTTCGGTGTCGCGACGCGATGGCGATTTACCACCGACAAGATGTTCGAGCCCTACATCGGCGTGAAACTTGGAGCCTCCTACATACGCATGGAGTCCGACACCCAAGTCTACACCTACTACCAGGATCGCTGGGGATTCAACGTACAGCCCGAGATAGGACTCAACCTCTTTCCTATGCCCACCACGCGCGTAGGCCTGCACTTGGCTCTCTACTATAGCTACTCTACCAACCACAGCCACGTGCTCACCTACAACATCGATGGCTACAACAATATAGGCTTCCGCCTCGGTCTATCGTTCTGAGTACAACCCCGCCCTCAGTCCGAGTAGGGCATGCAATAGAGACTAACTTCTACCTCTACGTGAGTAAAAAAGAAAAGGACGCACTCGTCGGTGCGTCCTTTTCTTATCTGCGCAACTTGCGCATTATTATTTACTTCCACAGAAGGGGCGGCATGAATTATTGTCGGCCTTTGCCGTTGTGCTTGGCTTGTTGCTTGCGTTGCTCGCGCAAGAGTGCCTCTTGTTGGCGTTGTGCCTCTTCGAGACGAGCCATAAAGCCACTTTTCTTACGGGGTTTCTTGGCGTTAGCCTCCATTTGTGCCAATACTTTCTTCTCATCGACAAACTTGCGGAATGCCCAAGTTTGTATAATAGTAATCAACAACGAGAGGAAGTAGTAGTAGCTAAGACCTGCTGCATAGTTGTTGAAGATGAACATGAACATGAGAGGCATGAGGTACATCATCCACTTCATACCGGGCATGCTGTTCTGTCCGCTCTGATCCATAGTTACCTTGGTATAGAGTATGTTGGTAATGGTCATGAGGAGGCAGAAGAGACTGATGTGGTTGCCAAACGTGCTGCTGATAAGGGGGATGTAGGTATCCCACTCTACTATGGCATCGTAAGACGAAAGGTCTTTGGCCCACAAGAACGACTCACCACGCAACTCAATCGACGAGGGGAAGAACGAGAACATAGCCACGAGGATGGGCATTTGCAACAACATAGGCAAGCATCCACCCATGGGGTTGACACCGGCTTTGCTGTAGAGCTCCATCATGGCGTTTTGCTTCTTCATTGCATCCTCGGGGTTGGGATACTTCTCGTTAAGAGCTTGCATTTGAGGTTGCAACACACGCATCTTGGCTTGCGACTTGTACGACTTGTAAGTGAAGGGGAACAAGATGAGCTTGATGAAGATGGTGAGCAAGAAGATGATGAGACCATAGTTGCTACAGAACTTGCCGAGGAAGTCGAACACATTGATGATGATAAGCGTGTTGATCCAACGGAAGAGGGGCCAACCAAGGGGTATTACGCGATCGAGGTCGAGACGATCTTCTTTATCAAGACCCTTGTCGTATGAGCGGAAGAGCTTATAGTCGTTGGGACCCAAGAAGATTGAGAAGTCGGCCACGTGATTGGCTGCCGATGTGTAATCGATGAGTGTCTCGCTGTGGAATTTCTTGAGGTAGACAGGATCTTTCTCAAGGTCTTCGCTCACGAGGAATGCCTCATTGAAGTTGTCATTGGCAATGAAAGCCGATGTGAAGAATTGGTCTTTGTAGCCAATCCATTTGAGGCTTGTCTTCACATACTTGTCTTTGTTGCCTTTCTCCGAGAGCTTGTCAACATCGTCACCTACGTGCTTGTAGTAGAGTGCACTGTTGGTTTGCTCAAACATGCGACCCTTTTCTTGACGAGGCATTTTGAGATCCCAATACATGTCGAGGTTAACAATGTTTTGGGGTATAACCTTCTCCATGCCATTTTGAGTGACAAGCATTTCCACACGATAGCTGTCTTGAGGCAGCGTATAGCGCACATTCCACATGGCACCACCTGCAAGGTTGAGGGTCATGTCGAGAGTGCTATCGGTAGCAGTGGGAGTGAAGTAGAGGCTTTGGGTGTCGATAACGCGCGCTCCTGTTTTGAAAATGAAACCGTAGCGGTTGTCGTTATCTTGGAAGAGTACCACATTGGTGGTATCCTTGCCGGTGTAGTTTTTGTAATCTTTAAGCGTAGCCTTGCGCAAGTAACCACCTCTTGTCGAGAACTCGAGAGCAACGAGGTTGTTTTCGAGCTTGATTATTTGCTCTTGACCATCGGCAACAGTTGCAAAGGCGCCATATTGAGCAAAGAGCTCGGCCTTGCGCAACGAGTCGGCGGTGATGCTATCTACTTCTACATGGGCCATAGCAGCTTGAGCTTGAGCATCGGCTTGCTCTTGCCATGCAGCTATTTCAAGGGCCTGAGCTGCCTCAACGGCAGCGATAGAGTCATTGTATCGTTGTTGCGCGGCAATCTCCTCGGCCGAGGGTTGTGTAAACCATGAGAAGCCTATCACAACCGCAATCATCAATACAAATCCAATGATTGTGTTTTTATCCATACTTATTATTAATGTGTTATATACTTGCTATGCTGTTACTTGTTGATGGCAGCACGTATAAAGTCAACAAACAAGGGGTTGGGACGCAACACGGTGCTGTTGTACTCAGGGTGATACTGTGTACCAACAAACCAGCGCAAAGTGGGTATCTCAACAACCTCGACAAGGTTGGTATCGGGGTTGGTACCTACGCACTTCATACCAGCCTTCTCGAACGCCTCGCGGTAATCGCTATTGAACTCGAAGCGGTGACGGTGACGCTCGCTGATGCGTGTAGATCCGTAGGCCTTGGCAGGTGTTGAGTCGGCATCAAACACACACTCGTAAGCACCGAGGCGCATTGTACCACCGAGGTTCGATATGCTCTTTTGGCTATCCATGAGGTCGATAACATTATGCTTGGTCTTAACGTCCATCTCGGCCGAGTTGGCATCTTCATAGCCAAGCACATTGCGAGCAAACTCGATAACCATACATTGCATACCAAGACAGATACCAAATGTGGGCACATCATTCTCACGAGCATACTTGAGGGCTACGAACTTACCCTCTATACCACGTTGTCCAAATCCGGGAGCAATAAGTATACCATCCATGTCCTTGAGGGTCTCGGCTACGTTGGCGTCATTGAGTTTCTCTGAGTGGATGAAGTGCAATGCGAGCTTGCGATCGTTGTATGTAGCAGCTTGCAAGAGCGACTCGTTTATTGACTTGTAGGCATCGGGGAGCTCCACATATTTACCAACCAAACCGATGTGTACAGTTTCTGTGGCATTCTTCATGTGGTGGAGGAACTCGCACCATTGTGTCATGTCGGGCTCGCCATCGGTGGGAAGACCGGTCTTATTGAGCACGATGCTGTCGAGACCTTGCTCGTGCATCTTCAAGGGTACCTCGTAGATAGTGGGTACGTCGAGCGATTGTATTACTGCATCGGGATCGACGTTGCAGAAGAGGGCCACCTTGCGACATTGCGACGATGAAATTTCGTGCTCGGTGCGCAACACCAAGATATCGGGTTGGATACCCAGCTCTTGCAACTTCTTCACTGAGTGTTGTGTGGGCTTGGTCTTGAGCTCTTTGGCAGCAGCCAAGTAGGGCACATAGGTGAGGTGGATACATGCACAACGCTTGCCCAACTCCCAGCGCAATTGACGTACACTCTCAAGGAAGGGCAACGACTCGATGTCGCCTACAGTACCACCAATCTCGGTAATAACGAAGTCATACTCACCCTTGCTACCAAGCTTGAGCATGTTGCGCTTTATCTCGTCGGTGATGTGGGGAATAACTTGCACAGTCTTGCCCAAGTAGTCGCCACGACGCTCCTTGTCGATAACGCTTTGATATATACGGCCGGTAGTAATATTGTTGGCACGAGTAGTAGCAGTGTTGGTAAAACGCTCATAGTGACCCAAGTCGAGGTCGGCCTCATGACCGTCTACAGTAACATAGCACTCGCCATGTTCATAAGGATTGAGTGTACCCGGGTCAATATTGATATAGGGGTCAAACTTTTGGATAGTCACTCTGTAACCTCTGGCCAACAACAAGCGAGCCAATGATGCCGAAATAATACCTTTGCCCAACGATGAGGCAACACCTCCGGTAACGAATATATATCTTGTTTCCACGTTAAAAATGTGTTAGTTGTGTTGAACTCTATTTTGAAAAAATTCGCCTACAAAAGTAAGAAAAATAATCGACAATATCTCTACATAATAACTAATAAATGATAAGAGATTTAGGCTTTAATCAAAAAGTGCCCAATAGCAAGGCGAAAAAGTTGTATTTGGCAATAGTATTTTTTTGTATCATAGAAGATGTTTTGCCACGAAATTATATTATCTTCGCAAAACGAAAGATAGTTTTACAAACACCTACCGATATGCGACGATTGACATTCATTAGCTTGCTACTCATGGCGTTCCTCGCCACTGCTCACGCACAAAATACAGTAAATAACGAGATTAATACCGACAGCATCACTACCCTCAATATTACAGAGGATAGTTCGATTATAAATTTGGGAAACTTGCTGGAACAATACTTCACAAACGACACGATTGCCAGCGACAGCACATTTTTCCTACCCGACTCGTTGATGTTTTTGCTCGACATAGACAATATCATAGACGACGGATTGCCCAACTGCATCAACGGTGTATTGTTTATGCCCCTGGTTTTTGAGAATTACCAAATGACACCTCTCGAACGTCTCTCTATACCGGCCATAGTATACACCCCTCGTACATACGTTATAGAAAAAGATGCGCCCTTGCAACATAGCAACAACTGGTTGGCTCGCGCCATACGACAAGACAACCGTCTGCGTGCAGCTCGCAACCACTTGATTGTAAACCGCCCGGATTTGGTAAAATACAACTTCTTGAATCTGCCCAAGGCTCCCAAGGAGTATGTATTGGTAAACGATCCCACAAAGCAAACAATTACAATTGTTGAGAAGCCTCAACAGATTGTAAGTTCGTCACTCGAAAGCAAGCCTGTGAAGATAAAACGCTGGAAAATGTCGTTCAGCAGCAATATACAACTATCACAAATATACGTGTCGGAGAATTGGTATCAAGGTGGTAACAGCAGCCTCAACCTGCTGAGCGACCAATTGTTTACCTTCAACTACAACGACCCGAGCGGAAAGTTACTCTTTGAGAACCTTGCACAATGGAAGTTTAACCTTACCACATCGGCCGAAGACACTGTACACCGCGTACGCGTGAGCGAAGACTTGTTCCAAATAAACTCAAAGTTTGGTTACAAAGCATTTGGCAAGTGGTACTACTCGGCATCAATGTTGTTCAAGACACAGTTGCTCACCAACTATGCGCCCAACTCAAGTGTAAAAGAGGCCGAATTTCTATCTCCCGGCGAGTTGAATGTGGGTGTCGGTCTCTCATACTCATTTGCCTACGAAAAGCCTGTGAAGTTGTCGCACACACTCACCCTTTCGCCCCTCTCATACAATCTGCGCTTTGTAGCATTGCCCGGCATAGACCCCACCAAATTTGGTATTGAGACAGGCAACACCCGTAACGACGTCGGTTCGTCACTCGACTATACAATGACATGGGATATACGATACAACATACGCTGGATGAGCCACTTGTATGCATTTACCAACTACAAGAACGTGATAGCCGAATGGACCAACTCGGTAGACTTCTCGTTCTCGACATACTTCTCGGCTCGCGTGTATCTTGATGTGCGATACGACAACAGTGTTGCGCCACACCACTCATTGGGTTTCTGGCAAATCAAAGAACTGTTGAGTCTGGGATTCTCGTATAAATTATAAAATAGTATCATAATGTATCGCACTACAACATACACAGCCATAGGAGCATTCATGCTCATGTTATGTGTGTGTTGTAGCCCCTATCGTGTAACGTCGAGCAAAGAGTTTCCCTTTTCGAGACCCACAACGCCCCTCGACCACAATAAGTTTATAAATTATATAGACACTGCCGCTGTAGACGATTGGGAGGGGCTATGGCTACTTGTAGGACCCAATACACACTGCATGCTGGCCATTGAACGCATGAACGACATGGGCATAAGAGCAATGTATTCACACCGTATAAGGCTGTGGGGTCCACTCATATACAACGGCCTAACTGTATATGAGCAGGGCGATGTGATAGGCCTATTGGGTGAAGGTCTGTATGAAGATACTAAGAACATGATACTTGGCAACGGACTCATAACCTGGAACAAACGTTATCGAGGCATGATACAACTTGATAAGTCGCGCAAGCACATCATCATAGACGCTGGCTACAAAAACGAGGGAGACATAGGTCTACGACGCATCTATCCCATACGATCAAAAGAGGAAAGGGAGTATAAAGTGCGGTATCTATAGCATCTAATTGAGTTTCTTGAAGTAGTAGAGATAGTCGTTATACTCCAAGGTCATATATTTATTGTTGAGTTCTACCACCTTAAACAACGGTACAACCGTATCGATGTGCAACGAAGCCAAATCGTTGAGCACAACATGCTCATACTCCGGAGTGAGTATCTCTTGGCTATTGTAGTTGTATATATTGAACTTTATATGGTCGTTTTGATGCTCATACAAGCCCATAAACACCGAGTAGTCGTATGAATCATAAATAATCTTGCGTATTTGGAAGACATTGGACTGGAATGAGAAAAACACAGTATCGCACTCGGTTGCAACATTCTCGTGCTCTACCTGTTCAAGTCGCCATTGTCCATATAGGTATCCTATATTACCACCGTTTTGCATGCACGAGGCAAGTGCAAGAGCCACAACAGTGAGGGCTATGTATATGAGATGTTTCATTTCTTTTCAGATTTTTTGTTAAACTTAATGAGTGAGCCACTCTTGACAACACTGATGCTTATACCCCAATTATCACCAATGAGGTTGCCTGCATCTACGGCTACCGATGCACAAAACTGCCATCCATCGAGTTTTACAGGGGTGTAGGTACACTCCAAGAGCGATGCAAATTGACACAAATCGTAACGCGCCGGAATAAAGGGTGTACCCCATGCTTGTCTATAAGAGGTCATGAAACGATATTGCCACTCATTGTGCACATAACCTTGCAGAGCAATATGATAACCCCTCACGCGGGTGTTGAGGAAACGCATATAACCATCGGTATTGTACATGATAGAGGGAGACATGGGCGTACCCATACCGAAACCTACATGTTGCCAACCGTTGAATAGAAAGTTGTTGTAATAGTCGTCACCGCCCGATGTAGCAGTAGTGATTTGTGTGCCGGGCCAGTCGGTAGGTTGCCAAGGTATAGCACCACTTTGATTGTCCAATCCTATATATTCAACAACAACATCCGAGACAATAGAGCGTCGATGAGTGTGATAGGCCAATCCCCACAAGCCATCGAAACCATTTGATTTGTCCAATCCCGAGCCATCTTCATACAGCCACTGTGTATAGGCTCGCAACTGCGACTTATCGGCAAAAGTGTACTCGGCTGCCATATTGATCGAACCCACGTGATTGCCATAGACAAAAAGCTGGTCGCCAGGCGCTGCAGTCTCATCGCCGGCACTTGGCACGAAGGCCTGCAAGAACGACTTGAAAGTAATAGGCGACTTGGTCGACGAAACCAATACACCATCGCGATAGGTATCCATATCACCGCCAAACTGCACGCCGTCCTCTATACCAAACGTGAAGACAAAGGGCTGATTGGGGTTACTACGGAAGTATAGCGACTTGTAATGATAGTAGACATTGGTGGTAATAAACGACGAATAGTAGTTGTAATGGTCGCGCAGATAGTTATCGCCAAGAAACTTACCATAGGATAGTTCTCCCTTCAATTGCACCCATCCATTGGTAAAGGGTATATCGACAAAACGATGAAAACCCGCACGCACTTGCGGTATGGGACGACTATTGCCCGAGAATATCAAGTTGCCCGACGAGAGTCGATAGTCGGTAAAGATATTTTCATGTGCATTCTCCCTCATACCCACCGACAAGAACACGGCGCGGTATTTTACATCGGCATACAATTGTTGTATGCGAAAGATTTGAGGGCGATTGTATATAGTCGTGAAAGCTCCATTCTCCCAACGACGAGTGGGCGATGCAGTCTCGTATATACCCATGAGGTCGATACCTGCCGCATACGAAAATCGTTGTGTCGTATCCATCTCTATGAAAGCACCGGCACGCAAATATCCGCCACAACCATTGGTCACAGTACCATAACGATTGGCCGTCATATAATAGGGAGCAAAAGTACCTGTAGCCGCATGTGCCGCAGCCTCGGTACGATAAGTGACTCCATCTTGCGAGAACGCCGATGGAATATATGCTATAAACAATAGCAATGCTATAAGTATCTTTTTCATTGCATAAGTTGGGTTTGGTACAAATATACGAATAAGCGAGCGAGAAATATCAAGCTTGCTTGAATATTTTTTACAGCAAGCGAAAGTATGTTGGAGGTTTACCTCAAATATACGAATAAGCGAGCGAGAAATATCAAGCTTGCTTGAATATTTTTCATAGCAAGCGAAAGTATATTGGAGATTTATCTCAAATATACAAATAAGCGAGAAATATCAAGCTTGCTTGAATATTTTTCACAGCAAGCGAAAGTATATTGGAAGTTTACTTCTAATACACAAATAAGCCACTCTCAAGGCTTGTTACATTGCTCATGAGAGTGGCTGTGTGACATGGCTGCCGTCGCGCGGCAGATATAGCGATTTATCAAAAACTCACACCGAGATTGAAGCCTATATTGTTGAGGCCATCGAGTGTATAGATAAGACACTTACTACTGTTGGTCGAGTAGCTATAATACAACCCTAAGTGTATGCCGGTGCGGTTGTGCGCCGAGGGGAATATCGACACACCTACCTCTGGTTGAACATTGAAACCCCATGTCTCGTCATAGAAATCCAATACATTATTGGCCGACGACATGCGTATGTAGTTTGTTCCGAGTTTGGCTGTTACGTAGGGCTCGAACATTGAGTTCTCTACAAAACGATACTTCAACAGCGCACCAAAGGGTATTTGAAAAATACTTTGTATCTGGTCGGTGTAGAGGCTGCTCGAAGAGGAGAGTTGCAAAACCTGCGGTTCGACAAATTTGCTATTGGTATGGAACGAGCCGTAGAGACCCACCGCAATCTTGGGCGCAACATAATATCCACCTTCAAAATTCATACCCCAACCGCTTGCCACATTGGCAAAGTCGGTACATATAGGAGCATTGAACTGCCAATCGACGTTGTAATATGTCGACTTGTACAACTGAGCTTGTATTGTACCGGGCAACAAAGCGGCACACATAAGCAGTACGACGGTCAATATCTTTGAAATCTTCATCTTAGTCATATTTATGATGTGGTTTATATACAATTATTGAGCTGCGATATAGGGCGATTGTTCAAATGCTTGATATATGCCGGCTACAGCATTAGAGATATTAAGTTGGTTGCTCGACTCGATACCTGCCAGGCAAGCAGTCCACACAAAAGGCAATACCTTGGTATTAGCGTCGGCATCATTCAGAGCTATTATTTCTACAGCAATAGTAGATGTAGTGTAAGAGTAAGCCACGGGATAGGGATAGTAGGGATACCAATCAAAGTAGAAAGGATCCCAATAATCGAAGGGCCAATAATAGTAGAAGTCATACCACCAATAGGGGTATTCATAACCTACGTATGTATTGGTATGCTTGATGTAACTTGTAATCATGCCCAAGTCGGCATCGGCTCGGTCATATACTTGTGTATAGCCACGTTGGTGCATTTCATCGGACAATACCTCCAAGATAGTGCGAGCACGCACATCATCGCTCGAAATGTATACCGGCTCTTCCTTGGTATTGTCCAGCAGGAGTACACTGTCGGGTATGTAGAAAGTATTGTATTTTGAAAAGTCAAACTCTTCGTCGTAGTGGGTATATACCAGCAAGTCATTTGACAGCTTACCCCAATCGGGCTCCTTTTGGCATGCTGTCATGGTAATGACAAGCAGCAGTAGTGGAAATAATTTTTTCATATAAAGCGTTGTATATTGTTTGTTATTGCTATAATTATTTTGCAAATATACACATTATTTTTTCTTTGCAAGTAATATGCCAATAAAAACAAACACAAATACACAAAAAGAAAGCATAATAGAACAAGAAACCGTTTCTAAGGCACAAGTATAGCACCTTGAGAAACGGTTTTATAGTTCACTACAACATCAAGCCACAGTGTGCTCAGAAACCATCGCTATAGCTTCTTACAAGCTCGCGAAAGTCGGCTTCGCCACGCAAGGGTGCCAATGACACCGGCATGTCGTACTCGAAATAGAGATTGAAGTAATCGCCATAACCGGCCTTTAGAGCCTCTTCAAGATAGTAATAGGCCTTGGTTTTATTGCCTGTATGGGTATAGAGGCATGCAGCATTGTAGTAATCGTCGGGCGAGGGTACACCTTTTATCGATGCTATCACACTCTCCATCCATTGCTCGGCATCGGTCATACGCCCCAGACGCGCCATTGCAAAACCTCGATATGATGTATACACAGGAACCTCTTCGGGGATGTTTATCATCATTTCATAGTTACGCACGGCCGACTCGTCGTCTTTCATCAGGGCATGAATATCGCCTCGCAACAGGTAGAGTGAGGCATCGTCGGCACTACACAATACGGCTTCGTTGTAATAGTTCAATGCCGCCTCATATTCGCCTCGCTCTGTGGCAAGCATGGCGCGTTGTGTGAGCACACCCTCGTGGGTCATATCAAAAGTCGAAGCAATGAGAATATCAGCCTCGGCTTGTTCGTAGTCGCCCATTACACGATGCAACTTACTGCGTGTAAGATAGTAGGACATTTGGTCGCCTTTCATCATGATTGCGGCACTGATATCCTCCAGGGCATAGTCAAACTGTCCCAATCGCATATAACAAAATCCGCGATTATAATAGACTGAATGGAAGTGCAACAAATTGTTCTCTACAATCGTATTCCAATCTTGTATCGAGGCCGAATAGTGACGATTGTTCATGTGTATAGTACCACGTATAAAGTAGTAGAAGCCTCTCTCGTCGGCAGTCTCTACAGCCACCGTAAGAGCATCAACTACAGGCTTATAGGCAATAGCCGATAGAGCATTTATCCCGGCTACCGAGCGGTGATTGTCGCCCAAGGTCATTGCCGTAACATAGTCATCGGCAGCCTTGCGCCACTCGCCCATCTCCTCATAAATAGTAGCTCGTGTAAGGTAGAACTCGACATTTGTAGAATTGGCCTTCTCGGCTTTCTCCATATATTCGTGGCACATACCCATATTATTTTCCTTAAAAGCAATCACACCCAACCCCAGGTATGCCTCTTGCGAGCGGCTATCGCGACGAAGTAGTAGCTGATAATCCTCCTTGGCATGGGCATAGTCGCCCATTTCGCGCAACAGGTCGGCTCGGCCTATCAACGAGAAACGAGAGGTAGGATCAAGCTGCAATGCCTCATTAAAGTCGGCTATAGCCTTCATATCGTCGCCCTGCATCTGGTATATAAGCCCCCTGATAGTGTAGGCCTGCGACAGGTTGGAAATATCTTCACGGGGATAATATTTTATGGCCTCGTTGAGGTCGTCGACAGCTCGTGTATAATCGCCATATCGATAATACTCCTTGGCTCGATTGAGGTATGTAGCATAGTCTTGTGGATTTTCACGGAGCATCGATGCGTATGTATCCATAATGGCTCGCGCCATAGGGTCATTCATATAATTGGTATCCTGACCCCACGTCATAAGAGGCAAGAGTGCCACAAGCAAGAGTAATGTGCGAAGTGTGATTTTCATATCGTCGTTGTGTGTTCTATTATTATTCGAGCGATGCTATTTCATTGACAGTGTGTATAGTATGACAAGCAACAACACCTGCGGTCTCGGTGCGTAGGCGCGATGCACCCAACGATACCGGCACATACCCATGCGACAATGCCAACTGCACTTCCTCGGGACTGAAATCGCCCTCGGGGCCTATGAGTACACGCGCACGCGAGCCGGGCTTGTAGCATTGCGATAGGAGTTTTCGCTCGCTCTCGGCATGACAGTGAGCTATAAACTTCTGTCCATCATACTCTTGGGTCACATAACGCTCAAAGGGGGTCATTTCTTCGAGACGGGGCAGCACAGCCTTTAGGCTCTGCTTCATGGCCGACACAAGTATCTTCTCGATGCGCTCGCTCTTGAGTTCCTTACGCTCCGAGAATCGGCACAAGAGTGGCACTATTGCATCGACGCCCATTTCGGTAGTCTTCTCGGCAAACCATTCAATGCGGTCGAGATTTTTGGTTGGCGCTATAGCAATCTCTATCTCGCCCGCCCAATGCGAGGGCTGGCTTATCTCTTCAAGAATGCGCACACCGCAACGCTTGTTGTGAGCCAAAGTTATCTCGGCACGATAGAAAGTTCCGCGACCATCTATCAGGCCTATCTCATCGCCCTCAGTGAGTCGCAATACACGCACACAGTGTCCACTCTCCACCTCGGGGAGTGTCAATGTTTGAGCTATTTCGGGAGTATAAAAGAGGTGCATAGTTGTTCTGTTACGCTTTCACTTCGTCGGGGTTATGCTTATAACGGAATATAAGGGCAAACAAGAATGCCACTACCAAGGCATACGCTGCAAAGATAAACCATGAGTTGGGCCAACCATACATATCAACAACTCTACCGGCTGCATACGAACCTATTGTGGCACCAAGACCATTGGTCATCATCATAAATACACCTTGGGCACTTGCACGAATGGCGGGAGTAGTCTCCTTCTCGACATAGAGAGAACCCGAGATATTGAAGAAGTCGAACGCTACACCATATACAATCATAGACAAGATGAGCATCCACACACCCGAACCGGGGTCGCCAAGTCCCAAGAGGGCAAAGCGCAATGTCCAGGCCAACATACTGATGAGCATTACGTTCTTGATACCATAGCGTTTCAAGAAGAAGGGAATAAGCAAGATACAGAGGGTCTCACTCAATTGAGAGAGCGAGATGAGTATATTGGCATGCTCTACACCAAATGTACCGGCATACTCGGCAATACCGCCAAAGTAGTTGGTCAAATAACCATTGGCAAAGGCGTTGGTAATCTGCAACGATACGCCCAAGAAGACCGAGAAGATAAAAAATATGGCCATGCGTTTCTCCTTGAACAAGGCAAAGGCACGCAAGCCCAAGGCATCAACCCAATTACCCTCCGGCGCTTTTTTGCTCACCTCGCATTGAGGCAATGTAAACGAATAGAGACCCAATACGACACCTATCGCAGCCGAGAAATAGAGTTGGTTGGCACTTTGGGCAAAGCCAAGAAGGTCTACTGCAATCATCGAGCATATAAAGCCTACTGTACCCCACACACGTATAGGCGGATAGTCCTTTATCGTATCCAACCCACTCTTGGCAAGGGCATTATATGCTACAGTATTAGACATAGAAATAGTGGGCATATAGAAAATAACAGCAAGCAAAACGGCGGTATAGAGTGATGTATACTCGGTTTGGCCGGCGGCAAAAATCATACATGCAGCGCTCAATAAGTGCAAGACTCCTTGTAAACGTTGAGCCGGTATCCAACGGTCGGCCACTACGCCCATCAACGCAGGCATAAAAAGCGAAGAAATACCCATGGTGGCAAAGAAACTACCAATTTGCAAACCTGTAAATTGCAAACTGCCACCCAGATATGCACCCAATGATATGAGCCATGCTCCCCACACGCCATATTGCAGGAAGTTCATCACAATGAGACGAAACTTAATGTTTTTCATACGAGAATTATTTATAGATTTATTATTTTCTTTTTTGCAGTATTTGCTGTATCATAGCAGCCTCTTCATAGGCCTCTACAGCCACAGCATGCTCTATGCGCTGTTGCAACTCGGTGTCACTCATCGACTCATAGTTATCTCCTTGAGCCGATGCCTGATTAGTATCTTCAGTGCTCTTTTCAAGTTGCGAAGCCTCAAAACCGGCCACATCGATTACCGACTGTGCCATGTATATAGGAGCATTTGTACGCAAAGCCACAGCTATAGCGTCAGACGTGCGCGAATCTATGACTTCGGTATGCTCTCCCCTATCGATTGTAAGCGTTGAGTAAAATATACCCTTGTCGAAACGATAAATGTTTACCTCCTTTACCTGCAAGGCATAGCGCTCTGCTATGGCAACAATGAGGTCGTGTGTCATGGGACGAGGAGGTTGAAGATTTTCCATACGAATGGCTATCGACTGCGCCTCGGCTGTGCCCACCACTATAGGGATGCGACGGCTACCTGCCTCTTCGGCAAGCAACAACACATAGGCCCCCTGCTGTAGATGGCTATAGGTTATACCCAATACTTTTACAAGAACTCTGTCGGTGTTCACTCGCGGTCGTTTTTTTAATATTCTACTCGCCACTGTCTACTTCGACAAGCGACATCAATAGTGCAAATGTACACAATCCTATGCAAAAACAGAACCAATTTGTCGTTATATAAGTAAAAAAACACTCAATAGCAATAAAAAATGCACCCTCGGCACAAGGCCTGGGTGCATTGATATTGATATTATCCGAAATTTATCAACACTTACCGGGACAAGCGGGCTTGATTTGCTTGAAGAAGTCGTTGCCCTTGTCGTCGACGAGGATAAATGCGGGGAAGTCTTCAACTTCGATTTTCCAGATAGCCTCCATACCGAGTTCGGGATACTCTACGCACTCAACTTTCTTAATGCTGTTTTGAGCCAAAATTGCAGCAGGTCCTCCGATGCTACCAAGGTAGAAACCACCATGTTTTTGACAAGCATCGGTAACTTGTTGGCTACGATTACCCTTGGCAATCATCACCATCGAGCCACCATTGGCTTGGAAGAGGTCTACATACGAGTCCATACGACCGGCTGTTGTGGGGCCAAATGAGCCCGATGCCATGCCTGCGGGAGTCTTTGCAGGGCCTGCGTAGTAGATGGGGTGATTTTTGAGGTATTCGGGCATGGGCTCACCGGCATCAAGACGCTCTTTGATCTTGGCGTGTGCAATGTCGCGACCCACGATGATAGTACCATTCAACGAGAGACGTGTTGCTACGGGATACTTAGTGAGCTCGGCAAGAATTTCGCTCATGGGACGGTTGAGGTCGATGCGCACAGCATTGCCTTCACCGGCTTGACGCAACTCCTCGGGAATGAGAGTTGAGGGTTGGTCGTCGAGTTTCTCAATCCAGAGACCGTCTTTATTAATCTTAGCCTTGATATTGCGGTCGGCCGAGCAAGATACGCCCATACCTACGGGGCAAGAAGCACCGTGACGGGGAAGACGTATGATGCGGATGTCGTGTGCAAAGTATTTACCGCCAAATTGCGCACCATAGCCCGATGCTTGAGCTGCAGCCAATACCTCTTTCTCCAACTCTACGTCGCGGAATGCTTGACCCCACTCGTTGCCCTCGGTGGGGAGACGATCGTAATACTTAGCAGAGGCCAATTTCACAGTCTTGAGGTTGGTCTCGGCACTTGTACCACCAATTACGAATGCTACGTGATAGGGAGGACAAGCTGCAGTACCCAAAGTCTTCATCTTCTCAACAAGGAAGGGTACAAGAGTCTTGGGGTTGATGAGAGCCTTGGTCTCTTGGTAGAGATAGGTCTTGTTGGCCGAGCCACCACCCTTGGCAATAAACAAGAAGTTGTACTCGTTGCCATCTACAGCAAAGAGGTCTATTTGAGCAGGAAGGTTGCAGCCGGTGTTCACCTCATCATACATGTTGAGGGGAGCATTTTGAGAGTAACGAAGGTTCTCCTCGGTGTATGTCTTGTATACGCCCAACGAGAGAGCCTCTTCGTCGCCTCCACCGGTCCACACTTGTTGGCCCTTCTTACCCATTACGATAGCAGTACCGGTATCTTGACAGAAGGGTAACACACCCTTACAAGCCACCTCGGCATTGCGCAACATGGTGAGGGCAACAAACTTGTCGTTATCACTTGCTTCGGGATCGTGAAGAACCTTAGCTACCATTTCGTTGTGCTCACGACGCATCATGAACGACACATCGCGCATAGCAGCATTAGCCAACTTGGTGAGAGCCTCGGGCTCTACTTCGAGAATTTCACGTCCATTACATTCTGTCACTTTTACATGTTCCTTGGTCAAGAGATAGTACTCTGTTTCGTCGGGTTTGACGTTGGGGAACATAGGTTGATACTTAAAGGGTTTTGTTGCCATAGCAAATACAATATTTAGTTTTGATTTTATTTATCGCAATACTTTTACATCACGTGCTACAAATATACAAATAAGCGAGCGAGAAATATCAAGCTTGCTTGAATATTTTTTACAGCGAGCGAAAGTATATTGGAGATTTATCTCAAATATACAAATAAGCGAGCGAGAAATATCAAGCTTGCTTGAATATTTTTCACAGCGGGCAAGAAATATCAAGTATACCGAGATATTTTCGATTTATTTTTCACAATCGCACAGTGCGTATTGCAATAGATATGCGAATAAAAAAAGAGGTCGCATCATAAAACAGACGCGACCTCGGTATAGAGCTTAAATGATAGCTATTAGATATCGGTAACAGCCTTACGGTTGGCCATGCTACGCTCAAAGTCCTCTTTCGAGCCAACAATGAGGCGATCATACTCGCGCAAACCTGTACCGGCAGGGATGAGGTGACCGCAAATAACGTTCTCCTTCATACCCTCGAGGGTATCTACCTTGCCCACAATAGCTGCCTCGTTGAGCACCTTGGTAGTCTCTTGGAACGAAGCTGCCGACATGAAGCTCGATGTTTGCAATGCAGCACGTGTGATACCTTGCAAGATTTGCTCCGATGTAGCGGGGATGGCATCGCGTACCTCTACAGTGCGCAAGTCACGACGCTTCAATGAAGAGTTCTCATCGCGCAAACGACGTGCGGTAACAATCTGACCGGCACGGAGGTTTTGAGAGTCGCCGGCATCAACCACGACTTTCTTGCCCCAGATACGATCGTTCTCGTCCATAAACTCGCGTTTGTCAACGATTTGTTGCTCAAGGAAGCGAGTATCACCCGGATCGAGGATATTAACCTTACGCATCATTTGACGAACGATTACCTCAAAGTGCTTGTCGTTGATCTTCACACCTTGCATGCGGTATACGTCTTGTACCTCGTTTACAATATACTCTTGTACGGCTGTGGGACCCTTGATTGCCAAGATGTCAGAGGGAGTGATAGCTCCATCAGAGAGAGGAGTACCGGCACGTACATAGTCGTTCTCTTGTACGAGGATTTGTTTTGACAGGGGTACGAGGTATTTCTTGATCTCGCCGGTCTTAGACTCAACCGAGATTTCGCGATTACCACGCTTGATCTTGCCAAAGTGTATCTCACCATCGATTTCAGATACGATTGCGGGGTTAGAGGGGTTACGGGCCTCGAACAACTCGGTAACACGAGGCAAACCACCGGTGATATCACCAGCCTTACCTTGTGCGCGAGGTATCTTAACGAAGATTTCACCGGCACGCATGAAGTTGCCCTCTTCTACCATCAAGTGAGCACCCACGGGCAATGAGTATGTGCGCAATACCTCGCCTGTCTCGTCAACGATTGAAGCAGAGGGTACGCGAGTACGGTCTTTCGACTCAGTGACAATCTTCTCGCGCAAACCTGTTGTTTCGTCGCTCTCAACGCGGTAGGTAAGACCTTCCTCAACGTTCTCAAAGACAACCTTACCGGTAGCCTCTGATACGATAACAGCGTTGAAGGGGTCCCATTCGCATATCATATCGCCCTTCTTCACGGCATCGCCGGGGTTGAAGTAGAGCTTAGAGCCGTAGGGTATATTGGCGGTTGTAAGTACCATCTTGGTATTGGGATCGACAATGCGCATCTCGGCAAGACGACCTACAACTACTTGATATTTATTATTGTTCTCATCTTGATAATCTACAGTACGCAACTCATCGATTTCGAGAAGACCGTCGTAGCGAGATGTAACGTTAGATACAGCAGCAATATTCGAAGCGACACCACCGACGTGGAATGTACGCAGAGTAAGCTGAGTACCGGGCTCACCAATTGATTGAGCAGCAATTACACCTACAGCCTCACCCTTTTGTACCATGCGGTTGTTAGAGAGGTTGCGGCCATAACACTTGGCACATACACCCTTCTTCGACTCGCAAGTGAGTACCGAACGAATCTCAACACGCTCGATGGGTGAGTCTTCGATCTTCTTGGCGATAGCGTCTGTAATTTCTTCGCCCGAAGCCACAAGCAACTCGCCTGTGAGGGGGTGGAATACGTCGTGTACCGACACGCGACCCAAGATGCGCTCGCTGAGCGATGCAACAACGTTTTCGTTGTCTTTCACCTCGGTGCATACAAGACCACGCAATGTACCGCAGTCCTCTTCGTTGATAATCACGTCGTGAGCCACGTCTACAAGACGACGAGTCAAGTAACCGGCGTCGGCAGTCTTCAAAGCGGTATCGGCAAGACCCTTACGAGCACCGTGGGTTGAGATAAAGTACTCAAGCACCGAAAGACCCTCTTTAAAGTTCGACAAAATGGGGTTCTCGATAATTTGACCACCCTCGGCACCGGCCTTTTGGGGTTTAGCCATAAGACCACGCATACCAGAGAGCTGACGAATCTGGTCTTTAGAACCACGAGCACCCGAGTCGAGCATCATATATACCGAGTTGAAACCTTGGTTGTCGCTCGACAATTGTTTCATCAAGATATTTGAGAGGTTCGAGTTTACGTGAGTCCAAGTATCGATGATTTGGTTATAGCGTTCGTTGTTGGTAATGAAACCCATGCTATAGTTGGCCATGATTTGCTCTACCTCGGCATAACCCTCTTTTACGAGCGCCTCTTTCTCGGCGGGGATGATAACGTCGCCCAAGTTGAACGACAGACCACCACGGAACGCCATCAAATAACCGAGGTTCTTGATATCGTCGAGGAATTGAGCAGAGCGAGTCACACCACATACCTTGATAACACGGCTGATGATGTCGCGCAATGATTTCTTAGACAATATCTCGTTTACATAACCAATCTCTTTGGGTACAAATTGGTTTACAAGCACACGACCCACTGAGGTGTTTTCTACCAAGTGCTCAATGCGGTTGCCTTCGGCATCAATATCTTCTACGATAACCGATACGGGAGCGTGCAAGTCTACCTTACCTTCATTGTATGCAATCTCGGCCTCTTCGGGACCATAGAACTTGAGACCCTCGCCCAATGTACCGGGACGGAGCTTAGTAATATAGTAAAGACCGAGCACCATGTCTTGCGAAGGCACGGTGATAGGAGCACCGTTGGCGGGGTTCAAGATGTTGTGAGCACCCAACATGAGCATTTGTGCCTCGAGGATAGCCTCGTTGCCAAGGGGCAAGTGAACAGCCATTTGGTCACCGTCGAAGTCGGCATTGAACGCAGTACATGCGAGGGGGTGAAGTTGGATGGCCTTACCCTCGATCATGCGGGGTTGGAATGCTTGGATACCCAAACGGTGAAGAGTAGGTGCACGGTTGAGCAATACGGGGTGACCCTTCATTACGTGCTCAAGAATATCCCATACTTCGGGACCCTTGCGGTCTACAATCTTCTTGGCCGATTTAACAGTCTTAACAATACCGCGCTCGATGAGCTTGCGTATTACAAACGGCTTGTACAACTCGGCAGCCATATCCTTGGGAAGACCACACTCGTGCATCTTCAACTCAGGACCTACGACGATTACCGAACGAGCCGAATAGTCGACACGTTTACCGAGAAGGTTTTGACGGAAGCGACCTTGCTTACCCTTCAAGCTGTCAGAGAGTGACTTCAAGGGGCGGTTGGCCTCGGTCTTCACAGCGCTCGACTTGCGAGAGTTGTCGAGCAATGAGTCGACAGCCTCTTGCAACATACGCTTCTCGTTGCGCAAGATAACCTCGGGAGCCTTGATCTCCATGAGGCGTTTGAGACGGTTGTTACGTATAATAACACGACGATAAAGGTCGTTGAGGTCGGATGTAGCAAAACGGCCACCATCGAGGGGTACCAAAGGACGCAACTCGGGGGGAATAACAGGAACAACCTTGAGTATCATCCACTCGGGGCGGTTGCGATCTTTTGAAGCACGGAACGACTCTACTACTTGGAGACGCTTCAATGCCTCAGTTTTGCGTTGTTGTGAGCCATCTTTGCTGGCACGGTCGCGCAATTCGTATGAGAGACCGTCCAAATCGATGCGTGACAAGAGGTCGTAGATAGCCTCGGCACCCATCTTGGCGATAAATTTGTTGGGGTCGCTGTCGTCGAGCATTTGGTTCTCGCGGGGCAACTCCTCCATTACTTTCAAATATTCTTCTTCCGAGAGCAAGTCGTAGGTTTGATACTCTTCTACGGGACCGGGTTGTACAACCACGTAACGCTCGTAGTAGATAACAGCATCGAGTTTCTTGCTGGGCATACCCAACAAATAACCAATCTTGTTGGGCAATGAACGGAAGTACCAGATGTGTGCTACGGGCACAACGAGTTGGATGTGACCCATGCGCTCGCGACGCACTTTCTTCTCTGTCACCTCCACACCGCAACGGTCGCACACGATGCCTTTGTAACGGATGCGTTTGTATTTACCGCAATGGCACTCATAGTCCTTTACAGGACCGAAAATGCGCTCGCAGAACAAACCATCGCGCTCGGGCTTGTAGGTACGATAGTTGATGGTTTCGGGTTTCAGTACTTCACCGCTCGAATTTTCGAGTATCTCTTCGGGAGATGCCAAACCAATCGTAATCTTCGAGAAGTTACTCTTTATTTTATTATCTCTTCTGAAAGCCATATTTTTCTTCTTACTAAAGAGTTGAATTTCTTATTTTTATCTCTACTCTGTCCCTCGTCGGGGCAGAGTAGAGAGATATTTGTATTAGTCTAATGTTATGCTGAGACCGAGACCACGCAACTCATGCAACAACACGTTGAGCGATTCGGGGATACCGGGGTTGGGCATAGCCTCGCCCTTAACGATTGCCTCGTAGGCTTTCGAGCGGCCCACAACGTCGTCACTCTTGACAGTGAGGATTTCTTGCAAGATGTGTGATGCACCGAATGCTTCGAGTGCCCAAACCTCCATCTCTCCGAAACGTTGACCACCAAATTGAGCCTTACCACCGAGAGGTTGTTGAGTAATGAGTGAGTACGGACCGATAGAACGGGCGTGCATCTTATCCTCGACCATGTGACCCAACTTGAGCATGTAGATAACACCTACAGTAGCGGGTTGGTCAAAGCGATCGCCGGTACCACCATCGTACAAGTAGGTCTTACCGTAGCGGGGAAGGCCTGCCTTGTCGGTCCACTCGTTCAAGTCATCGAGCGAAGCACCGTCGAAGATGGGGGTAGCAAACTTCTCACCCAATACTTGACCGGCCCAGCCGAGAACTGTCTCGAAAATCTGACCCAAGTTCATACGCGAAGGCACACCGAGGGGGTTCAATACGATATCTACAGGAGTACCGTCGGCAAGGAAGGGCATATCTTCTTGACGTACGATACGCGATACGATACCCTTGTTACCGTGACGACCCGCCATCTTATCACCTACGCTGATTTTGCGTTTCTTCGCGATATATACTTTGGCAAGTTGTACAATACCTTGGGGCAACTCATCACCTACCGACTCGTCAAATTTGCGACGGCGCAACTCTGCATCGAGCTCTTTGTACTTGCGCAAGTAGTTGATGATAGTGGTGCGGATGAGGTCGTTCTTGGCAGCATCCGATGTCCACTTGCTCACTTGTACAGTTGTATAGTCTATCTTATTCAAGGCTGCGGCAGTAAACTTGCTACCCTTAGAGATAACATCGTCACCCAAGAAGTCTTTGACACCTTGCGATGTCTTGCCGGCAGTGAGAGTGAGGAGCTTGTCGACCAAGATATCTTTTACCTTGTTCATCTTTACCTCATACTCGTCCTCGAGTTGTTGCAACTTGGCTTTGTCGCTCAAGCGCGATTTTTTCTTCTTCATGGCACGCGAGAAGATGTTGGTGCCAATAACTACACCCTTCAACGAAGGTGTGGCTTTCAATGAAGCATCCTTCACATCACCAGCCTTGTCGCCAAAGATAGCACGCAAGAGTTTCTCCTCGGGTGAGGGGTCCGACTCGCCCTTGGGCGTAATCTTACCAATCATGATGTCACCGGGGTTGACACGAGCACCGATGCGTATTACACCGTTCTCGTCGAGATCCTTGGTAGCATCTTCACTCACGTTGGGGATATCTGATGTGAGCTCTTCCATACCACGCTTGGTCTCACGTACTTCGAGGATGTACTCGTCTACGTGTACCGAGGTGAGAATATCTTCGCGTACAACACGCTCGTTGAGCACGATAGCATCCTCGTAGTTGTAACCCTTCCAGGGCATGAAAGCCACCTTGAGGTTGCGACCGAGTGCCAACTCGCCGTTTTCGGTAGAGTAACCCTCAGTGAGGATTTGACCTTCGGTTACGCGTTGGCCCTTTCTACAGATAGGACGCAAGTCGATAGTTGTACTTTGGTTGGTTTTGCGGAATTTGGGGATGTTGTATTCCTTAACAGCATCAACAAACGAAGTGAACTCCTCGTCGGCTGTGCGGTCGTAGCGAATGCGGATAGTAGTAGCGTCTACATATTCGATTACACCCTCGCCCTCGGCAGTGATTTGTGTACGTGAGTCGCGAATGAGCTGACCCTCGAGACCTGTACCTACGATGGGCGACTCGCTACGCAACAAGGGAACTGCCTGGCGCATCATGTTAGATCCCATCAATGCACGGTTGGCGTCGTCGTGCTCAAGGAAGGGAATCAATGAAGCGGCAATAGAGGCAATCTGTGTGGGCGACACGTCCATAAGCTCTACTTGGTCGGGGGTTGCCAAGGGGAAGTCGGCATCGAGACGAGCTTTGATACGGTTGTTTACAAAGTCACCATTATCTTTCAAGGGTGCGTTACCTTGTGCAATCACTTTACCCTCCTCTACCTCGGCAGTGAGGTAAACAATCTCGTCGTTGGCAAGATTTACTTTACCATCTTTTACTACGCGATAGGGAGTCTCAATGAAGCCGAGGTCGTTGATCTTGGCATATACACAAAGTGACGAAATAAGACCGATGTTGGGACCCTCGGGAGTCTCAATAGGACAGAGACGACCGTAGTGGGTATAGTGAACGTCACGCACCTCGAAGCCGGCACGCTCGCGCGAGAGACCACCAGGACCCAAGGCCGACATACGACGCTTGTGTGTCATCTCGGCAAGGGGGTTGGTTTGGTCCATAAATTGCGACAAGGCATTGGTACCGAAGAAACTGTTGATTACCGACGAAATAGTCTTGGCGTTGATGAGGTCGATGGGAGTAAACACCTCGTTGTCGCGCACATTCATGCGCTCGCGGATAGTGCGAGCCATACGAGCCAAACCTACACCAAATTGGTTGTACAACTGCTCGCCTACTGTACGTACGCGACGGTTGCTCAAGTGGTCGATATCGTCGACATCGGTCTTCGAGTTGATGAGTTCGATAAGGTACTTGATAATCTCAATGATATCTTCTTTGGTAAGTACCTTGATGTTTTGGTCGATGGTGAGGTTGAGCTTCTTGTTCATACGATAGCGACCTACCTCGCCCAAGTCGTAACGCTTCTCCGAGAAGAAGAGGTTGGTAATCACCTCACGAGCACTTGCCTCATCGGCAGGGTCGGCGTTGCGAAGTTGATGATATATATATTCGACAGCCTCTTTTTCAGAGTTGCTGCTATCCTTTTGCAAAGTGTTGAAGATGATAGCATAGTCGTTGGTGTTGGCATCTTCTTTGTGCAAGAGAATGCTTTGTACACCACTATCAAGGATAGTAGCGATATGCTCTTCGGTCAATACCGTCTCACGCTCGATAACAACATCGTTACGAGTGATTGACGAAATCTCACCGGTATCTTCATCTACAAAGTCTTCTACCCAAGTGCGCAATACACGGGCAGCCATGCGGCGACCCACAGCTTTCTTGAGATTGGTCTTGGTAACCTTCATATCCTCGGCAAGATTGAAAATCTCGAGGATGTCACGGTCGCTCTCAAAACCTATGGCACGCAACAAGGTAGTAACGGGTAACTTCTTCTTACGGTCGATGTAGGCATACATGACATTGTTGATGTCAGTAGCAAACTCAATCCAAGAACCTCTAAAGGGGATGATACGAGCTGAGTAAAGCTTAGTACCATTGGCGTGAGTACTTTGGCCGAAGAACACACCGGGCGAACGGTGCAATTGCGATACAACGACACGCTCGGCACCATTTATAACAAATGTTGCCTTCTCGGTCATGTAGGGAATGGGACCCAAATATACATCTTGTATAACGGGAGCAAAATCCTCATGATCGGGGTCGGTACAGTAAAGTTTTAACTTTGCCTTTAAGGGCACGCTATATGTAAGTCCACGCTCAAGACACTCATCGATAGTATAACGAGGCGGGTCGATATAGTAATCAAGGAACTCAAGGACAAAATTATTCCTTGTATCGGCAATGGGGAAGTTTTCGGAAAAAACCTTGTATAAGCCCTCGTTTTTGCGTCGCTCTTGGGGTGTATCCAATTGCAAGAAATCTTTAAATGACTTCAATTGCACCTCCAAAAAGTCGGGATAGGGCAGCGGATTTTTTATCGAAGCGAAGTTTACACGCGCTTTACGAGTAGTAGAAGACATTAAATTATGAAATTTAGTGAACTTAATTTAAACTATAAACACAAAAGGTTAAGAATCATCGATTAGATGATTCCTAACCTAATTACCTGCAGGACAGGTTATTATTTAAGTTCAACTTCAGCACCAGCCTCCTCAAGTTCTTTCTTGAGGCCCTCGGCTTCAGCTTTGGGAAGAGCTTCTTTAACAACGCCAGGAGCGCCGTCTACGAGATCTTTAGCCTCTTTCAAACCAAGACCACAGAGCTCTTTTACTTTCTTAACCACAGCGAGTTTGTTTGCACCAGCTGATTTGAGAACTACATCAAAGTCAGTTTTCTCTTCAGCAGCAGCAGCACCAGCAGCAGCGGGAGCAGCAACAGCTACAGCAGCAGCAGCGGGTTCGATACCATACTCGTCTTTCAAAATTTGAGCAAGTTCGTTAACTTCTTTAACGGTCAAATTTACCAATTGTTCAGCAAAAGCTTTCAAATCTGCCATTTTCTTTATTTGTTTAAATGTTTATAATCTTTAAATATTAGGTATAGTAATTAACGCTCAGAGAGTGTTTGCAATACGCCATGGATAGTACCACCGGCCGATTGAAGAGCCGAGAGAACGTTCTTGGCGGGCGATTGCAACAATGCAACAACGTCGGCAATAAGCTCGTTCTTGCTCTTGATAGCAACCAATGCATCGAGTTGATCGGCTCCAATGTAGAAGCTCTCCTCAACATAAGCAGCTTTGAGCGCGGGAAGTTCAGATTTCTTAGTGAACTCCTTGATAAGTTTAGCCGGTGCATTACCGACATTTGAGAACATTATGGTTGTTGAGCCTTTCATCACTGAATCGAGGGCAGTGAAGTCGCCTTCGAGTGACTCAAGCGCTTTCTTGAGCAATTTGTTCTTAACAACCATCATCTTGATACCTTCCTTGAAACATGCACGACGCAATTCGCTGGTCTTCTCAGCGTTCAACGAAGTTGTTTCAGTAAGGTAGAAGCAAGAATACTCTTTAAGGGTAGCTGCTATCTGCTCTATAACTGTGCTTTTATCTTCCTTTCTCATAATTCGTAGCTTTTATTAATTTTCATCTACTGTTTTCGGGTCAACTTTGATACCCGGACTCATAGTACTTGAAAGATAAATGCTCTTCAGATATGTACCTTTAGCAGTAGCAGGTTTCAACTTGATCAAAGTCGCAACGAACTCTCTTGCGTTGTCACGAATTTGCTCGGGAGTGAAAGAAACCTTACCTATAGAGGCATGTACTATACCGTTCTTATCGACCTTAAAGTCAATCTTACCTTGTTTTACTTCTTTAACAGCTTTAGCTACATCGGGAGTAACTGTACCGCTTTTGGGGTTAGGCATCAAGCCACGAGGACCGAGCACACGACCCAAAGCACCAATTTTACCCATGATAGCAGGCATGGTGATGATTACATCTATATCTGTCCAACCACCTTTGATCTTCTCGATATAATCGTCAAGACCTACATAGTCGGCACCTGCAGCTTTAGCAGCCTCTTCTTGATCGGGAGTACACAATACGAGTACACGTACTTGTTTACCTGTTCCGTGGGGAAGAGAAACTACGCCGCGAACCATCTGGTTTGCCTTACGAGGGTCAACACCCAAACGTACATCGATATCAAGTGAAGCGTCAAATTTGGTATAAGTTACTTCCTTTACCAATGAAGAAGCTTCAATGAGCGAGTAGGCTTTCCCTGCTTCAATTTTCGCTAAAGCTAACTTTTGATTTTTTGTCAGTTTACCCATTTCAATTGAAGTTTAATGATTATTCTACCGGGAATTCTCCTTTTACGGCAATACCCATACTTCTCGCTGTACCGGCAACCATGCGCATGGCAGAGTCTAAAGTAAAACAGTTCAAATCTACCATTTTGTCTGTAGCAATTGCTTTAACCTGCTCCCAAGTGATTTCAGCAACTTTCTTACGGTTGGGCTCGGCAGAACCTTTCTTTTGTTTAGAAACCTCCATCAACTGTATTGCTACAGGGGGAGTTTTAACAACGAAGTCGAAAGACTTGTCCGAGTAGTAAGTAATGATTACCGGCAAAACTTTACCAGCTTTGTCTTGGGTACGGGCGTTGAATTGCTTGCAAAACTCCATAATATTGATACCCTTAGAACCAAGAGCAGGTCCTACTGGGGGAGAGGGATTGGCAGCGCCACCCTTGATCTGCAATTTGATCTGTCCAGCAATTTCTTTAGCCATTGTTTTGTTTTTTTGATTTGTTTAAAATCAGAGAGCGTCAAATGCGTAACAACATCATCATTCTCTCTCCACTTGCGAATTCTCCAACTCAAGAGGTGTTTTACGACCAAATATCTTCACCATTACTTTCAGCTTTTTCTTGGCGACATCAACTTCCTCGATTACACCCACAAAACCATTGAAGGGACCATAGCATACCTTAACAGTTTCTCCAACTACATATTCTACGTAGTCCAAGTCACTCTCGGGCATTTCGTCGGCACCGTTCAACATACGATTAACCTCACTCTCGCGCAGGGGAACCGGTTTACTCGATTTCTTATCTGCACCGAGGAAGTCAATAACGTTTGTAGTGTTACGAAGATGATGTATCACCTCGCCTACTAATATGGCTTCGATGAAAACATAACCAGAATAAAGGTTACGTTCTTTCATAACCTTTTTTCCGTTACGCACAACATACGTCTTCTCGGTAGGAATCAAAACCTGAAAAACATAGCGACCAAGGTCGGTATTCTTGATTTCAGCATCAAGCAACTCCTTCACCTTAGCCTCTTTTCCACTTATGGCACGCAATACGTACCACTCTTTCTTTCCTTCAGACATTGATCAACCTCCGATATTAAAACAAGCCGTAAATTAAGTGCATAATGTTCTCAAGACAAAAGTCCATAGCGAAAACGACTGCAGCGATAATAAGGGAAGCAAACATTACTACCACAGCACTATTCGCGAGTTCCTTTTGCGTCGGCCAAGATACCTTATGAACGAGTTCGTTATAAGAATCTTTTATATCAGCAAGTATTTTCAATTCTTTCATAACTTTTATATTTTAGCACGGGTTGAGAGGCTCGAACTCCCGACACTTGGTTTTGGAGACCAATGCTCTACCAACTGAGCTAAACCCGTATAAAATAGCTCTCCCAATTAAGGGAAGAGCTATTGTAGACTATATTACTTTAAATATTAGTCGAGGATGTCAGTGATTTGACCAGAACCTACTGTACGGCCACCTTCACGGATAGCGAAACGAAGACCCTTGTCGCAAGCTACGGGGTTGATGAGCTTAACGATGATCTCTACGTTATCACCGGGCATTACCATCTCTACACCTTCGGGGAGAGTGATCTCACCAGTAACGTCGAGTGTACGGATGTAGAATTGGGGACGATAGTGGTTGTGGAAAGGAGTGTGACGACCACCTTCTTCTTTCTTCAAGATATAAACTGAAGCCTTGAACTCTGAGTGAGGGTGTACTTTACCGGGGTGGCAAATAACCATACCACGTTTGATTTCGTTCTTGTCGATACCACGGAGGAGAAGACCTACGTTATCACCAGCCTCACCTTGATCGAGAAGTTTACGGAACATCTCAACACCAGTTACAACCGATTTGCGATCTGCACCAAGACCTGTGATTTGAACCTCATCACCTACCTTAACGATACCAGTCTCGATACGGCCAGTAGCAACTGTACCACGACCTGTGATTGAGAATACGTCCTCAACAGGCATCAAGAAGGGTTTATCGATATCGCGGGGAGGAAGGGGAATCCAAGTGTCAACTGCACCCATGAGCTCCATGATTTTCTCAACCCACTCAGGCTCGCCGTTAAGACCACCAAGAGCAGAACCACGAATAATGGGAGTGTTGTCGCCATCATACTCGTATTTGTCGAGAAGCTCACGCATCTCCATCTCAACGAGCTCGAGCATCTCAGCATCGTCAACCATATCACACTTGTTCAAGAATACAACCAAGCGGGGAACGTTTACCTGACGAGCCAAGAGGATGTGCTCACGAGTTTGGGGCATGGGACCATCAGTAGCAGCAACTACGATGATAGCACCGTCCATTTGAGCAGCACCAGTAACCATGTTCTTAACGTAGTCGGCGTGACCCGGACAGTCTACGTGAGCATAGTGACGAGTTTCTGTTTGATACTCAACGTGTGAAGTATTGATAGTAATACCACGCTCTTTTTCCTCGGGTGCGTTATCAATTTGGTCGAATGATTTCAACTCTGAAAGACCAGCTTTAGCCAATACAGTTGTAATAGCAGCGGTCAAAGTGGTTTTACCGTGGTCAACGTGACCGATAGTACCAATATTTACGTGCGGCTTCGTACGTTTAAATTCTTCTTTAGCCATAATAGTTTATTTTTTTAAATGATTAGCTTATCTATTTCGTGCGCCAGCTGTATTTCTCAGCGTGAGAGCCGATGACGGGATTTGAACCCGTGACCTCTTCCTTACCAAGGAAGTGCTCTACCCCTGAGCTACATAGGCGGTTTTGAGCGGGAAACGGGGCTCAAACCCGCGACCCTCAGCTTGGAAGGCTGATGCTCTATCAACTGAGCTATTCCCGCAAATGTGTGGGCGAAGATGGATTCGAACCACCGAAGTCGTAAGACAGCAGATTTACAGTCTGCCCCATTTGGCCACTCTGGTATTCGCCCTAAAATTGAGGCGGCCTCTCTTTTTAATATATTAAATTAACCGCCTTAATATACTAGTTTCAATTTCGCACCCTGACCGGAAGGTTAGCTTCGCTGGCGCACCAGGGTTTCGAAATCGGATGCAAAGATATGTATAGTTTTTTAATTACAAAAATTTTTTTGCAACTTTTTTACTTACAATTTGATTTTTCTTTTTTCTTCTGTAATTGCTTAGCTAACGCATCTACCACATTATCAATAGCTTCCTCAAATGTATCGGCTATTTTTTGAGAATAAATATCATCTGCTTTTGGCACTAAAATTTTTATTGAGGCCTCTTTATTTAATGCCGTTTCAGGTTTTACAACTCGTAAAACTACCTCGGCAGAAATAATTTCGTCGCAATATTTTTCCAACTTACTTACCTTCTTCTCAATGAACGATTGTAATTGCGATGTTGCATCGAAATGTACTGATTGAATTTTAATCTCCATATAAACCTCCTTTTTTTAATGCCCTTGGATGGGCGTGGTTATAATTATGTTTTAACTCCTCAAATGTTATATGAGTATAAACCTGAGTCGAAGTCAATGAGGCATGACCTAAAAGCTCCTTCACACTATCCATCTCCGCCCCATTATTCAGCATTGCAGAAGCAAATGTATGTCGCAATACGTGAGGACTCAACTTGGAAAGAGTAGAAACCTTTGCAAGGCCCGCCTTTACTATTCTATAAACCATCATTGGATATAAAGGTTCTCCATTTTCTCTCACAAACAAAGTTTCAACCTCGCCACCCACCTCTTTGTTACGAACTGCAATATACTTTTCTATTGAAGATTGCAATTTCGCTCCATAAGGTATTATTCGTTGCTTATTTCTTTTACCGGTTACCTTTATGGTTCTTGCCGACATATCCACATCTTTGTCTCTCAACTGTAATAGTTCTGCTCTACGCATCCCTGTTTGATAAAGTACGTCCAAAATAAGTCTGTCGCGAAGAGAAACAAAATCGTCCGAGACTTCAATCCCCTCTTCAAGAAGTTGTGCCATATCCGATTGTTTAACAAACGACGGAAGAGGCTTTGCCTCTTTCGGTTTTGCAACCATTGCCACAGGCGACAATGCAACCACATCAAGTTTTACCAAATATTTATAGAAAGTTCGCAACGCCGAGAGTTTACGCCCCACTGAACGCGGAGTCATATTTTGCCCCATAAGCCACACAACATAGTTTCGAACAATATCCGAATCAACCGCTGCATGATTCACCTCTCCTGTTTGCTGAAGGAGATATTCCTCAAACTGAGATATATCGTTATTATAAGACAATACGGTATGAGAGGAATAACCCTTCTCATACCGTATATATTTTATAAACTTCTGCAACATCGTAGCCTCCTCCTAATGGTCTTGGCTACAAATTTAATACAAAAATGTAATTCTGCAAGAAAAAAAGTAAAATTTACTCCTCTACTTGTTGTAATTTTTGTACATATACCGCACGCATCATTTTTTTGCGGTTAGCTACAGATGGTTTTTCAAAAGCTTGACGAGCACGAAGTTCTTTTACGATACCTGTTTTCTCGTATTTTCTTTTGAATTTTTTTAGCGCTCTTTCAATATTGTCGCCTTCTTTTACGGGTACTATTATCATAATATTTAGTTTTTAGAATTTTCGAAAATTTGCGGTGCAAAGTTACATAACTTTTATGACATACAAAACCTTTTCGCTCTTTTTTTTATATTTTTCTGCAAATCTTATCATTTTATCATAAATAAATATCTAATTTTTAATACATTACAATAAGCATTACGATTGAATTATCTTATAAAAAATTTAAAATATCAAATAAAAAAACAAGTTGCACAATATTTTTGTATCTTCGCAAAAGATATACATAGTATATATATGTGTTATTTATTTTATCATTAACATCATGAGTAATTCAGTTATAAATTCACGTTTGGATGCCATACGTTCTTTAATGAGAGAAAACGGCATTAATGTTTATATAGTTCCAAACTTCGATCCCCACTTAAGCGAATATCCACCTGAAAGATGGAATACCAGAAAATGGGCTACAGGTTTTACAGGGTCGGCAGGTAGTGCAGCAATATCACTTGCTGAGGCTGCCCTTTGGAGCGACTCAAGATATTTTCTACAAGCCGAGGCAGAGATTAAAGACACAGGATACACATTCTATAAAGATGGCCTACCCGAAACCACATCTTTAAACGAGTGGGTTTGTACTCAAGCTGGCAAAGGTGGCGTAATAGCAGCAGATGACACCTCATTTTCATACAACGAAGGTTTGAAAATGAAAGCCCTCTTTGCTCAAAACAATGTAAACCTAAAATTCAATTTCGACCCCATTGCCAAATTATGGGATGCAAGACCCTCTATTCCAGAAAATGAAATTTTCGTACACGAGATAGAATATGCAGGCGAACCATTCTCAAGTAAATATAATAGAACTTTAGAAGCAATCAAAAATAATGGAGCAAACGCTATACTATTAAGTGCTTTGGACGATATTGCATGGACTTTCAATATAAGAGGCTGTGATGTTAAGTTCAACCCTGTAGTGGTTGCATACGCCTACCTCTCGGAAGAGAAAAAGGTTATATTCATTGAAAAATGCAAACTACCAAACAACGTTGTGGAGTATTTCAATGAAAACGAAATAGAGATAATGCCATACAGCGAGATAGAGAACTTCTTACTCTCATTAGATAGCAACACAAAAGTATTAGCCGATCCTGCAAGAGTAAACTATCGTCTTTGCAATACTCTTTGCGAAAAAGGTATCTTGGTTGCAGCAACATCTCCCATTGCAATGATGAAGAGCGTAAAAAACAATATTGAGATTGAAGGTACACGTAACGCCCTTATTCGTGACGGTGTTGCCATGACCAACTTCCTATATTGGTTAGACACAAATATAGGCAAAATTGAGATGAGCGAAATATCAATTGCCGAAAAGCTACGTTCGTTCCGTGCCGAACAACCCATGTTTGTTGGAGAAAGTTTTGGAACAATTGCAGGATACGAAGGACACGGAGCCATAGTTCACTACCGAGCAACAGAAGAGAGCGATGCAAAGCTACAACCAAAAGGTTTTGTTTTGATAGATAGCGGAGGTCAATATCTCGACGGAACAACAGACATTACACGCACCATTCCATTAGGAGAACTTACCGATGAGGAGAAAAAATGCTTCACTCTCGTACTTAAAGGGCACATAGCAATAGCACAAGCACAATTCCCACAAGGAACACGTGGAGCACAAATAGATGCCTTAGCAAGAATTGCTCTATGGAAAGAGGGCTACACATATATGCACGGAACAGGACACGGCATCGGTCACTTTCTTAACGTTCACGAGGGTCCACAAAATATTCGTCTTGAAGAAAATCCAACCCCTCTTATGCCAGGCATGATGACCTCAAACGAACCCGGAGTATATTTAAGCAACCAATTCGGAATCAGAACCGAAAATATAATTCTAACAGTTGAAAAACGCGAAACCGATTTTGGTAAATTCTATGAATTTGAAACCCTCACCCTGTGTCCAATAGACACTCGCGCCATTGAGACAGCAATAATGACAGAGACAGAGATTGAATGGCTGAACCAATACCATAAACGAGTTTACGAAACTCTATCTCCAATGCTTGATTGTTCACAAAACGAGTGGTTAAAAGCGAGATGCGCCCCAATAACAAAATAATAATGTAATATGGCACTAATTAAAGAGGTAAGAGGTTTCACCCCTCAAATAGGCAAAGATTGTTATCTATCAGAAAACGCAACAATAGTTGGCGATGTAGTAATAGGTGACGAGTGCAGTATATGGTTTAACACTGTATTGCGTGGCGATGTAAACTCAATTCGCATTGGCAACAGAGTAAACATACAAGACGGCTCCGTGCTACACACACTATATGAGAAATCAACCATAAGCATAGGAAACGACGTATCAATAGGACACAACGTAACCATTCACGGTGCAGACATTTGCGACGGAGCTTTGATAGGAATGGGAGCAGTGGTATTAGACCACGCAGTTGTAGGCGAAGGAGCCATTGTTGCAGCAGGGTCGGTAGTATTAAGCAAAACCATAATAAAACCAGGAGAGCTATGGGGTGGTGCTCCTGCAAAATTCATAAAGATGGTTGATTTAGAACAATCAAAAGAGATAAATCAAAAGATTGCTAAAAACTACCTAATGTACTCAAAGTGGTATAGCGAGGAGTAAACAAACAATGAAAAACAAGCTTGCAATAACCGACTGGGCACTTGAAGATCGCCCTCGCGAAAAGATGATGACACACGGCATCCGTACCCTTACGGATGCTGAGCTCATGGCTATTCTCATAGGTTCAGGGAACCGAAATGAGAGTGCCGTTGACCTATCACAATGAATATTGAATAGTGTTGAAGGAAAATTCTCGAAACTCGGGAAAAAGAGTGTCAATGAACTTATTTCTGAATTTGACGGT